>CAJCJG010000089.1 GCA_903970625.1 Solirubrobacterales bacterium 70-9 | reverse complement strand
TCGCGCAGCGCCCGGTCGAGCCGCGCATTCCTGGCCGCAGCGCGACTCTGTTTGCCGAGCCGCCGCCGGCCCCGCCGCAGGCGCAGCCCCCACGGCCCAGCCTGTTCGGCCGCGTCACTGGCGCGTTCCGTGGCCATCAGGCGGAAGCCCCGCCCGCGCCGCCGCCGCAGCCAGCCTATCGGACGGAGACGCAGGAGGTTCGCGAACCGCCCCGCGCCAGCGTCCGGCAAGCATCGGGCGAGGAAGGGGCCATCGACATCCCCGCCTTCCTGCGCCGCCAGTCGTCGTAACGTCTGTTTCGAGAGGTCCGAGGACTTATCAAGGAACGACTCGTCACCCCGCGAAGGCCGGGGTCTATGGCAGCACGAAAGTCGGAACGCCCCCGCCGGCAACGGTGGGGGCGTTCGTATGCCGGGAGACCTGTTGCACCATGTTGCAGTGCCGCGAACGCCGCTCTGCTGCGCGACACCATCTGTCGTAAAATCAAAGACTTGCAGCGAAATAGTCGGAAATAAAGCTTGACTCGCAAAGCCTGCGATTGCGCGCCAGTTTTGGTTTGTCGCAGCCCGCGACGCAGCACACGCAAGGCAGAATTCGGATTCATGGACGGCTTGCCCCAGACCATTCCCCTGCAACTGGCCCCGACGATCCAGCGCACGCTGAAATCGGCCATCGGGTGTGTGGGCGTGGGGTTGCACTCAGGGCAGCGCGTTCAGGTGCAGTTGCTGCCGGCGCCGGTCGGAACCGGCATCGTGTTCCGCCGCACAGACCTCGGCGTCGATATTCAGGCCCGTTTCGACCATGTGATCGAGACCCGTCTCTGTACGGTGCTCGGCTTGCCGGATCGGCCCGATGCCCGCGTCGGCACCGTCGAACATTTGATGGCCGCCCTGGCGGGTGCCGGCGTGAGCAACGCCATTGTCGAACTGGACGGCCCGGAAGTGCCGATCCACGACGGCTCGGCCGCCAGCGCGCTGTTCCTGATCGACTGCGCCGGCATCGTCGAACAGACCGAATTTGCCCCGGCCATCGAAGTGCTGCGCCCCGTTCGCGTCGAAAACGGCGAGGCGTTTGCCGAATTGCGGCCGTTTCCGTTGGCCTTCGACATGGCCATGTCCATCGCGTTCGATGCGGCGGCCATCGGTCGGCAAGCGCTGACGCTGCGGCTGACGCCCGAATCGTTCCGTGCCGAACTGGCCCGCGCCCGCACTTTTACCCTCGCCAGCGAAGTCAGCCAGATGCGCGCGGCCGGCCTCGCGCTGGGCGGCAGTCTCGACAATGCCGTGGTGGTGGACGGCGCAAAAGTGCTGAACCCCGCCGGCCTGCGCATGAGTGACGAATTCGTCCGCCACAAGCTTCTCGACGCGGTGGGGGATCTGGCACTCGCCGGTGCGCCGCTGCGCGCGCGCTTCGTCGGCCACCGCACCGGCCACACCCTGAACAACCGCCTGCTGTGCGCCCTGTTCGCCGACGAGGCCAACTGGCGCTTGCAACCGGCCGTCGAAGCGCTTCCCCGCCCCGCCGCAACCGTCCGCCCGCGCGAGCGCGTCAAGGCCGTCGCCTGAGAAGTCTGCTCACGCAATTTGGGTAGGGCCTCGACGAAGCAACCATCCTGGCAGGCCCTCAATACTTCTATTCCGGATAAAATCGGATATCCGAAGAGGCAGCCTTGCGACGCGGTGGGCTTCGACGCTTCGCGCGGCAGTGCTATAACCCTTGCGTGAATCGCTCGGTGACAGAATTGCAGACTCTTCGCCTCATGGCACTCGCCTCGCTGCTCCTGCTGGGCGGGTGCTCGACCTTCGATTCGATCTTCGGCGGCGGCGACAAGCCCGACGCCAAGGAAGATCTCTCCACCGTGCCCGTGGAGGAACTGTACAATCGCGGCGTCGATGCGCTGACGGGGCATCGCTACAACGTCGCGGTCAAGCAGTTCGACGCGGTGGAGCAATATTACCCCTATTCATCCTGGGCCGTGAACGCCGAGCTGATGCAAGGCTACACCCAGTACCTGGAAAACAAATACACCGATGCGGTCGGCACGCTCGACCGCTTCATCCAGTTGCATCCGGCGCACCGCGACATCGCCTACGCGTACTATCTGCGCGCCCTCTGCTACTACGAGCAGATCGCCGACATCTCGCGCGACCAGAAAGGCACGCAGGAGGCGATGGGCGCGTTGCAGGAGGTGGTGAACCGCTTTCCCGACAGCGCCTATGGCCGCGACGCCCGCCTGAAGATCGACCTCGCGCGCGACCATCTCGCCGGCAAGGAGATGGAGGTCGGCCGCTGGTACGAGAAGCAGCACCTGTACACCGCCGCCATCGGCCGCTTCCAGAAAGTCGTGGACGAATTCCAGACCACCAACCACGTCCCGGAAGCCCTGCACCGGCTGACGGAGATCTACCTGCTGCTCGGCCTGACGGAGGAGGCGCGGCACACGGCCGCCGTCCTCGGGCACAACTATCCCGGCAGCGAATGGTACGTGGACAGCTACAACCAGTTGATCGCCGACGGCGCCGCCAAGGGCGAGCCGGTCAAGGGCGGCGACAACAGCCCGGGCTTCCTCGGCCGCGCCTTCGGCTGGATTTTCTGAGCCGCCGGGCCATCCGATGCTCACCGCGCTCTCGATCCGCGACGTGGTGCTGATCGAGCGGCTGGACCTTATTTTCGGCCCCGGCCTGACGGTGCTGACCGGCGAGACCGGCGCCGGAAAATCCATCCTGCTCGACAGTCTCGGCCTCGCCCTCGGCGCCCGCGCCGAGTCGGGGCTGGTCCGCTCCGGCGTCGAACAGGCCAGCGTCGCCGCCGTGTTCGCGCCGCCGCCCCACCACCCGGCCTTCGCGCTGCTCGCCGACCAGGGCATCGAGGCCGAGGACGAGATCGTGCTGCGCCGTGTCCTGACCCGCGACGGCAAATCCCGCGCCTTCGCCAACGACGCCCCGGTCGGCGCCGCCCTGTTGCGCCGCGTCGGCGCCCTGCTGGTCGAGGTGCAGGGCCAGCACGACCAGATGGGCTTGGCCGACCCCGCCGGCCACACCGCGTTGCTCGACGCCTACGGTGTGCCGGCGCCGCTGCGCGAAACCGTCGCCGTCCGCCATCGCGCCTGGCGCGACGCCGCCCGCGCCCTGTCGGACGCGCAGGCGGCCATCGAAGCCGCGCTGCGCGACCAGGATTTCTTGCGCCACGCCGTCGAAGACCTGTCGGCCCTCGCGCCGCATCCGGGCGAGGAAGCCACGCTCGCCGAGGAACGGCAACGCCTGCAACAGGACGAGAAACGGGCCGAGGCCTTCGCCTCCGCACTCTCGGAACTGACGCCGCGCGACCGCCGCTCCGGCAGCCCTGCTGCGTCCCTGCGCGCCGCCGGCCGCGCGCTGCAACGCCTGATCGGCCCGGACGGGGACGGCGCCGCCACCCCCGTCCTGGCGCTGCTGGAACAGGCGGAAACGGCATTGGCGGAGGCGGAAACGCTGCTCGGTCGCCTCAGCGACGGCGCGCAGGCCGATCCGCGCCTGCTGGAACGCACCGAGGAGCGGCTGTTCGCACTCCGCGCCGCCGCCCGCAAGCACGGCGTCGCCGTCGCCGAGTTGCCCGCTTTGCTCGCAGCCATGCGCGCCCGCCTCGCCGCCATCGAAACCGGTGAGGCCGAAATCGCCGGCCTGCGCCGCGCCGCCGCCACCGCCCGCGCCGCCTACGCCACCGCCTGCGCCGACCTCTCCACCGTCCGCCGCGACGCTGCCACCCGCCTGGACCGCGCCATCGCCCGTGAACTGCCCCCGCTGAAGCTGGAACGCGCCCGCTTCGTCATCGATATTTTGCCCCTGCCCGAATCCGACTGGGGCGCGCAGGGCGCCGATCAGGTGCGGTTTTTGATCGCCACCAACCCCGGCCAGGAGCCCGGCCCCCTCGGCCGCGTCGCCTCCGGCGGCGAGTTGTCCCGCCTGCTGCTGGCCCTCAAAGTGGTCTTGGCCGGTTCGTCGCCGGTCCCGACCATGGTGTTCGACGAAGTCGATTCCGGCATCGGCGGCGCCACCGCCGCCGCCGTGGGCGACCGCCTCGCCCGTGTGGCCGAACAAGTGCAGGTGCTGCTGGTCACGCATAGCCCGCAGGTCGCCGCGCGCGGCGCCGCCCACCTCCGCGTCGCCAAATCCGCCGGCTCCGGCCGCGCCGAAACCAGCGTGGACCCGCTGGACGGCCGCGCGCGGCGCGAAGAAATCGCCCGCATGCTGGCCGGCGAAACCGTCACCGAAGCCGCCCGCGCCGCCGCCGACAGCTTGTTGGGGGCGGCATGAAACCTGTCTCCGACCTCACCGACGCAGAAGCCGCCGCCGAACTGGCGCAACTGGCGGAAAATATCGCCGCCGCCGACCGCGCCTACCACGAACGCGACGCCCCCGACCTCACCGACGCCGAGTACGACGCGCTGCGCCGCCGCAACGCCGAGATCGAGGCCCGCTTCCCGCACCTGACACGGGCCGACTCGCCCAGCAACCGCGTCGGCGCCGCCCCCGGCGGCGGATTCGCCAAAGTGCGGCATCAGGTGCCGATGCTCTCGCTCGGCAACGCCTTCGCGCCCGACGATTTCGCCGAGTTCTGCGACCGCGCCCGCCGCTTCCTCGGGCTGAAGGACGCGCTCGCCTTCGTAGCCGAGCCGAAGATCGACGGTCTCTCGATCAGCCTGACCTACGACGAGGGAAAATTCGTGCGCGGCGCCACGCGCGGCGACGGCAGCGAGGGCGAGGACGTCACCGCCAATCTGCGCACGATGGACGCGGTGCCGAACCGCCTGCACGGCGAAGCCCCGGCCCGCATCGAAATTCGCGGCGAAGTTTTTATGACCAAGGCCGATTTTTTGGCGCTGAACGCGGCCCAGGAGGCGGCCGGCGGAAAAATTTTCGCAAACCCCCGCAACGCCGCCGCCGGCAGCCTGCGACAGTTGGATTCCCGCATCACCGCCAGCCGCCGCCTGTCCCTGTTCGCCTACGCGATGGGGCAGGCGAGCACCCGTGTCGCCAGCACGCACTGGGGCTACCTGGAGCGGCTGAAGGCGTGGGGCTTTTCGGTCAACCCGCTCTCTGAACTGCTGGCAACCGAGGGCGACGCGGCAGCCTTTCAGGCGAAAATCGGCGCCGCCCGCGCTGGCCTGCCCTACGACATCGACGGCGTGGTGTATAAGCTCGACGATTTGAGCTTGCAGGAACGCCTGGGCTATGTCGGCCGCGAACCGCGCTGGGCCATCGCCTGGAAATTCCCCGCCGAGCGGGCCACCACCATCTTGCAGGACATCGGGATTCAGGTCGGCCGCACCGGCGCCCTGACCCCGGTCGCGCAATTGCAACCGGTCAATGTCGGTGGCGTGCTGGTCACGCGCGCGACCTTGCACAACGAGGACGAGATTGCCCGCAAGGATGTCCGCGTCGGCGACACGGTGGTGCTGCAACGCGCGGGCGACGTGATCCCACAGATCGTCTCCGTCGTGCTGGAAAACCGGCCGGAGGGCACCGTTCCCTACGTGTTTCCGGACATGTGCCCGGTCTGCGGCAGCGCCGCCGTGCGCCCGCCCGGCGAAGTCGTCAAACGCTGCACCGGTGGCCTGATCTGTGCCGCGCAGGTGGAGGAGCGACTCGTCCATTTCGTCTCCCGCGCCGCGTTCGACATCGACGGGCTGGGGGAGAAGACCGTCCGCGAATTCCACGCCGCCGGCCTGCTTCGCGGCCCTGCCGACATTTTTGCCCTGCCGGCGCACGAAGCCGATATCGCCGCGCGCGAGGGCTGGGGCGAGCTGTCCGCCCGCAACCTGTCGCGCGCCATCGAGGCCCGGCGACGCATTCCGCTGGCCCGCTTCATCTACGCGCTCGGCATACGGCGGATCGGCGAGGCCAATGCGAAGCTGTTGGCCAGACACTACGGCAGCTTCGCCAACTGGCGGGCACAGATGAGTGCGGCGGTGGCAATCGGGTCGGAGGCGCGGATCGACCTGTCCGGCATCATCGGCATCGGGCAGGCGATCGCCGAGGAACTGGTGGAGTTCTTCGCCGAACCGCGCAATATGGCCGTCATCGACGCGCTGGAAGGGGCGTTGCTGGAGATCGAGGACGCCGCCCCGCCGGCGGCGGCGGAAGGCGAACTCGCCGGCAAGCTGATCGTCTTCACCGGCAGCCTCGCGACCATGTCGCGGCCGGAAGCGAAGGCTATGGCGGAACGGTTGGGGGCGAAGGTGAGCGACAGCGTGTCCAAACGCACGGACCTCGTCGTCGTCGGCGAAGATGCCGGCTCGAAGGCGAAAAGGGCGGCGGACCTGGGCGTGCGAACGCTGACCGAAGCCGAATGGCGGGCGCTCGCGGGTCTGTGATGGCGGCGAGGACGTTCGGACTGCTCTCAATCCGATAACTCATCGAGAATTATGAGGTTGTGTTACCATCCCTTTCACTTCCCCGATTGAAACCAACGCAAACCGCAGGCATCTTTCGTCAAGTATGGACACTTCCACGCTCCTGAGTACAGCCGACACCCGCGTTCAGCCCCGCGTGCTGATCGTGGAGGACATCGTGCCGGTTGCGGCGGCGGTGGCATCGGCGCTGCGGTCGGCTGATATGGCGGTGGAACTGGCGGCCACGGGGTTGGACGCGGTGGCGCGCAAGGCCGTCTTCCATCCCGATATCGTGCTGTTGGACTTGCAATTGCCGGACATGAACGGCCTCGATCTGATCGAGCGGTTCGCACGCGATGCCGATTGCGGGCTGATCGTCGTGACGGCCAATGGCGACGAGACGGCCCGGGTCGAAGGGCTGGATCGTGGCGCGGACGATTATCTGGTCAAGCCCGTGGCGATGCGCGAACTGGCCGCCCGTATCCGCGCACTCTACCGCCGGCTGACCCGCATCGATGTCCGGCCGCTCGGCGCGGCCGCGCCCTCCGCCGCCGCCGGTGTTGCGGGGCAAATCGTGCTCGATCAGGCGCACCGCTGCCTGATCGGCCTGCGCGGCGAGCAGACGCCGCTGAGCGAAGCCGAATTCACCGCCCTGGAAACCTTGCTGGACGCCGATGGCGCCCCGGTCTCGCGCGACTGGCTCGGCCGCGTGGCGCTGAAGCGGCCGTTGCACGCCGACGACCGCAGCGTCGATCAACTGGTGCTGAAACTACGCCGCAAATTGACCAGCAGCGGCGCGGCGGAGCGCACCATCCTGTCGGCCCGCCGACAAGGCTACGTGATCCCGGACCCCTCGCTGTTTCGAATCGCCGCAACCACGGTGGCCGGCAGCCGCCCGCCGTCGGGCAGCCTGATCGAACTGACGTAACGGCCCCGTCTCGTCAGATCGCGGCCAGCCCACGTCTGAACCGCGCCGCCAGTTCAACATAATGCGGCCCGGTGCCGTCGAATTTGCGGGCGCGCTCCTCCGCATCCAGCACCCGAACCAGCCTGGCCGGCGACCCCTGCCACAGTTCGAACCGTCCGATCCGCTTGCCGGGCGGCAGCAGCCCGCCGGCCGCAAGCACCCCGCCTTCCTCGATCACCGCGCCATCCAGCACCGTCGCCCCCATGGCGACGAACGCCCGGTCGTGCAGCGTGCAAGCATGGATGATGGCCGCATGCCCGATCGTCACGTCGTCGCCGATCGTGGTGCGGAACGCCTCGCCCGCGTTGACGTGGACGATGGTGCCGTCCTGGATGTTCACCCGCTTGCCGACGCGGATGACATTACTGTCGCCGCGCAAGACGCAGTGAAACCACACACTGCTCTGCGCCCCGATCTCGACATCGCCGATCACGGCTGCGCTGGGTGCGACGAATGCGTCCGGCGCGATGCGCGGGGCGATGCCATCCAGCGCGTAGAGCGGGCCGCTCACGCCAGCACCCGCGCGGCCTCGGCTGTCTCGCCCAACCCCAGCATCAGTCCGATGTTTTGAACGGCGGCGCCCGACGCGCCCTTTCCCAGATTGTCGAGCCGCGCCACCAACACCGCCTGCCCGGCGGCCGGATTGCCGAACACGCGCAGTTCCATCACATCGGTGTCGTTCAACGCCTCCGGCTCCAGCGTCCTATCCCCGGCCGGCACCACCCGCACCTGCTGGGCACCCGCATAGTAGCCGGCGAGAACGTCGTGCAGATCGCTCCCGCTCGGCTTGCCGGTCAGCAGGTCCAGATGCAGCGGAATGGAGACCAGCATCCCCTGCCGAAAATGCCCGACCGAAGGCACGAAGATCGGCCGCCGCGCGAGTTTCGCGTAGGTTTGCAGTTCCGGCACATGCTTGTGCTCCAGCGACAGGCCATACAACTCGAACGCCGGGCCGCCGGTGCGCTCATGCGTCTCGATCATGGTCTTGCCGCCGCCGGAATAGCCGCTGACGGCGTTGACCGTGACCGGATAGTCGGCCGGCAGCAGCCCCGCCGCCACCAGCGGCCGCAGCAGCGCGATGCCGCCGGTCGGATAGCAGCCGGGATTGGCGACATGCGTCGCCTCCGCGATCGACCGCGCCTGCGCCGGCTGCAACTCCGCGAACCCGTAGGTCCAGCCGGCTGCCACGCGATGCGCCGTGCTGGCATCGAGGATTTTGGGCGCGTCCACGCCGAGCGTGGCCGCCATCGCCACCGCCTCGCGCGCCGCGTCGTCCGGCAGGCACAGCACAACCAGGTCGGCCGCCGCATAGGCATCGCGCTTGGCCGACGGGTCTTTGCGCAGGTCCGCCGGCACCGTCAGACGTTCGATCTGCGGCATGGTGCGCAGGCGGTCGCGGATGCCCAGACCGGTCGTGCCAGCCTCGCCGTCGATAAACACCCGCATCTCGGCCATGCCGCCCTCCGTCGCAGGCGCCAGATGTCGCGCGATGGCGAAGCGGATGCAAGGTGCTGCGCATCCTCCTTGCGAGGCGGGGCGCTCCGTCCTACGTGACGTGGGACATAAATGGCAGTCCCCAGATGATCGAGACAATCACCGCGCGTGACGCCAATCACCATTTCTCCCGCCTTCTGCGAGATGTCGAGGGCGGCAAGGAGTTCGTCGTCACCCGAAACGGCGTCGCGGTGGCGCGTATAGTGCCCGAAATGCGGCCGGACGGTCGGCGGAAGCTCACGCCGGAACAGCAAGCGGCACTGGCGACGATGCACGACTTGCTGAAAGATGCCGACTTCGGCCCGATCGAACACATCGGGCGCGAACAACTCTACGACGAAGTCATTGGCATCCCGACGCAGTGACATTGGCGCGCTTCAGCCTCGACAGCAATGTCCTTGTCTATTCGGTCGATGCAGCTAGCCCGCAACGGCGCTCCTCGGCTCGGCAGATCCTTGGCCTTGCGGCGCAGGCGGACTGCACGCTGACGCTCCAGGCAATCGGGGAATTCTTCCACGTCGTCACGCGAAAGCGGATCGTCGCACGACTCCGCGCCACCGAGCTGGTTCGGACATGGATGACGCTGTTCCCGATCGTGCAAGCCGCGCCAGCCGACATGTTGGCGGCCATCAACGCCAGCAATGCCGGCCGTTTCCAGTTCTACGACGCCCTATTGCTGGCCACCACCGGCGCGGCCGGCTGCACCGCGGTCATCAGCGAGGACATGGCGGACGGCGCGACACTCGGCACTGTCGAAGTCGTCGCCGCCTTCGACGCAGCCGGAGGCATCGGCCCGCGCGCCCTCGCCCTCCTCGCCTGACACGAAAAAGGGGACCGGGCTGCCCCGATCCCCCGCGGGCCGTCCAACCGGCAAACCTTACCGCTTGCTGAACTGGAAGCTGCGTCGCGCTTTCGCCCGGCCGTATTTCTTGCGTTCCACCACGCGGCTGTCGCGCGTCAGGAAGCCGGCGACCTTTAGGATGCCGCGCAGGTCCGGCTCGTAGTGCGTCAGCGCCCGGCTGATGCCGTGCCGCACCGCGCCCGCCTGCCCGGACAGGCCGCCGCCGACCACCGTGCAATAGACGTCGAACTGGTTGTAGCGATCCGCCACCAGGAACGGCTGCGTCAGCAGCATCCGCAGCACGGGGCGCGCGAAATACTGGCCGACACGCTTGCCGTTGACGAGAATCTCGCCCTTGCCGGGCTTGATCCACACGCGCGCCACGGCGTTCTTGCGCCGCCCGGTCGCGTAGCTGCGGCCCCACGCATCGCGCTTCGGCTCGCGCTTCGGCTTGTCCGTCGGCAGCGCCGAGGCGACCGCGAGGTCTTTCAGGTCGGCGAACGTGCGGGTCTGTGTTGCGGACATCGGCTCAGCCCCTCCGGTTCTTCGGGTTCATGGCACCGACATCCAGCACCGCCGGCTTCTGGCCGTCATGCGGGTGGGCGGGGCCGGCATAGACGTGCAGATGCTTCATCTGGGCGCGCTGCAACGGCCCGCGCGTGATCATGCGCTCCACGGCCTTTTCCAGCACCCGCTCCGGATGCGCGCTCGCCAGCCGCTGGCCGATCGAGCGGCCCTTGATGCCGCCCGCAAAGCCGGTGTGCCAGTACAGCACCGCCTGCTCGGCCTTCTTGCCGGTCACTTTGACCTTTTGCGCGTTGATGACGACGACATTGTCGCCGCAATCGACATGCGGGGTGAATTGCGGCTTGTGCTTCCCGCGCAAACGCTGGGCGATCACGGCGGCGAGGCGGCCGAGCACGACCCCTTCGGCGTCGATCAGCACCCAGCCTTTGTTCACCTCCGCAGGCTTGAGCGATTGGGTCGTCTTCAACATGGGTCCCCACCGGGCGTATGAAACAAGCGGCGGGTTATCCCGGTGTTGCCACGCCGCGTCAAGGGATTTTCCAGCGGTAATATCATACCACAAGACTGGCGGG
>CAJCJG010000088.1 GCA_903970625.1 Solirubrobacterales bacterium 70-9 | reverse complement strand
CTGATCGCGCAGGGCAAGACCCGCTTCGCCGCCCTGCTGCCGCCGGGCGAATTCGGCACCGCCATGGGCACCGCCCTGTCTCAGGCCCTGACCGCCGCCGGGGCGCCGCCGCCCGACATCCATATCCACGATGGCAGCAACAACAACATCGCCTCGACCATCCGCGACATCTCGGGCTACGCCAGCCGGCGCGGGCCGATCGAGGCGCGGATCAAGGCCGCGCGCGCCGCCCATACCGCCGCCGGCCGCAAGGAAGCCGCCGAACTGTCCCGCGAAGGTATCCCGCCCGCCCCGTTCGATGCCCTGTTGATGGCCGACACCGGCGACAAGCTGGCCTGGGCGGCGACGTTCCTCGGCTACTACGACATCGACGCGCCGGAGGTGCGGCTGCTCGGGCCGTCGCTGTGGGCCTCGGCCCCCATGCGCGGCGGGGCGGACCTGACCGGTGCTTGGTACGCGGCGCCGGACCCCGCCGCCCGCGTCGCGTTCGACCAGCAATATCAGGCCAAGTACGGCGCCCCCGCTCCCGGCCTTGCCGACTTCGCCTACGATGCCGCCGCCATCGCCCGCGTGCTGGCGGGGCTGCCCGGCGGCTTCTCGGTCGCCTCCATCTGCCGGCCGGAGGGATTCGCCGGGGTGGACGGCGTGCTGGCCTTGCAGCCGGACGGCACGGTGCGGCGCGGCCTCGCCGTGTTCGAGATCCAGCGCGGCGGCCCCACCATCGTCGATCCGGCACCGACCGACCTCGCGGCGCCGGGGATTTGACGTAACATCGTGCGCTCGGGTCTGCTGCTCGGCACCTTCGCCGCCATCAGCGCGGTGCCGGCTTCGGTGCTGCTGCTGCTGATCGTGACCGGCGAGGCGTCCGCCGGCTTCGCGCTTCTCGGCCTCGCCGCCGTGCTGATCGCGGGGGCCGCCCTGTCGCTGGTGTGGGTGTGGGACATCGAGCGGCTGACGGGGACGCTGCGGCATGCGGTGATGGAGAATAGCGAGGCGCTCGCGCAGTCCGCCGGTGCCCCCCGGCTGCCGCCGGTGGAGCGCATCACGCGGGCCATCGAACGCCTCGCCCGCACGCTGGCGGCGCGCGCCGCGCAGGTGGAGCATCTGCTGCACGCCACCGAGACGATCGTGGACCGGCTGCCCGACCCGCTGCTGGTGCTGGGGCCGGACCGGGCGGTGCGTCGCGCCAACAAGGCCGCGCGGGCCGATTTCGGAGGGGAGATTGCCGCGGTGCTGCGCAATCCGGCGCTGCGCACGGCCATCGACCGCGCGTTTGCCAACGGCACGTCGGAGACGGCGGACCTGACGCTGCGAGTGCCGGTGCCGCGCGAGGTGCGCGCCAGCGTGCTGCTGATGGACCCGCCGCTGGCCGATGGCGGCCGCGCGATCCTGGTGCTGTCGGACCGCACGCGCGAGCGGATGGTGGAGCGGATGCGGGCCGATTTCGTGGCCAATGCCAGCCACGAACTGCGCACGCCACTGGCCAGTCTGATCGGGTTCATCGACACGCTGCGCGGCCCCGCCGCCGACGATTTTCCCGCGCAGCAACGCTTCCTCGGCATCATGGCCGAGCAGGCGGAGCGGATGAACCGGCTGATCGACGATCTGTTGAGCCTGTCGCGGATCGAACTGACCGAGCATCAGCCGCCGAGCGAGCGGGTGGATGTGGCCGACGTGACCCGCCGTATCGCCGCCGCGTTCGAGCCGCGGGTGCTGGCGCGGGAGGTTCACCTGGATCTCGAACTCGCCGAGGGCCTGCCGCCGGTGCTGGCGGACGAGGATCAACTGGAACAGGTGCTGCAAAACCTGATCGACAACGCGGTGAAATACGGCGGCGCGGGGGGCCGGGTGCGGGTGGTGGCGACGCTGGCCCAACCGGGCCGCTGGCCGAGCCGCCCCGGCGTGGTGATCGCCGTCAGCGACACCGGCCCCGGCATCGCGAAAGCGCATGTGCCGCGCCTGACAGAGCGGTTCTATCGCGTGGACAAGGGCCGCTCCCGCACGGCCGGCGGCACCGGGCTGGGGCTGGCCATCGTGAAGCACATCGTCAACCGGCACCGAGGTCAATTGGTCATCGACAGCGAGGAGGGCAGGGGATCGACGTTTTCGGTGTGGTTGCCGGCGGTGGGGGAGCGGTAGGAATGTTACGATTACGGAACATTATGGACGTGCCAAGACTAGGGCTTGTAGCGGGCTGAATTTTTTGGCGGGCCGCGCGCTGTTCTTAAGCCCTCTCCTCTTGTGGGAGAGGGCTGGGCGAGGGGTGTTTGGGGTTCCGGTTTCCGGGCGGGACGACCCCTCTCCCCTGCCCTCTCCCACAAGGGGAGAGGGAGTTTTTGGGCCACGTTTTGAGAGAGTCCGGGTCGGCGCTCCCGGCGGGACGGAACTTCCCCTGTCTCGACGCTGGCGGCGAGGCGGGCAAAATCTTCGCCCATGCGCCGGAACTGCGCCTCGATCATCGCGACCAGCGGCGCCGGGAGTTTTCCTCCGGACTGGGCGACAATGGCCTGGATCAGCATCAACAGGAAGGCGTTGAACCGATCTGCCGGGGAGAGGATGGGGGTGTTTTTCACGCCATCATGTTAGTATTTATGACGATGGCTGGGCAAGCAAAAAACGGGATCGGCCGGCCGGCATCGTGGCGGCGTCCGGCCTACTCCGCCGCCCGCGCGACCTTCTGCGCCAGCGCGGCCGCCACCCGCGCCTGGAACCACGCCACCCCCTGCTCATGCTTCGGGCTCAGCGGCCCCGGGCGGTAGGCGCCGGAGGCGAGGTTGCGTTGGGTGTGCTCGCAGATGCCGAAATCTTCGCGCACGATGGCGCAATTGGTCTCGATGGTGCGGGTCCGCTCGGCCTCGGTCTCGGGCGAGATGTCGGCGAACAGGAAATGGTAGATTTGTTCCGTCAAATCGACCGCGAGCGGATTGATGCGGCTGATGTTCATGCCACCGGGAAACACGGATAGCGTCCAGTTCGGCCACATCCACAGCCATTTGCCGCCGTAGATCGAACCGCCTTTCTGCGGCGCCGTCATCCGCACCATGTTGTTCTGCGCCACCGTCTCGAACCCCGCAAAGTCGATCACGGCGGCGAATGCGGGGTGGATGCCCGGCACATGGTAGCCTTCGACGAAATTGTCCGTGTACGTCTTCCAGTTGCACCGCATCTCGAACCGGTGCGAGGCGACGGGGACAAAAGTTTCCAGCGGATAGTCGGCGACTTCTTCCGGCAAATCGCCGAGCTGCTCCGCGAGCGAGAGTTCCGGGGCGGCGGAGACGAACAACAGGCCGCGCCAGACCGCGACCGAGGCCGGCGTCAGCGGCCAGTCGGCAGTGTCGAACGATGCATCTTCGCCGAACCAAGGGGTTCGGCGCAGGCGGCCGGTCTCGTCGAACAGCCACATGTGATAGGGGCAGCGCAGCGTGTCGCACCGGCCGGCGCCTTCCTCCAGCAGCCGCGCGCCGCGATGCGGGCAGACGTTGCGGAAGGCACGCAACGCGCCGTCCCGCCCGCGCAGGGCGAACAGTTTTTCGCCCGCGAGTTCGGCGGCGACATACTGGCCCGGCTCCGCCACTTGCGACGCCGGCCCCAGCAGATGCCAGTGGGTGCGAAAGATCGCGGCCCGTTCGCGTTCGTGCAGCGCGGGATCGACGTAGTAGCTGGCATCGAGGTTGCGGAGCATCGGGGCGTCCTGCGGCAAAGCGCCATCTTCCGCGCGCGGAGCGCCCCGGTAAAGCTTCCAATCCGTCATTCCGGCGAAGGCCCATGGGCGCTGACATAAGACGAAACTGGTCCGCGCTCTTCTCCTCCCTCTCCGCCCCGTTGGGGCGGAGATGGCCGGGGAGAGGTGGGGCAGGCCGCCGCTCC
>CAJCJG010000087.1 GCA_903970625.1 Solirubrobacterales bacterium 70-9 | reverse complement strand
CGGCCAGCGTCGCCGCCAGCCCCTCGGCCAAGGGTGTCCCGGCGCGCAGGCCGAGGCGGTCGATGGCGGCCGCCGGGTCGCCGATCGAGTGCGCGATGTCGCCCGCGCGCGCCGGCCCGTGCCGCACATCCGGCACCCGGCCGAGCAAGTCCGCCAGCGTCCGCATGAGGTCCAGCACGGAAATGCCGGCCCCGGTGCAGACATTCAGCACATCGCCCCCGCCCGCCGCCCCCAGATGCCGCATGGCGGCGAGCAGATGCGCCACCGCGTCGGCCACGAACACGAAGTCGCGGATTTGCGTGCCCTGGCCATGCACGACGACCGGCGCGCCGCCGGCGAGCCGGCCGGCGAAGATCGAGACCACGCCGCTGTACGGCGAGTCCGGGTCCTGGCGCGGGCCGTACACGTTGAAGAAGCGCAGCCCCAGCGTCGGCACGCCATGCACCCGCCACGCGACCGCCGCGTGCAGTTCCGAGCCGAGCTTGTCGGCGCCGTAGGCCGTCAGCGGCGCCGGCCGCACCGATTCGCGGGCCACCTGCTCCCCGAGATCGCCGTACACGGCGGCCGAGGACGCATAGACCACTGGCAACCGCTTGCCCGCGCCGCCTTCCGTCCGCGCCGCGTCCAGCACGGCGACGGTGCCGGTCTGGTTGATCCGGTGCGTGCCCAGCCAGTCCTCGTTGCCGCGCGCGACGGAGGCGACGGCGGCGAGGTGGAAGCAGCCGTCCAGCCCGTCCAACGCTGCGCGCACGGTCGCCGGATCGGCCACGTCGCCCACCACCACCTCGCAGCGCGCATCGAGGTTGCCGCGCCGGCCGGTGGAGAAATCGTCCAGCACCCGCACGCGATGGCCCGCGCGCAGCAGGGCGTCGGCGAGATGCGATCCGATGAAGCCCGCGCCCCCGGTGATCAAAAACCCGCTCACGCCGCCCTCGGTGTCCGTTGCCCGCAACCGCCCATGCTCTCCGTCCGCTCCGCCGCGTTCCATGTTCTACGACAGCCACGCGTACCAGGCGCAGCCGATCCATTCGTGCAGCGCCAGGTAGCTGCGCTGCCACGCGGCGATGCGCGGGACGAAGCTGCCCGCCGTCAGGCGCGGCGCGTGCTCCGCCAGCAACGGCGCCGGCACCGCCACCAGCCCCGCCGCGCGGAACGCGATCAGGGCGCGCCGCATGTGCCATGCGTGCGTCACCACGACGACCGCGCCGATCCCCTCCGCCCGCAGGATGCGGGCGCTGAGCACGGCATTGTCCCAGGTGGTGGCCGAGTCCGGCTCGACCCAGCGGGCTGCGACGCCGAAATCCTCGGCGAGGCTGCGCGCCATCAGGAGGGCATAGCGTCGGTTGTCAGATAGACAACGCGGTGGGTGAACGTCTCGAGAACCTGGGTCATGCGGCGGCTCTTGGGCGGCGGAGATTGAGTTGCCGGCGGCGCCCTGCGGATGCGGCGGCCTGATCCCACAGGAAATCGCCGGAGAATCCGATGTGCTCCCAGGTGAGTGGCGAGGTGTGCGCGAGGAGTGCCTGTGGCACGGGCTGCCCACGAGCGCGGAGATGCGCAATGGCGTCGGCGATGTAGGTCGAGTTCCAGTAGACGATTGCCGCGATCACCAGATTGAGACCTGAGGCTCGGAACTGCTGCGCCTCGTGGCCACGGTCGGCGATACGCCCCTGCTTGAAGGTACAGATCACCTGGGCCAGGACGTGACGCTGCTCGCTTTTGTTCAAGCCGGCTTGGCAATGTTGCCTGAGCTGCGGTGATTCGAGCCAGTCCAGCATGAACAGGGACCGCTCGATGCGTCCGAGTTCCTGCAAGGCGAGATCGAGCTGGTTCTGGCGCTGGAAGGCGGCCAGACGCTTGAGCATCGCGGAGGGCAACACGGTGCCGACCTTCAGCGATGCGACCAGGCGCAGGATGTCGTCCCAGTGCTCGCGGATGACATCTTCCTTGATGCGGCGGCCGATGATCGGGCTGAGCTCGCCGTAGGCGGACGCGGGATCGAAAGCGGCGAATTTGCGATCGGGAAAATCGCGCAGCCGTGGGCAGAACCGAAAGCCGAGCATGGCGCAGAGGATGAACACATGGTCCGATGCACCGCCGGTATCGACGTAGTGCGTGCCGATCCGCAGGCCGGAGCCGTGATGCAGCAATCCATCGAGCACGTAAGGGGCTTCGTGGCTGGTCGCCGACATGACGCGCACGCTGTAGGGGCCGTGCTGGTCGGAGACGTGCGTGTAGAAACCCAGGCCCGGGTCCTGGCCGTAGCGCGCGTTCACGTCGCCGGCGGCATCGCCGCGCTTGGCGGAGCGGAAGAACTGCCGGTCCGAGGACGATGTCGTGCCATCGCCCCATGTGGCTGCGATTGGCAGCCGGTGATGCGCGTCGATAATCCTGGCGAGTGCCGCCGCGTAGGTCTCCGGACGCGTATAGGCGTCGGCGGTCCAGATCAGCTTGTCGCGGGTGACGCCGCGGCTGGCGGCGGCCATACGGCCAAGACCGAGATTGGTTGCATCGGCCAGAACGGCGGCAAGAAGCGCGCTGTCATCGTCGCAACGCTCGCCTGTGCGCATGTTGGTGAAGGCAGACACGAAGCCGGTCGCCCGGTTCACATCGTGCAGCAGTTCGGTGATGCGCACGGCTGGCAGCAATGCGTCGACCCGGTCGGCGAAGCTGCGGGCATCGGGCGGCGCGGACGCCTTGACCGGCGTGATGTGCAGTTGCCCGTCGCGCATTTCGACACCCTCAAGCGTGCTGCGTCGCAGGCTCTCCGCGAAGCGTCTGAGCCGTTGATCCAGTTCCTGTCTGCGGGTGGCCAGCCATTCATCCGCCGATGCCGGCAATCCAAGCTCCGCCACCACTTTCGGCACCGCTGCTGGCGGCAGCAGATAGCTGTCGAAGCGGCGGTAATTGGCGGAACGCTCGACCCAAACATCTCCCGAGCGCAACTTGTCGCGCAGCGTTGCCAGAACGGCGGTTTCGTAGAGCCGGCGGTTGGGCTGGTCGCCCTGCAATATCAGTTTTCGCCACGCCTTGCGGAACGGCATCGGCGCATCCGGAGGTATCTCGCGCTTGCCCGATTGGCTCAGATCACGCAGCAGTTTCAAAGCGGCCAGCATCGGATCGTTGGCGCGCGCGGCCCGAAACTCCAGCGCCGCGATCAGCGCGGGTGCGAATTTGTGCAGCGTCTTCCAGCGATCAGCGGCGGGAACCAGAGGGTCTTCGCTGGCGAGGCCAGCCAGCGCCCGCACGTCCTGGCGCACATGCAGCAACTTTGGCCATCCGACCGCATCGTCGACCGCCTCGAAGGCGTCGGTGTCGTTTTTCTGCGCGGCCACGAGCGCCTCGATCGTGCCGTGGAACAAGAGCATCAGCCGGCCGATGTCCGCAGCGCTGGAGACATAACGCTGCCGCGTGGCGTTGCGCGCTTTGGCGAACATGCCGCCGATCAGCTTGTCGGCCATGTCCAGCACCGCGTCCGTCAGGCAGCTTTCCAAATCGGCCGTTGTGGCAACGAGGATTGCCCGCCGTCGGTGTGCCGTGTAGCGGCCGAGTTGATGGGCGTCCGCAGTATATCCTTCGCGCACGAATTGTCTCAGCCGCTCCGTCGCGACACGCTCGGATATGTCGGGAGGCAGTCCGATCTCCCGAACGCGGCGCAGCCGATCGAGCAGTTCGCCGACGTGATCCGCCTTGGGTGCGATCGGCATCGCCTTGAGCCAAGCGAACGCGGACATGCCGACCGAACCGTCCAGGACAAGCAATCGATCCAGCTTGCCGAGCTGTTCTTCGGTCACGCCGGCGAGCAGCGCATCGGTTACGCGCTTGCGGGCCCGTGCCCGGCCGGCAATGGCAGCGCGTTCGATTACCGCAGGCGGTGGCAGGATGATCCCGGCGGTGCGCAACGCCGCAATCACCGCCGCGACGATCGGCTGTCCGCGGTCGGTCGCCCAGGCAGCTTGCGCCGCAGCCTCGATCATGAGCGCCAAATCGGCGGTCACCGGCGCGCGTAACCCCAAGGTCATGGCGAGCCGGCGCGCATGATCGGTCATGGTCTGCGGGCGACGGGCATAATCAGCGAAGGCTGCCGCCGGGATGCCGAGCTGAGTGGCCAGCCAGATCACCAGCGGCTCGGGCGACTGGTCCAGGTTGGCGAGCACGGTGCCGGGATGGCGCAGCAAGGCAAGCTGCACAGCGAAGCCGAGCCGGCTGGCGTCACTGAGACGCGCGGCCACCCGATGCCGGTCGGATCGTGACAGGGTGAACAGCCGTGCCAGGCTGTCCGCGTCCTCCGGTATCCCCAGCAGAGCCTGGCGTTCGTCGTTGGTCAGAATCTGTCGGCGCTGCAAGACTTCCTCCGTCCACAAAACGCCCATCATGGCGGTGGACGGTGGCGCTTTGGGAGACGTAGTCTGTGGACGGGTTTGCGCTGCTGCGCGGCGCGGAACGGCGTGCATCCAGAGAACGAACGTTTGGGAGACGCCCGCGTGGCAATCGCGTGACCGGCATTCTGGGCTATGCCCGTGTCTCCACCGGTGACCAGGATGTGGCTGGGCAGACGCTGCGGCTGACCCAAGCCGGTGCCATCAGGGTGTTCACCGATGTCCGCTCCGGGCGTGCGATGATCCGGCCTGGGCTGGACGCGCTACTGGCCTACGCGCGCCCCGGCGACACGCTCGCCGTCGTGCGCCTCGACCGCCTGGGGCGCTCGCTCAGCGAATTGCTCGCCACAGTCACGATGCTTAGGGGACGCGGCATCGCGCTGCTCAGCCTGGAGGAGAAGATCGACACGTCCTCCGCCGCCGGCGAACTGGTGTTTCATGTGTTCGGCGCTATCGCGCACTTCGAACGCCGCCTGATTGCCGAGCGGACCAAGGACGGCATCGCCGCCGCCCGCGCGCGCGGCAAACTGCCGGGCCGCCAGCCGCTCGATGCCGACCGGATCGGTGCTGCTTTGAAGTTGGTCTCCGCCGGCCTGTCGCCGACCAACGCGGCCCACCAAATCGGCCTCGGACGGTCAACCGTCTATCGCGAAATCAAACGCGCCGGCCTTCAGCGCCCCCTCGAGCCAATAAGTTCCTGAGGCGTTCACCCACTGCGTTGTCTATCTGACAACCGACGCTATGCCCTC
>CAJCJG010000086.1 GCA_903970625.1 Solirubrobacterales bacterium 70-9 | reverse complement strand
CTGGCCCGCCACGCCTACGGGCAGGGGGTCCGCTACACGGTCATCTACGAGGCCAACCGCGACCAGATCCGCAATCCGGATCTGATCTATCCGGGCCAGATCTTCGCCATCCCGCCATTCCTCGACGGCGCGGCGCCGGTGGCCTCCACCGGCACGCCCGCTTCCGCGAACAAATCCAAATAGGGCCCGAGGTCGAGCAGAAAGCACGCGATCTGCGTCAGCAGGTCGGCCGCCGAGACCGGCAGGGTGACAGGGCGGCTCGCCTCCATCGCGACGCGGTGGTCCGGCAGGAGGCGCAGGCGGGCCGCCTGGTCGGGGCTGTCCGCAAGGCCCTCCAACGCGCCGAGGGTGATACTCCGGCGTTCGCGATTGTGGGCGGTGTCGCCGCCGGCTGTGCTCGGCACGCGCCCGACCGTGGCGCTCAGCGCCAACCGTGCCCCGCCCTCCATGCCCCCGCCATCGTCGAGCCGTGCCTGCACCGGGCAACCGCGCCAGGCGAGGCGGAAGCTCGGAAACCGGCCCGAGTCGCTGGGCTGCAACCGTCCTTGGACATCGACCACGAACGGTCCGAGCCGGAACGGGGCATCGAGCGGCATTCCGATCCTCCATGATCCTGCCGTCTCAGCCTTGCCGGGCCGGGATGAAGCTTCCATAAACTCCGCCCGCTGATCAGGCTTTCCGATGTCCATTGCCGCCTCGTTTCGCCTCGTCCTTGCCCCACCCCACCCGGCGGGCCGACCGTTCATCCTGGGCGGTGCGGTGATTGTGGTGCTGGGCATTGTCCTGTGGCACTGGCTGGCGTGGCTCGGTGTGCTGTTCGTGCTGTTCTGCCTCTATTTTTTCCGCGATCCGGAGAGGGTGGCGCCTGCGCGCCCCGGGCTGTTGCTGGCCCCGGCGGACGGCCATGTCGTTTCCGTTTTGCTGACCGAGCCGCCGGCGGAACTCGGGCTCGGCGCCGCGCCGCGCTGGCGCGTGGCAATTTTCCTGTCGGTCCTCGATGTCCATGTCAATCGCATGCCGGCGGACGGAATCGTGACGCGGATCGCGTATCGCCATGGCCGCTTCCTGAACGCGAGCCTCGACAAAGCCAGCGACGAGAACGAGCGCAACGCGGTGGCGATCCGCCTGCCCGACGGCCGGGAGATTGCGGTGGTGCAGATCGCCGGCCTGATCGCGCGGCGGATCATCTGTCACGTTCGCGAGGGCGACAGCGTCTTTGCCGGGAACCGCTTTGGCCTGATCCGCTTTGGCAGCCGCACCGACCTGTATCTGCCGGAAGGCGTCCGACCGCTGGTGGCAGTCGGCCAGACCATGATCGGCGGCGAGACGGTGCTGGCCGACCTTCAGTCGTCGCTGTCGTGACCTTGCCCCGCCCGCAACCGATCCGCCGGCTGCGCTATCGGCTCCGGCCCCGCCAGCGCCCGCGCTTCAAGGGCCTGTCGTTCAATCGCGTGGTGCCGAACCTGCTGACCATGATCGGGCTGTGCGCGGGGCTGACATCGATCCGCTTCGCCCTCGACGGCCGGTTCGCCGCCGCCGCCATCGCGATCACCGTCGCGGCCTGCATCGATGGTCTGGACGGACGGTTGGCGCGACTGCTGAAAGCCACGTCCCGGTTCGGCGCCGAGTTCGATAGCCTCGCCGACTTCCTGTGCTTCGGCGTGGCGCCGGCGCTGGTGATGTATCTGTGGTCGCTGCAATCGCTGCGCGGCTACGGGTATATGCCGTGCGTGATGTTCGCCGTCTGCATGTCGCTGCGGCTGGCGCGCTTCAACGCCTCGCTGGATGCCGGGCCGCACCCCGCCTACGCGTATAACTTCTTCACCGGCGTGCCGGCGCCGGCCGGCGCCGGGTTGGCACTGTTTCCGCTGTTTATCGGGCTTGAGGCACAGTCGCTCGGCTGGGACTGGCTGCTGGCGGCCGCAAAATTCCCGCCGTTCGACGCGGCAGTGCTGATCGGCACCGCGATCCTGCTGGTCTCCACCCTGCCGGTCTGGAGTTTCAAGAATTTCAAGGTGCCGTCGCAGTTCATCCTGCCGCTGCTGCTGGGCGCGGCGTTGTTCGTGACGCTGCTGGTGGCCGATCCGTGGGCAGCCGGCGGGGCGGCGGGCGTCATATACGTCGCCATGCTGCCGTTCAGCGCCCGCAGCTTCCGACGGCTGAAGCGCGCGGCGGAAGGCGAAGTGGTTGCGCCCGAAGGTGACGCCACCGGCTAATACCGCCGCAGCGGGTTTGTGCCCTCGATAGTTGCGGCGCCCGGATGACGGGGGTTTCACCCGCGCGAAAGCACAATGTTGCATGGGATGTCCCATCTTCCACTCATGCGCTGGCGGATTTCTGTCGGCCCCTGATGGATGATGGAGGAATTTACATGCTGACGACACGTTTTAACTCGCCTGCGACACGCGGGCTTCTGGTTGCCGTCTTGTTGGGCAGCACCACGCTCGGAGGCTTCGCCGCCGTTCGCGCCGCCTCCGCCGACACCCCCGCGCCGATCGCGCCGGCGGCTGTCTCGCCGATGCTGCCGGACTTCACCGCGCTGGTGAGCAAGGTCAAGCCCGCGGTCGTCTCCATCACAGTCCAGTTGAAGCCGGAAGCGGCGGTTGACGACGAGCAGCAAGGGCCGATGCCGTTCGGCGGCATGATGCCGCAGCATCCGCAGGCCATCGAAGCGCGCGGCTCGGGGTTCATCATCGACGCCGACGGCACCGTCGTGACCAACAACCATGTCGTCAAGGACGCGAAATCGGTCACGATCACGATGGAAGACGGCACCGAACTGCCGGCCAAGGTGATCGGCCGTGATCCGCGCACCGACTTGGCCGTGCTGAAGGTCAAGGCCGCCAAGCCGCTCCCCTACATCCAACTCGGCGATTCCGGCGCGGTGAAGGTGGGCGAGTGGGTGATTGCGATGGGCAACCCGTTCGGCCTCGGCGGCAGCGTGACCGCCGGCATCGTCTCGGCCCTCGGCCGCGACATCGGTTCCGGCCCGTATGATTCCTTCCTACAGGTCGATGCGCCGATCAATCGCGGCAACTCGGGCGGGCCGCTGTTCACCCAGGACGGCCGCGTGATCGGTGTCAACACCGCGATCCTGTCGCCGACCGGCGGCAGCGTCGGCATCGGCTTCGCGATCCCGGCCAACACCGTCAAGACCGTCGTGGCGGAACTGGAGACCACGGGCCATGTCACGCGCGGCTATCTCGGGGTGGCCGCGCAGCCGGTGACGCCGGCCATGGCTGCCGCATTGAATCTGCCGAAGGAAAACGCGGGCCACGCTGGCGCGCTGGTGGCGGAAGTCACCCCCGACAGCCCGGCGGCGAAGGCGGGCATAAAGCCGGGCGACGTGATCACGTCGGTGGCCGGCAACGCAATCGGCACGCCGCGCGACCTCGCGGTGGATGTGGCGGCGATCAAGCCCGGCGAGCAGGCGAAGATAGACGTTCTGCGCGACGGCGCCACGCAGACCCTGACGGCGTCCGTCGAGAGCCTGCCGACCGAGATGGCCAGCGACGCCACCCCGGCCGGCGACCACTCGCCGAGCGTGGGCCTTGCACTGGCACCGCTGTCGCCGGACGAGCGCGGCCAACTCGACCTGCCGGCGCATACGCGTGGCGCGCTGGTGGCACAGGTCAGGCCGGGCTCTCCGGCCGAAGCGGCCGGCGTGCAGCAGGGTGACGTGATCGTCGGCGTCGGCGCCTTGGCGATTGCCTCGCCGCAGCAGGCGGTCAAGGCCATCCACGAGGCCGTCCATGCGGGCCATAACGTGGCGTTGCGCGTGCTGCGCGACGGGCACACGGAATTCGTTGCCATCGACATGAGCAAAGGCAGCGATGATCAGGCTGGCTGAGCGAAACGCCCCCGTGCCGGCAGCCGATATCTTGCCGGCATGGGGGCGCCCGACTAAGCCGTGCCAGCCGCAAACAACGTGTCCCGGCCGGTCAGCCGCACCATGTTGGCGAGAAGGCGAAGGGCTTCCGGGCCGCCTAGATCGCCGATTTCGCCCGACTCCAGCTCGCCGGCGAGTTGCTCGGCATGGTTGGCGATCGCCTCGGAGGCGCGCTGCATTGCCTCCCGCGCGAGGCGCATCTGAGTCTCCTCCGAAAGCACGTCCCAGTCTTGCATGTGGCGGCCCGGGGGCATTGCGTCGTCCCACCCAGCCATTTTGGCATTGCGCCGCGCAACCTGCGCGCGGTCCTGAGACCGTAGGATGTGCGACAAAAGTTAACCCCGGCTTGCCGGGGCAACGCTTTCCACGAACTGCAAGAGCACCGGCGCCAGCCCGTCGAAGCGAACCTCGACGCGGCACGGCCGGTCGATCCAAACCGGCGGTGTGACGCTGCCAAGCATCACGACCTGTCCCGCGCGCAACCCGCCGAAGGCGGCTGCCACCGGGCTGTCGGCGAGCCAAGCCAGACCGCGCAGCGGGTCGCCGAGCAGTTCGGCGCCCCGGCCGCTGTTACGCTCCTCGCCGTCCACCAGCGCGCGTCCGGCGATGGCAATCAGGTCGAGCGCGCGCCAGCCGGTGGCGGGGGCGCCGAGCACGGCGGCGGTGTGGTAAAACTGGTCGGCGATCAACGTCGGGGTGCCGATCGCCTCGACATCCCCGATGGGCGGCGCGCCGTAACGGTTTTCGACGATTTCGATGGCGGCGAACAGGTCGCCGACGGCGGCGCGCGCGTCCTCCGGCGTGCAGGGGCCGAGCGGCAGATCGTGCGCGAGGCGGACGGCGAGTTCGCATTCCACCGCCAGATTGCGGAACGCGCCGAACGGCAGTGCAACGCCCGATAAATGCAGATCGGAAGCTGCCATGAAGCCGGCACAGGGATGGTCGATGCCGAGATAGTCCTGCATGCGCCGGCCGGTTGCGCCGATCTTGAAGCCGCCGAGGGGCTGCCCGACGAGGTCGGCGACCGCGCGCTGCACCAGCGCGCCTTCCGCCTCGTCGTGCGGAGCGATGGCGTCCGGCAGCGGTCCCGCCGGTTGCCGCGCGCTGCGGGCGGCGATCAACGCGGCGGCGGCCGGACGCGGATCGAACCCGCTCATCGGACCCGTCCCAGTTCGTAGAGCGCGATGGCTGCGGCGGCCGAGACGTTCAGACTGTCCAGCCCGCCGCCGCGACCGGGCATCGCGATGCCGGCGATCTCGTCGCAGGTGTCGCGCGTCAGCCGTCGCAGGCCCTCGCCCTCGTTGCCGAGCACCAGGGCCACACGCCGCTCCGCCAGTGCGCCGCCGGCGAGCACGCCGCCGCCGGCATCGAGGCCGACCACCCAGCAGCCCGCAGCCTTCAAGGCGATCAACGTGCGCGCGATGTTGACCGCGCGCAGCAACGGCACCCGTTCCAGCGCGCCAGAGGCAGCCTTGGCGAGCGCGCCGGTCTCCTCGGGGGCGTTGCGTTCCTGCGCAATCACGGCGGCCACGCCGAACGCGGCGGCCGAGCGCAGGATGGCGCCGACGTTGCGCGGGTCGGTGATCTGGTCCAGCACCAGCACCGGTCCACGCCGCTCCAGCACGGAGGCGAGGGACGGCTGTGCCAGCGGGTCGGCGAGCAAGGCCGACCCCTGATGGACCGTCTCCCGCCCGAGCAATTGATCGAGGCGCGCCCTGTCGGTCCGCTCCGCCGTCACCGGCCAGGGCTTGGGCACGATGGCGGCAATGGATGCCTCCGCCTCCTCGGTCAGCATCAGGCGGCGCAGGCGACGGCCCCGATTAGCCAGGGCGGCGGCGATGGCGTGGCTGCCGTACAGCCAGACGGCGCCGCGCGGTGCTTCGGGCCCGCTGCGCGTCGCGGGGCGGACGGCCCTGTCCGGCATCGTCAGGCGGTCGGAGCGCGGACGGTCTCCGTTTGGCCGTGATGCGTCCTGAGCGGGGCGTGGCGGGTCCCGGCGCGTCGCCACCGCGCCACCGTCGCGCGGGGCACGCGGACCGAGTTGGCCGGTGTCGGCGGGCGCGGCATCGGGTGGGCTGGATGGCCGGTCCTGCCAGCGCGGTGGCTGGGAACCGGCCGACCGGTATTGCCCGCGTTCGCCTTTGCCCGCGCCGGGTTTCCCAGCACCAGGTTTGCCTGTGCCAGGCTTGCCGGGGGTGGATTTGCCGGCGCCGGGCTTACCAGCGCCAGCCTGACCGGGACGATATGTGGTGGGCGGTTTCATTTGGCGCCCGGTATAGCCCCGCCCGTCCCGTCCGACAAACCTCGTCAGCCGAGCGTGAGGCGCACCACATGGTCCGCGCCGTCGTTGGCCAGCGGCACGCGGACGGGCCGCCCCGTCAGCTCCACGCCATCCAGTTCGGCGGCGGCGATGCCGCGATTGCGGCCATGCGGGTTGTCCACGGTGATCCGGTAGTTGCCGGCCCCATGTCGCACACGCATCTCCACCTGCGGCCACCACGACGGAAGACAGGGATCGAGAATGAGCGCGTCGCCGTTGCGGCGCAGGCCGAGTATCCACTCGATGCCGGCCCGGTACATCCACCCCGCCGAGCCGGTGTACCACGTCCAGCCGCCGCGACCGATGTGGCCCGGTGCGGAATACACGTCCGCCGCGATCACATATGGCTCGACTTTGTAGCGGAAGGCGTCGGCCGCGGTCAGGGCGTGGTTGATCGGGTTCAGCAGGTCGAACAAGGCGGCCGCCTTGTCGCCATCCCCTTGCAGGGCGAAGGCGATCACCGACCAGGTGGCGGCATGCGTGTATTGGCCGCCGTTCTCGCGGATGCCGGGCGGATAGCCCTTGATGTAGCCGACATCGAGCGGCGTGCGGTCGAACGGCGGCGTGAACAGCAGCGCGAGGCCATCGTGCCGGCGGATCAATTGCTCGTCGACGGCGGCCATCGCCCGGACGGTACGGGCCGGGTCGGCGGCGCCCGAGATCACGCCCCACGACTGCGCGATCGAGTCGATACGGCATTCGCTGCTTGCGACCGATCCCAGCGACGTGCCGTCGTCGAAATAGCCACGGCGATACCAGCCTCCATCCCACGCTTCGCCTTCGATCGAGGCCTGTAGGGCGGCGGCGTGGGCGAGCCATGTCCGCGCGCGCTCGCCCTCGCCGCGTGCTTCCGCGACTGGCGCGAACTGGAGCAAGGTTGCGTACAGGAACCAGGCGAGCCAAACGCTTTCGCCCTTTCCCGCCTCGCCGACGCGGCTCATGCCATCGTTCCAGTCGCCGGTGCCGATCAACGGCAAGCCGTGGCGGCCGGTGGCGAGCGCGTGGTCGAGGCCGAGCGCGCAATGCTCATACACGGATGCGCGACGGTCCGTCGTGGTCGGGGTGAAATACGATTCGTGCTGGTCGGCGCCAAGCTCGGCACCGTCGAGGAAGGGTACGGCTTCGTCCAGCACACCATGATCGCCAGTCGCCGTGACGTAGTGCGCGCTGGCATAGGCAAGCCACACGCGGTCGTCGGAGATCCGGGTGCGAACGCCCTGGCCGGTCGGCGGCAGCCACCAATGCTGGACGTCGCCCTGGACGAATTGGCGTGCGGCGGCGCGCAGCAGATGCGCGCGCGTCAGGTCCGGGCGGCTGCCGGCGATGGCCATGCCGTCCTGCAACTGGTCGCGAAACCCGTAGGCGCCGCTGGCCTGATAGAAACCGCAGCGCGCCCAGATTCGGCATACCAGAGTCTGATAGAGCAGCCAGCTATTCAGCATGATGTCCATCGCCCGATCCGGCGTCTTGACCTGGACTGCGCCGATGACTGCCTGCCAATGCGCCGTGACGGTGGCAAGCAGGCTATCCACATCGGTAGCCGCAATGCGCCCAATCAGACCGCGTGCGTCCGCGATGTCGGTGCCGACGCCGAGGAGGCAGATTATATCCGTCGTCTCGTCCGGCCCCAGTTCGAACACCGTCTGCATTGCCGAGCATGGATCGAGACCGGCGCCGAGCCGGCCCGACAACGGGGACCGCCGCGACAGCGCGGCGGGTGCCGCGAGGGTTCCATTGCGCCCCAGAAATTCCCGGCGATCTCCGGTGACTGTCGTGGTGCGGCCGGGTAACGCGACGAAGGCCACGTAGGGGCCGTACGCGGTGTTCCAGGGATTCCTGGCGAAAACCGCGTCTGCCTGCGAATCGCGCTCGGTGACGGTGGTCGCGAGCGAGGCTGAGCGGGACGGGCCAAGCACCCATTCGACATAGGCCGTCAGCGACAGCCGCATCTTGCGGCCGGTCGTGTTTTGCAGCCGAAGACGAGAAATCTTGACCGACTCTTCCAACGGGACGAATTGCAACAGGTCCGCGTCGATCCCGTGCAGGTCGCAATGGAAGCGGCTGTAGCCGAGGCCATGGCGAGCCTCGTATCGGGCTGCCTGGTTGCGGATCGGCTGGGCCGTCGGACTCCAGAGCGCGCCGGTCTCTTCGTCGCGCAAATAGAACATATCGCCTGGGCGATCCGCTACCGGATCGTTCGACCAGGGCGTCAACTGGTTTTCCCGGCTGTTGTACCACCAGCTATAGCCGGTGCCGTCCGCCGTGACCTGGAAACCGAACGCGGGGTTGGCGACGATGTTGGTCCAGGGCGCCGGCGTCGTTTCGCCCCGGCGCAGGATGGTGACATATTCGCGCCCCTCGTCGGCGAAGCCGCCCGAGCCGTTGTAGAACTCCAGTTGCGGCTCTGGCCTGCTCGTCGTGCCCGGTTGCGCTGTGGGGGCGCGTGACGGCGGTAGTTGCACCGCCCTCCGATCTTCCACCCGGTCCAGTTGCTGTGCGAGCGTGCCGCGTCGGCTGACCAGCACCACGCGGGCCACGCTGAGCAATAGCGCTTGCGATTCCTCCGGCACCAGATCGGCCCGCAACACGTAAACGCGGCCCTGGACGCCGCCACCAGTCGGCGCCACCCGCGTCTGGCCCATCCGGACGGCCGCATCCAGGGCTGATTGCAGATCCTGCGCGTAGGAAGGTGGCTTTTCGTTGAGAATCACCAGATCGACCGCGAGCCGTTTCATGCGCCAGTATTCGTGCGCCTGGAGCAGTTGGCGGACGATGGCGATGTCCTCGGGATCGTCGATCCGCAGCAGCAGAATTGGCAAATCGCCGGAAATGCCGTGCGCCCACAGCAGCGCCGGCCCCGCGCCGCCGCGCAGCAGGACATCCTGCGGTGGCCGCAGCGTCGCACCCGCGTACAGCAGATGCCCGGCGAGGCGCTGATAGTTGCTCGCGTCGATCCGCGTGATCGCGAGATGGCTGAGTTGTACTTGCGCCTGGGTCCAGGCCAGGGTGACGGCGCGGTCGAACGCGGCAATCTCGCGATGGCGATCGACGAGGTCGAGAACGGCCTCGCGGCTGTCGGCAACCAGTGTCCAGAATGCCAGCCGGGCGTTGCCGCCGGGGGCGATGCGCACACGGCGCCGCAGACTGAAGATCGGGTCGAGCACCGTGCCGGTGGTGCCTGTCAGGGGCCTGCTTCCCGCCATCGCCGCCGGGTCGCGCACGTCCCTGCCGCGTCCGAGAAACGCGGCGCGATCCGTCTCGACGTGCAGATCTCCGATGCCGTCGCCCTCGACAACAACGAGGTGTGCGGCCCAGATTTCTGGTTCGGACGGAGAGCGCCGCCGCCGCGTGGCAAGAGCCGTGCCCAATTCGGCGAGGAATTCGGTCTGCACGAACATCTTGGAAAAGGCCGGATGGGCCGCATCGTCTGCCGAAGCGGCCAACACAATTTCCATGTACGACGTGAGCTCGATTTCACGCGCTTCGCTGCCGGTGTTGCTCAGCGTAACCCTGCGGACTTCTGCGTCGTCCTCGGCGGAAACGACGATCTCCATGCGCGTCAGGATCATCCCGTCGCGGCGGGCAAACTCCGCGCGTTCCTCGGTGAAAATGACTTCGTAGTCGTCTGGCTCGATACCGCTGGGCTGATATCCGGCCGACCAAATCGCATCGCTGGCGACGTCGCGGAGGAAAATGTACGAGCCCCAGTCGTCGCGAGTCAGATCCTCGCGCCACCGCGTGATGGCACGGTCCTGCCAGCGACTGTAGCCGGAGCCGGCGGCGGTGATCATCACGCTGTAGCGTCCGTTGGACAGGATGTGAGTGGCCGGGGCGGCGGCGTGCGGCGACGTGATCCGACGCGAGACGGGAAAATCGCCCGGCCCGGAACCGCTGATCCTGGGCGTTTCTTCGGCGCGCGGCGGCGGCCGTGGTGCATCGCGGGGGGTGCGCTCCTGCAACAGCAACTCTGTCGCCTGCACGCGGGGTTCCGCATGAAACCGCGTGCGCATGATGCCGTCGAGAACCGTGTTCAGTATCGCAACGATGGTCATACCCTGATGATGCGCCATGTATGTCCGCACGACGGCGACCTTCTGCCCTTTCTGGACACGAGAGGGCGTGTAGTCGAGCGCGTCGTAGAATCCGTACCGGCCCAATGCACCGGCGGCTTCGAGCTGCACGAAATTGCGTGCGGACGCGTCCGGATCGACCATCGTCGCCAGGGCGGTGGCGTAGGGTGCGAGCACGGCGCTCTCGCCCAGCCCGCGCTTGAGGGCAAGATCGGGGACGCCAAAGTTCGAGTACTGGTAGGTCAGTTCCAGATCGCGCGCGTTGTAGGCCGACTCGGACATGCCCCACGGCAGATCGAGCGTTGCCGCATAATTCATCTGGCGGCGGACGATCAGCCGGTTCGTCGTCGCGAGCAGGCTTCCCGTCGGCGCCCGCATGACGAGCGAAGGCATCAGATATTCGAACATCGAGCCGGACCAGGACACCAGAGCCGCGCCATGTCCGACGGCGGTGACGGACCGGCCGAGACGGAACCAATGCGAGACCGGCGCGTCGCCGTTGGCGACGGCGAGGAAGCTGGCGAG
>CAJCJG010000085.1 GCA_903970625.1 Solirubrobacterales bacterium 70-9 | reverse complement strand
GGCCAGTCGCCGTGGGACGGGATGTTCTACGTCGATATGGCCCGCGCGCTGGAGCGCGCCTGCTTCGACTACATCATGATCGAAGACACACTGATGGTCTCCGACACCTATGGCGGCAGCATCGAGGCAGGGATGAAGCACGGGCTGTTCGTGCCCAAGCACGACCCCTCCCCGCTCGCCGCTGTGATCGGCTCTCACACCAAGCATCTCGGCGTCGTGGCGACGATGAGCACGCTCGGCTACCCGCCGTTCCTGCTGGCCCGGCTGTGCTCGACGCTGGACCATATTTGTACGGGCCGGTTCGGCTGGAACATCGTCACCTCCGGGGAGGATCTGGCGGCGGAGAATTTTGGCCTGGATAAACTGCCGCCGCGCGAAGTGCGCTACGAGATGGCAGAGGAATACTGCGACCTTGTGATGAAGCTGTTCGACAGTTGGGACGACGGCGCCGTGCTCAAGGATCGCACGCGCGGCATCTTTGCCGACCATACCAAGGTGCGGCCGATCCATTTCGAGGGAAAGTATTTCAAAAGTCGCGGCCCGCTGAACACGGTACGCTCGCCGCAGGGGCGGCCGGCGTTCGTGCAGGCGGGCGGCTCGCCACGCGGGCGGGCGTTCGCGGCAAAATTCGCCGACTCCATCATTGCGGTCGCCAACGGCATCGAAGGGATGAAGAAATACCGCAACGACGTGCGCGGCCACGCCGAGCGGTTCGGGCGCAACCCGGACGACGCGAAAGTGCTCTACCTGATCTACCCGTTTCTCGGCGAGACGGAGCAGGAGGCGCGCGACAAGCATGCGCGGCTGACCAGCTCCCCCGCGTTCATCGAGATGACGCTGGCCAGCATTTCCACCATCACCGACATCGACTTTTCCAAGTTCGATCTGGATTCGCCGCTGCCGCAGTTGACGACCAACGGCGAACAGGGCTCGCTCGACAAGTTCGCGCAGTGGGGAAGCAACAAGACGCTGCGGCAACTGGCGGCCGAGCGTTTCGGCGGTCCCGGCGATATCACGCTGATCGGCACGCCGGATCAGGTGGCGGGGACGCTGGAGGAGGTGATGGAGGAAGTCGGCGGCGACGGATTTTTGATCAGCACGCCGTTTCAGCGCACCAGCCGGCGCTATATCAACGAGATCACCGAAGGGCTGGTGCCGGCCTTGCAGCGGCGCGGACTGGTTCGGACGGAATACACCAAGTCCACGTTGCGGGAGACGTTGAAGGAGTTTTGACGCCAGCGGCGGCGTTTTGGTAAAAATGCCGCTATGAGCGCCAATGCCAGCGCCTTCGACGCCTGGATTCGTGGCCCGTTCGTCGCCATGAACTCCGTATTGGAGGCGCTTTATTTCGCGCAGACCGACCGCGCCAACGTCGAGGGTGTCGGCGACGCGGTCAAGCACGCGCTGCGCGATGAGGGGCACGTCCATATCGTTGCTCTTTGGCGCGAGGGAAACACCGGCGACGGTTTTGAAAGCGCGTTCGCCGTACTCGGAAATGTCGGCATGTATCTGGCGGCGCTGCGCCGGCACGAACTGACCAATCCGGCGCGGGAGGACCGCTCGCCGTTCCAGGAAGCGTCGTCGCTGGCGCTACATGTCGGCGCCTCCATCGGCATGGCGCCGCGCTTCGCTACCGCGCATCTGGCCACGCGAAATTTCGCTGTCGCCGGCGTACGCAGAAGCTTTACCGATCTACGCGACGAGTTCCTGTTCATCGACGAAAACACGCGCGGCATATTGTGCTTTCAACGCGCGGCCGATGCACTCGCGAGAATCCCGGCGCTCGGCGTGTCCAACCCAGTCGCGGACATCCAATTCGCCGCCGCCGCCGATGCGCTGCGCGCCGCCATCGCGATTAATGCGCGGCTGTTCGGCACGCTGGATATCGAGCGGTTCTTCTACTGCGTGCGGCCATACTACAAGCCGTATCGCGTCGGGCGGCTGGAATATCGCGGCGCCAATGCCGGCGATTTTTCCGGCATCAACGAAATCGACCTGTTGCTCGGTCTGTGTCAGGCCAACGATCCGTCCTACGCGCAGTTGCTGGTGGACAAGATGCTGTTCATGCCGCCGGAGGATCAGACGCGGCTGCGCGACTGCATGCGGCACCGCAATCTGCTCGACGAATTTTTGGCGCTCGCCCAAGATCATGCCGACACAGACTGGTTCCAGACCAACGCGCGCGCCTTCATCGAGGTGTGCGATCTGTTTGCCAAAACGGCGGCGCAACACCACGACCAGTTGGTCAACCGATTCATCGTGATGCCGTCCGCCACGTTGGACGATGTGCACATGAGCGGGCTGACCGCGAGCGGGCCTCCGCTGTCAGTGCTGCTGCGCGCGTTGGAGTCGCTGCGCGATCAGCGCATGGCCGCCGACCGGCCCGACCTACACACGCGGCACGCCGATCTCGCCCGGCTGCGCACGTGCCTTGTCTCAACGGAGAACCAACGATGAAGCGCCTGGGTATGCTGGTGCCGTCCTCCAACACCGTGCTGGAACCGGAAACCGCGAAAATTCTAGCGCCGCACGATTGGTTGACCTGCCACGTCTCGCGCCTGCCGGTGGTGACGATCTCCGCCGAGGATGGCTCGCGGGGCCAGTTCGATCTGCCGCCGGTGCTGGCGGCGGCAAAGTTGCTGGCCGACGCGCGCGTCGATCTGATCTTGTGGAACGGCACTGCGGCAAGCTGGCTGGGGTTCGACCGCGACCGAACGTTGACCGAAGCCATAGAGGCACAGACGGGCATTCCGGCGACCACCGCCGTCATCGCCATCAACGAACGGCTGGCGCAGCTTGGGGCACGCCGGATCGGCCTGGTGTCGCCCTACGTGGAAGCCATCGAAAGCGACATCGTGCGCAATTACGGCGCGGCCGGGACGGAGGTGGTGGCGGCCGAGCGTCTGGACATCACCGACAACATGGCTTTCGGGCTGGTGCCGGCGGCGCAGGTCGCAGCGATGGTGCGCGCGGCGGCGCAGGCGCGGCCGGATGCGATTGTCGTGATGTGTACCAACCTCTCCGGCGCATCGTTCGCCGAAACACTCAGCACTGATCTCGGGATTCCGGTGCTGGATTCCGTGCGCGTCGCCGTGGAGCATTGTGTGGACCGGCTGCGCGCAGGCTAACGATTCGTCGGAAATATCCTTTCCACCCCGTCACCCCGGCGAAGGCCGGGGTCCAGGGCCGCGCGAAAATCGGAGCGGGCGGCCCCTGGATTCCGGCCTTCGCCGGAATGACAAAACCGGAGCGTTATTCTTAAACAAACTCTAATTGCGCGGCCGGCGCGGTTTGATGATCGACCCATGCGCGGCAATGCCGCCGTCGATGGTCACGATCGTGCCGGTGATGTATCCGGCGCGCGGCGAGGCCAGGAACAGCATCAGGTCAGCCACTTCCTCGGGCGTTGCCGGCCGGCCGCCGGGATAGTGCGCGAACAAGTCCTGCCAGCGCGCTTCGTCGCCCAAATTATCGAGCGCGCGGCGTTTCATCAGCTTGATCATGCGGTCGGTCGCGACGGGGCCGGGATTGACCCCGACGACGCGGATGCCGTCGTCCAGGCTCACGCCGCCGAGCGCGCGGGTGAAGGCCATCAGCGCCGCGTTGCCGGTCGATCCGGCGATGTAGTCGGCGTCCCAGTTTTCTCCGGAGTTGCCGATGTCGTTGAGGATCACGCCGCTGCCGCACGCCTTCATGCGGGCGTAGAACAACTTGGTCAGTTCCATGTAGCCGAGCACTTTGAGGTCGAAGCCGCGCCGCACCGCCGCGATGTCCAGCGCGTCGATCGGTCCGGCCGGAATGTCGCCCGCGTTGTTGATCAGCACGTCTATGTCGCCCACGGAATCGGCCAGCGCGGTCATCGCGCCGGGTGCGCCGAGGTCGGACGGGTGGATTGTCACGCGCACCTTGTGGGCCGCTTCTATCTCGGCGCGGCCGGCGGCCAAGGCGTCGGCGTTGCGGGCGGCCAGGTGCAGATGGCACCCCTCTGCCGCAAACGCGCGCGCGGCCGACAGGCCGATGCCTTTCGAGGCGCCGGTGATCAGCACGGTCTTGCCGGTAAGATGCAGGTCCATTGCTATTCCCGAAAACTCGGGTCGATCTTGTCCAGCAGCCGCAGCAGCGCCGGCCATTCGCGCGTGCCGGCGGGTTTCACGTCGCCGGCCTGCTCGTTGAACTGGCGCGAGGCCTTCTCCGTCACCGCCGGGTCCGGCAGCGTCAGCGCCGATCCCGCCCCCTGCGCCAAAAGCTGCACGCGCGCCGCCCGCTCGAAATAATACGCCAGGACGAACGCCTCCGCGACCGTGCGGCCGACCGTCAGCACGCCGTGGTTGCGCAGCAGCAGCACGTTGTGCGGGCCGAGGTTCGCGACCAGCCGCCGCCGCTCTTCCAGATCCAGCGCAAGCCCCTCGTAGTCGTGAAAGCCCATGTGGCCCTGGAACCGCATCGCGAACTGGCTGACCGGCAGCAGGCCGCACTCCAGCGCCGAGACGGCGGTGGCCGCTTCCGAATGCGTGTGAAGCACGCAATTGGCGTCCGGCCGCCCGGCATGGACGGCGCTGTGGATGACGAAGCCGGCAAAATTGACCGGGGCCGCATCGGGCTCGGTCGGGTTGCCGTCGAGGTCGATGCGAACGAACGAGGACGCGCGCATTTCCGAGAACAGCAGACCGTACGGATTGATCAGGAACTGATCGTGCGTGCCCGGCACGCGAGCGGAGATGTGATTGTAGATCAGGTCGTCCAGGCCGAAATGCGCCACCAGCCGATAGCTGGCGGCGAGATCGACCCGCAGCGCCGCCAACTGCGTCATGTCCGGCATCGCATCCAGTGCCATCGCTCGCCCCCGTTCCTGGCCTCGCCACTGCGATAGTTGTGCCACCAAGACCGGACATATGGCATGCGGCTTGCTCAAACGGCGCTGTAGCGGCCGGTGGGCAGGACATGACGGACGACGGCCTGTGGGCGGCCAGCATCTTCGATCTTGCCGGCCCGATCCAGCGCGGCGACCTGTCGCCCATTGCGCTGGCGGAGGCGATGCTCGACCGCATCGCCCGCCTGGACGGCACATTGCACAGCTTCGTAGCAGTCACCGCCGATCTGGCGCGGACTGGCGCCTGTCGCGCGGCATCCGAAATCCGCGCCGGCCACTGGCGCGGCCCGCTGCACGGCATCCCGATTGCCCTCAAAGACATTTTCTACACGCCCGGCATCCCGGCCTCGTTCGGCCGCCCGGTGTACCAGGGCTGGGAGCCGCCGCACGAGGCGACCGTCGCGCGGCGGCTGACCGAGGCCGGCGCCGTCCTGCTCGGCAAACTGGCGCTGACCGAGGGCGTGTATGCCGACCATCACCCGACAGTGACGCCGCCGGTCAATCCATTCGGGCCGGGGCACTGGACGGGCACATCCTCAGGCGGCTCGGGTGTCGCGGTCACGGCCGGGCTGTGCTTCGGCACGCTTGGGTCCGACACCGGGGGCTCGATCCGCCTGCCGTCGGCCTGCTGCGGCGTCGTCGGGATCAAACCGACCTGGGGGCGCGTCAGCCGCCACGGCGTGTTCCCGCTGGCGGAGTCGCTCGATCATGTCGGCCCGATGGCGCGCACGGTCGCGGACGCGGCCCTGCTGCTGCGGACCATCGCCGGTGCCGACGGCCTGGACCCGACGGCCGCCCCGGTCGCCGTGCCCGATTATCTCGCGTGGCTGAACGACGGCATCGCCGGCCTTCGCGTCGGCATCGACTGGAGCCTCATTCGGGCGCGTGCCGACGATACCGTGGCCGCGACGATGGAATCGGTGGCCTCGTCCGTCGTCGCGATGGGCGCGCGCCTGTCCCAGGTCCGGCTGCCGCCGCTGGACGACGTGCTGCTGGCGTGGTCCACCCAATGCGGCGTCGAGGCAGCGGTGGCGCACCGCGAGACGTTCCCGGCGCGGGCATGCGAGTACGGCCCACGGCTCGCAAAACTGCTGCGCGACGGGGCGGCAACCAGCGGCCCGGCGCTGGCCGACGCGCAGGCGGTGAGGCGCCGCTTCACCGGCCAGATGGCGCGCCTGTTCGACGATATCGACCTATTGCTGATCCCCGCTTTGCCCGTCGCCGGCCCCACCCTGGACTACATGGCCTCCCTCGGCGAAGATCCGGAGGGGATTCTGGCCATCGGCCCGTTCACCGCCCCGTTCGACATGTGCGGCTACCCGACGATCACGCTGCCCTGCGGCATCAGCGAGCGCGGCATCCCGGTCGGATTCCAATTCGCCGCCAAACCCTTCGCGGAAGACCTTCTGATTCGCGCCGGCCACGCCTACCAAAGCCGCACCGACTGGCACCGCCGCCGGCCGGAATTGTGATAGCGGCGTCTCCTCGTCATTCCGGCGAAGGCCGGAATCCAGGGCCGCACGCACCGACTTTCGCGCGGCCATGGACCCCGGCTTTCGCCGGGGTGACGGCTCAAAATCTGGGAGGATGACAATGAATGTTTTGAGACGACCCGACATGGCCGACCTGCCGGTTCAACTGGCAAGCGACGCTCGCACGCCGGCGGAAGCGCGCGCGCGCTTCTTCAACTCCGGCAACGCCTTCAACATCAAACTTCCGCCGGTCTCCGCACGGGTGTTTGCCGCCGAACTGGCGCAAACGCGCACCGGCTTCGTCGTCTGCGACCAATCGGAAGCCCTCGGCTGCGGCTTCCCCGCCACCACGCCGCTGATGCTGGCGCGCTACGCCCATGTCGCGCCCGGCGGCACGCTGCAAGCCGGCTTCGTCGCCACCGGCGCCATCTGGTATGTGATCGAAGGCACTGGCACGGCCTCCACCGGGGCCGAAACCATCGCCTTCGGGCAAGGCGACATTTTCCTGACCGGCGGCGATTGCGCGCTGACGGCGGACACCGGCGCCCTGCTCTGGGTCGTCACGAACGAACCCTATCTGGCGCTCGACGGATTGCAGCCCGCCACGCCGGTCGCCCCGGTCCACTACCCGGCCGCCGAAATCGCTCGGCAACTGGCCACCATCCATGCCGCCTCGCAGAACCCGGAAACCTCCGGCATGGCCCTGATCTTTTCCTCGGCGACGCACGAGGCGAGCAAGAACATCCTGCCGTCCCTGACCCTCGGCCTGAACTCCGTCCCGCCCGGCGAGCAGCAGCGCCCGCACCGGCACAATTCCGCCGCCGTCACCCTGATCCTGCGCGGCGAGCACTGCCACTCGCGCGTCGCCGGCACGCGCTGCGACTGGCAGCCGTTCGCGACGCTGGTGACACCCGCCGGCGACCCCCACTCCCACCACAACGACGGCACGGAGCGCGCGCTGTTCCTGATCGTGCAGGACGGCGGACTGCATTATCACGCCCGCACCATGGGGTTCGCGTTCCTTGATGGCGCCTGACGCCGTGCGCCAGATGCATCTGGGCCTGTTCCTGCTCGGCACCGGCAGCCACATCGCCGGCTGGCGCTACCCGGGTGCCTGCGACTCCTTCCAAGATTTTTCCGCCATGCGCGAGATCGCCGCGATCGCCGAGCGTGGCCGCTTTGACCTGATCTTCCTCGGCGACAATCTGTACGCGGACCCGCTCGCCCACCCGTCCTACACCGCGCGGCTGGAACCGCTGACGCTGCTCTCGGCCCTCGCCGCCACGACGACGCACATCGGCCTCGGTGCCACCGCCTCCACCACCTACAGCGACCCGTTTACGGTCGCCCGCGCCTTTGCCTCGCTGGATCACATCAGCGGCGGCCGCGCCGCCTGGAACGCCGTCACCAGCGCCAGCCCCGCCGCCGGCGCCAATTTCGGCCGCGCCCACCCGGCCCACGCCGACCGCTACGCGATCGCGGAAGAATTCGTCGCCGTCGTGCGCGGCCTGTGGGACTGCTGGGACGAGGACGCCATCGTCGCCGACCGCGCCACCGGCCAATACATCGACCCCGCCAAGGTACGAACGCTGGACCACACAGGCCAGCACTTTAACGTCAAAGGCCCGCTGAACATCGGCCGCTCGCCGCAAGGCCGCCCCGTCATCCTGCAAGCCGGCGGCTCCGCCCCCGGCCAGCGCCTCGCGGCCATGACGGCGGACGTGGTGTTCTCCGTCGTCCAGGATTTTTCGGAAGCGCAGCACCAATACGCCGCATTCAAACAATTGGTCGCCGCCCACGGCCGCGCGCCCGACTCCGTCGCACTGCTCCCCGGCGTGATGCCCGTCGTCGCCCGCACCGACCGCGAGGCGCTGGATATTCTCGGCACCCTCCAGGGCTTCATCGACGGCGGCAACGCGATGGCGATGCTGTCCGAACGCTTCGGCACCGACATGCGTGCCTACGACCTCGACGCCCCCGTCCCAGACCTGCCGCTCCCCGACAGCTACCACAGCTTTGTCGGTGCCCTGCTGGGCAAGGCACGGCGCGAGAGCCTGACCCTCCGCGACCTCTACAATCTGGTCGCCGCCGCCCGCGGCCATTGGGTGCTATGCGGCTCGGCGGAGCGTGTGGCCGACACGCTGGAACACTGGTTCCGCGAAGGCGCAGCCGACGGCTTCAACGTCATGCCGCCGTATTTCCCGGACGGCTTGTCCGATTTCGTCGATCTGGTGGTGCCGATCCTGCAAGACCGCGGCCTGTTCCGGCGGGAGTATGCGGGGGCGACGTTGCGGGGGCATTTGGGGTTGGGACCGCCGTGGGACGGGTGCAATCCATACGCGCTAACATAAAGCCGACCTCGCGCATTTCCGTGGGAAGGCCGGGCACCGGGACGGCAAGCTTCTTCCGCAACAACCCGCCGCCCCGGCCGAAGGCGCCGGCTGCGCAACGGCGCTCCCCGCGTATCGCGCCCGAGAGGGTGGAACCGCCTGCACGCAGGACCTTGGCACGCTCATATTATTATGATATCGTAATATAAAGCCACCCTTCCGACTCGACTCGGGGCAAATGTTCTTTATATGTTCCCAGCCCACTCACATGGGCCAAGGGCATGGAGCAGACGGCCCGGATCGGGGCACTGAAATCGCGGATCGCGCGCCTCCAGGCGGGCTCGGTGCGCCGGGAAAAACCCGCCATCGGCCTCGGCGTGCCGGCCATCGACGCGGCGCTGAACGGCGGCCTGCCGCACGGTGCGCTGCACGAAATCGTCGGCACCGGGGCGGAGACCGAGCATGGTGCGGCGGCGGCTTTGTTCGTCGCCGGCATCCTCGCGCGGCAACGCGGGCCGGTGCTGTGGGTGTTGGAGCATGCGGATCTGTTCGCCCCGGCGCTCGCCGGCGTCGGGCTGCATCCGGACCGGGTGATCTTCGTCGAGGCCGGGCGCGGCGTGCTGGCGGCGATGGAGGAGGGGGCGCGGCAGCCGGGGTTGGCCGGTGTGGTCGGCGAGACCGGGGCGCGCATCACCCTCACCGCCTCCCGCCGGCTGCAACTGGCCGCCGAGGCGTCTGACGTGCCGGTGTTTTTGCTCCGCCGCAGCCGGGTGTTCGACGATCCGCGCTTCGCCGAGCCGAACGCCGCCGTCACCCGCTGGCGCATCGCCGCACTCCCCTCCGGCCCACCGCTGCCGCATGCGCCGGCGGTGCCGGGGCTGGCGCGGGCGGTGTGGCGGCTGGACCTCGTGCGCTGCCGGGGCGGGGCTGCGGCATCCTGGATCGTGGAGGCATGCGATGCGACGGGTCGTCTCGGTCTGGCTGCCGACCTTTCCGACCGATCGGTTGCGGCGGAGCGGAGCCCCGTTCGTCGTCTCGGCGCATGACGGAAGCCGCACCATCGTCGCTGCTGCCAACGCGGAGGCGCAGGCGCTGGGCCTCGCCGCCGGCATGCCGCTCGCCCACGCCCACGCGCTGGTGCCGGGGCTGGGCGTGGCCGAGCACGCGCCGGCGGACGATGCCGCCGCTCTGACGCGGCTGGCACTCGGCTGTCT
>CAJCJG010000084.1 GCA_903970625.1 Solirubrobacterales bacterium 70-9 | reverse complement strand
GTCCGATGAATAGGGTCTCGCCATGACCTGCCGGCCTCCAACCCAGCCAGCAGCTTGAATCAGATCCCGCACCGCGCCGGAATCCCCCCGACTCAAATCGGTCCGGTCATGCTCTAATGCTTGCTTTTCCAAAACATTATGGGCGTGCCAAGACAAGTACATGTCTCGGGCCGAAAACGGGGCAGGCAGGCCGCACGCGAGAGGGGCTGGCGGGTGCGGACGCCGCGCGGCGCCGCGCGGGCCGGCCATTGGTCTCCCGGTCGTCCCATGCCGCTCATGCGCCCGCCTGTCGGAACAAGGGGCGAAGGTAGTCCTGCTCGTAGAAGCGGTCCGCGAGCGGCGGCAGGTGGGCGGTTGGCAGCCAGCGGGGCGGGGTCGTGAGCCGGTCGCGCCGCAGGCGGACGAGCCACTCGACGAACCCGTCCACATCCGCCTCCTCGGGCGGGAGTAGCCAGGTGGAGGGCCGCCCCTCAAGCCGCTCGACCACCGCGCCGATCCCCGTGGCCAGGACCGGCAAGCCTTGCAGCATCGCGTCGGAGAGCGAGAAGCTGTGCGTTTCGGCCGCCGTGAACGGCAGCCAGGCGAGGTGCGGACGCAAGCGGCAGACGAGCGTGTTCAGCTCCTCCTGCCGGTACGGTCCAAGAAGCCGGATGCCGTCGCGCTGCTGCGCCGCGTCCGGGAACAGAGAATCCGCGCCGAGGCAGTAAATGCAAAGCTTCACCCCCCGCGCGTTGGCCTGACGCGCGACCTCCGGGATGAGAGCCATTCCCTTGTGCGGCGCCACGCGCCCCAAATAGATGACCCGCATCACCTCGTCGTCCGCGAGCGGCGGCACGTACACGATGAACCCGCTCGGATTGCCCGGCTCGGGAAGCCGCGCGGCCAGTACCGGCAGGCCCGGCACCAGCCGCCCGATCCGGCTGGCGAGGTCGCGGCTACAGGCAATCCGGCGCTCGGCTGCTCGCACCAGCGGCCGCAGTGGCCCGGTGCGCCGCGCCGGGTGGTCCGTCCGCAGCAGGGCCGCATCGCCCACGAACCGTCCGGCCTCGTCGATCATGTGGGGGCCGCTCGCGACCAGATGGTAATCGAGGAAGGTTATGTCGAACGGGACGCCAAGTTGGTCGAGGAAGTCGTCGGTCCACTGGTCGAAGCCGACCTCGTGCAGCACGTCGATGCGCGTGACAGCAAGCTGGCGCATGGCCTGGAGCAAGGGCGGCAAACCCGCATCGAGGTCGTACACCCATTCCGGCGTTTCCGGACCGAGAGACGACAGGTGGAACCGACGGTTCTCGATGCCCCATCCGAACAGCAGGTTGCAACGGCCGGCGATGCTGGCGGCGAGCGTTTCCGTGTAGCGGATCGTCCCGCCGCCCCATCCATGGACCAGCAGCAGCAGGGTGGGGCGTCCCGCTTGCGGCGGCCGGCTTAGGTTTGGGTGGGCGTCGCTGCTCACGACTCCGGCCGGCGGCTCCGGCCGGGGCGGGAGGGGGACACGCGAGAGCGGCGCGGCCCCAATCAGGCGGGCATTGCGCAGCAGGGCCGAAAACGCCGAACCGGCCCGATCTGCCACGGCGGCATGAACCGCATCGCGGTGCAACACGGCACCCGCCAACTCGATGGGCAGCAGCGAGCCGGGCGCCGTCCGGCCGGAAAGCCAGCCATCCGCCTCTCCCGCCATGATGGCGAGCAAGCCTTCGCGCAGGATGTCGGTCGCCGGGAGCGCGGCGGGATCGAGGAATGCCACGGCGGACCCGCCCAGCCTGTCCGCAGCCTGCAACAGCGCCGATGCGTCGATGGTCGATCCGGGCGTCCCCAGGCGTAACAGCGTGCCGCCGCGCCGCGCGACACTTTTGGCGAGGTCGAGGGCCGCGCCGGCGTCCGGGCTCAGGTCGAGGACGACCATGTCGGCAATGCCGACGCTCGTCTCGGCCAGGACGCCGATGACGGCATCCAGCTCGCTCGGGTTCGCCGCAGGCAGCAGGACCGAGATCTGGGCGCCGGCCAATATGCCGTCGAGCCGGTCCTCGTAGAGCGCTCGCGCGCCCGCGTAGTGGGTGATATGCAGCACGCGGACGATCCGCAGGAGCCGGCGCAGACGCACTTGCGGCGAGGCGTCCGGATCGGCTGCTTCGAGTTCGTCCAGCATCCACGCCCAGAGCAGGCTCCCTTCCTCCAGGTGCCGGAGCGCCCGCGAGCCCTGCCCGTCGTGCACTCGCGAGCGCATCAGCGGTTCGGGGACCGGCACGAACGGATAAAGCTGGCCCAGGCGAAACCAATAGGTACAATCCTGGGTGGTCGGCAGGCGCGCGTCGAAGATGCCGCATGTTTCGAGGCAGATGCGGGGGACCAGCATGGCGCACCCGTGGAGCCGTGCCTCGGCTGCGGCCCGGCGTCCGTCCGTCCCTTCGAACCCCTGGGTGACACTGTGTCGGAGCTGTAGCCTGCCGCCCTCGTCGACGAAGTCGATGTCGCCGAACGCGACCGCAGGGCCTTCCACTCCGCGCAGGGCGGCCAGGTAGCGCTCGATCTTCAGCGGGTGATACAGGTCGTCATGGCTGAGCCAGCTAAACCATTTTCCGCGCATTGCCGCGATTCCGGCATTGATCGCGGTTGCGACGCCGCCGTTTGGCTTGCTCACGACACGGATCGCGTCGCCGTAGCGTGCCAGCACGCGCTGCGTGGCGCCGCCGTCGTCCGAGCCATCGTCGACGACGATGACCTCGATATTCGGCCAGGACTGCGCCAGTGCGCTGTCGATCGCCTCCCCGACCAGCCTGGCGCCGTTGAACACCGGAATGACGATCGAAACGAGGTCGTCCGTGGTGCCGCTGTAGGTCACACGTCACTCCGGATCATGGAAGCGTAGATCTCCAGTGCGTCCATGCGATTGGTCGCGCGATCCCATCGGCGCTCGACGAGATGCCGGTTCGGTCCGGCGGCAGCATCGACCAGCGCGTCGTCCGCCACGGCCATGCGGATCGCATCCGCGAGTCCCCCGGTGTCGTGCGGGTCCACGATGACCCCGTGGCGCCCACTTTCGAACCACTCGTCGGCGCAGGAGGTGCATGCCACGATCGGGAAGGCGCCGGCGGCCATGGCCTCCAGCATCGAGGTGCCGATTCCGTCGGAGATGCCGATGCCGACCATCATCCGCGATTCCGTCAATCGCTGTAACGCGACCTTATGGTCCGCCTCCCAGGGCTCGGCCACGATGTCCAGCCCGTCGGCCCGGCTCAGACAGCGGATCGCCTGCGCGAGTCCTGTGCTCGCCAGGATGACACTGATCTGGAACCGGCGCAGCTCTGCGGCGGCCAGGTGGAGCGCCGAGAGGATGTTCTGCGCGCGGCCGGACCAGCCGTGGTACCCCTTGACCAGAATCCGCCGCCGGGCCGAGGGCGCGGGCAGGTCCGCCAGCGGCGGAACCTCCGAGAAGTCGATTCCCCCCGATGCCGGCATGACGTGGTGCGTGGCGCCGCGAAAGCCCAGGCTGCGCAGGATGTCGTAGTCGCGCGCGCACTCGTTGAGGCTGCCGTCCATCCGGCGCGCGATGTTTTCGAGCACCGGCCGGTGGGCGGCCAGCTTGCGATACAGGAACAGGTCGCTGCCCCAGTTGGAAACGAGCCAGGGCGGGCAGGCGCTGCCCAGCAACTCCGATGCGCGCAGGCACGCGTAGCCGGCCCATTGCACCTCCATACTGTGCAGCAGCACCGGCCGCAGCGCCCGGACGGCCTCCGCCACGTCCGCCCCTCGCACGATGGAGTCGCGATTGTCGAGCGCGATGGGCGGCGGCAACTCGTCCGGCGTCGACTCCGAACGAGGGCGCCATATCGCGACCGCGTTGGGCCCGAGTCGCTCAAGTTCGGCGGCGGAACCGATTTCGGGCAGGGCGGCGAGTTCGGGCTGCGTCTGATCGTGCGTGAACGACAGGAGCACGACCGGCAACAGCACGATCGGCCGCCCAGCGCCCCGGACCAGTTGCAGCCATCGCCACGTATGAATGCTGGTTCCGAAGGCGACGACGAGGATCGGCCGGGTCATCGCCGCCGCCGTTGCCACGTCGGCAGCGGCGGGCGGCCGAGCGCGCGCGCGATCAGGTTGCCGAAGGCGCGGGTGTCGTTTGCCGCCCGGGCCAGGATCATCTGCTCCGGCGGCACGGCCGATACCGGCAGTTGCATGGCCACCAGGCAGCGGATGCCGGCGGCGGCGACTGCTGCCATTGGCAGGTGGCCCGTGCTGGACGTCGTCACCGCCACATAGAGGGCCGCACCGGCCAGCGCCTCCCCGAACGGCAGGCGGGACGGCAGCATCTCGGCCTGCAAGCCGGTGTCCCAATAGAGGACGTCTGCCGCCGCGCGTACCACCCGGTCGCCGCCGAAGACACGGACGGGGATCCCTGCCAGCGAGTCGGCCGCGAGGTGAAGCGCGGAAACGACGAAAAGACTGCGGCCCTCCGCGTCGTCCTGCCCATCGACCAGGATATGCGGTCCGTTCACGTCGGGGAATGCCTGCTAGCCGTCCACTGCGTCAGGTCGGACCTCCGGCGTTGGCCCCGCCGCCTCGGCGCCGGGCGGCAAGGCTTTCTCGTGAACGGAGTCTAGCGCCTCGATTGCAAATCTGGCAAATGACGATGAGTAAAAAGTCGAGTCGATGGCGCGTGCGCCCTCGATCATTACACGGCAAGACAGTTACGAGAGCGGTTAGAACTGCCAATGAACGTACTTATACTTCAGGAAGATCTGCTCGCTTCCGGGGGTGCCGTAGCCGCATTCTTTCGCCTCGCGATGCCACGCTATCCGGGAATTCGGTTCCTGTGGCCTTCGCGCGGGCCCGACTTGCGGCTGCGGCGGCTTGGGCATCTGCCGGCCAATGCGGCGCCGTTCGCGATCGACCGGTCGCCGGAGCTGACCCGGATGGCTGCGGCGTTTGCTGCGGCCGATGACGAGCTGCCATTTGCCGAGCGCGTCGTGGCTGCCGCCGCCGCGCTGCAAGGGATGGTGCTGGACGCGGTGGACGTGCCCTCGCTCGTGCCCGTCGCACACCTGATCCGGCCGGTGTTCCGGGCCGTGGGCATCGGTCTGCAACGGGTGGTCGAAGGCTGGGTGGGCAGCGCGTCCGAAGGTCGCCGGCTGAGCTGGCCCGAGCCCGCCACGGACGAGGCGGACGGTTTGGAGGCCATGGAGGCACGCTCGGCTGCCGCAGTCGAACTGCGCTACGCCGTGGCGGAATCTCCGCCCTCGGCGGGCGGCGGGCCGGCGCTCATCCTGCCGCTCTCCGCGCTGTTCTCGCCCCCACGGCCGGAGATGGCGGTTGGCCCGATGGACCGGAACCGCCTCATGTTCTGCGGCTTCCCTGACGGCGAAGGCGGGCTGGACCGGTTCATTCGCCTCGGGTCTGCTTGCACGTCTGCCGTCGCGCTCGACTGCGACCTGAGGGAGCCGGCCGGCACGGGCGGCGCCGTTCGGAGGGCAGCCGAGGCGACCGCGTTGGATCTGGGCGTCGCGTTGACCTGCGCTTCCGCGCCTGCGCGGGTTTGTGGCGTGGCACCTTCGGCGACCGGGCGGTTCGACCCGGCGCCGCTGTACGCCTTGCTGCATGGCCGACCCGTTGCGCTCTCCGACCGGAGCTGGACGGCAGCCGCCCTGCGCGCTGAAGACGCGGCCGATCTGGCGCCGTTCGTGCTCGATGTGCTGCTGAGCGATGTCCAACTCGCCTCGGTGCTGGACGAGATGCGAGCGAGCGCCGATGCCGCCGCAGCCGAATTGCACGAGGGGTTGCGGGCGCGCGATTGGGAGCGCCCCAGCATCACGCTGGCGACGGTGTATGGCCAGACGCCGGTTTGGCGCCGGGCCGGAAAGGTCGTCGACCTGCCGCCGGACTTCGTCACCACCGCCCTGGGGCCGGCGCATCCGCGGCGGGCCCGGCTGCCGGTGCCCGGCATCGCCGTCGTGGTCGTCGCCGAGGATGCGACCGCCACCGGCCTCGCCGCCACGCTCGCCTCCGTCGCCCGGCAGAGCGAGCCGGCGATAGAACTCGTTGTGGTCGATGACGGATGTTCCGACCCGGTCGGCGTGCGCCGCGCGGCCGAAGCGGCCGGCGGATGCGCGCGCTTGCTACGCCAGGGCCGGGCCGGGGCTGCAGTCGCGATGAACCGTGGCCTGAGCGACGCAGAGGCGCCGATTGTCTGCTTCCTTGCGGCCGGCTGCATGGCCGCGCCCGACCTGCTGTCGGAGGCGGCTGCCTCGTTTCGCAGCGCGGAGGTGGGCGCGGTCGCCCCGAGTTGGGCCGACATGGACGCAACGTTCGGCGAAGACGTCGCGCCCGCGCCGCTCACTCTGGCGAACGCGTCCGCGGTGGCGGCGGCGTGGTCGGGCCCGGGCCTGACCGTGCGCCGGTCCGCCGCATTGGGGGCCGGCGGATTCGACGCAACGGTCGGCACCTGGGCGGCGGTCGATTTGCTGCTGCGCTTGCAGGCGCAAGGCGACCTGGTGCTCCCCTTGCGCCGGCCAGCGCGCGCGTTTCGGACCTGGCGCGCCGCAGACCCGGCCGGCAGCGCGGTGGACTTGCTGCGGGTGTTGTCCAGGAACAGCAAAGCGGCCGCGCCAGCGCCGCCCGGTGGGAGAGTCGCATGAGAGGCAAGCGGGTGCTCGTGACCGGCGCAGGCGGCTTTATCGGCAGCCATCTGGTCGAAGCGCTGGCGATCCAGGGAGCGAGCGTGCGGGCGCTGCTGCACTACAATGCGGAGGCGAGCATCGGCAACCTCCGCTTCCTCCCGCCGGATTTGCTTGCCGGCATCCGCATCGTGCATGGCGACCTGAACGACGGCGGCTTCATCGAGCAGCTCATGAAGGACTGCGATACGGTCTTCCACCTGGGCGCGCTGATCGCGATCCCTTACTCCTACTCCGCCCCGCGCAGCTACGTGGCGACCAACATCGGCGGCACGCTGAATATCCTCGAAGCGGCGCGCGCGCTCGGCCATGTGCGTGTCGTGCATACAAGCACATCCGAGGTGTACGGCAGTGCCCGGTTCGTGCCGATCGGCGAGACCCATGTTTTGCAGGCCCAATCGCCCTACGCGGCAACCAAGATCGCGGCCGACAAGCTGGTCGAAGCCTACGTCAACAGCTTCGGCGTCAAGGCGGTCGTCGTGCGCCCCTTCAACACCTTCGGCCCGAGGCAATCGGCCCGCGCCGTGATTCCGACCGTGATCGGCCAGGCGCTCGGCGGTGCGACTGCGATCCGCCTGGGCGCGACGGCGCCGGTGCGGGACCTGACATTCGTGAGCGACACGGTGGCCGGGTTCATCGCAGCGGCGACGGCAGACGGGGTCGAGGGAGGCTGCTTCAACCTCGGCACCGGCGAGGGCATCGCCATCGGAGACCTGGCCGCGCTGATCCTGCGGGTGCTTGGCGTGGAGGCGACGGTCGAGACCGATGCCCAGCGGCTTCGGCCGGAGGCGAGCGAGGTGGATCGCCTGATCTCCTCGCACGACGCGTTCACTCGCGCGACCGGCTGGACGCCGCAGGTCGGGCTTGAGGAGGGGATTGGGCGCACCATCGCCTTCTTCCGCGAGCATCGCGACCTGCTGCCGCGCAGCGGCTACGTGGTTTAGCGACGTGAACAACGCAATCGTGATGGCTGGCGGCAAGGGCACGCGTTTGCTGCCCTATACGGCCGTGCTGCCCAAGCCGCTCATGCCGCTTGGCGACGCGCCGGTGCTCGAACTGATCCTGCGGCAATTGCGCGCGCATGGCGTGCGCCGGGTCTGCCTCGCCGTGAACCATTTGCGGCACCTGATTCAGGCGTTTTTCGGCGACGGCGGGTTCATGGGCCTGGAAATCGAATACGCCGTGGAGGACACCCCGCTGGGCACATGCGGCCCGGTCTCGCAGGTGCTGGATCGCATGGCCGACGATTTCTTGCTGTTGAACGGCGACCTCGTGACCGATCTCGATTTCGGCGCACTGCTGGCGCGGCATTGCGAACGAAGCGCCGGGGTGACGATCGCGGTGCTGCCACGCACGTCGCAGCTCGAATTCGGCGTACTCGAACTCGGCGCGGACGGGCAGGTCACGTCCATCCGGGAGAAGCCGACGACGCGGCACCTGATGAGCATGGGCGTCTACGCGCTGCAAAGGGAGGCGGTGCGGCCTTTCCTCGTTCCCGGCAAGCCGCTCGATATGCCCGACCTGCTGACGGCGATGATCGCAGCGGGCGGCAAGGTGGACGGGCTCGTTGCTGACTGCGAATGGTTGGACATCGGCCGGCCGGCCGACTACGCAAAGGCGCAGCAGATCGTCGCCGACGACTTGCACCGGCTATTGCCGGACCGTGCATGACCGACGCTGCGGATCCGTTGCTCGAGGTTCGCCCCGGTCTGGACATCGCCAGCCCGGGCACGACCGGACTGGATCTGACTGGCCTGCGCCCTCTGCTTGCGCCGCCGATCAAGTCCATCCGGGCGAGCGAGTGGTGGCTGCATGCACCCTTCCTGCGGTTCCTGCTGCTCGCCGCCGACCCGCGCAGCGCGGCCGGCGAGGGCGAAGGCTTTATGGAATTGCGGGAACTGGCGCTCGGCGCCGGCATGGCAATGGAATGGAAGCTGGCGCCAGAGACGCCCGCCGACCTGCTGATGCTGGACGGAAGCTGGGACGAGGCGGCGGCGGTTGCGGCACTCGCAATCTGGCGCGCGCGACTGAAGCCTGGTGCCGCAGCGCTCGTGCATGGCATCAACCCGGGCCGGGGCGGGTCCGTGCTGTGGGCCGCATGGCTGTCCGACCAGCCGTCGGCGCCCCGCCTCGCGTTCACGCACGGCGCTGGCCTGGGCCTGGTGCTACAGGCCGACGCAAGTGTGCCGGCGTTGCGCGCGCTTTGCGCTCTGCCGCAGCCCGACGCGGCCGCGTTCGCCGCGCTGTGCGCAGCGCTCGGCGAGCGCTGGGGCGCGCAGCAACGTCATTTGACCGATGCGGCCGCGATCGTCGAACTCACCCGCGACCTCGAAAGCGCGCGCCGCCGGTCCGAGCGTGCGCGACGCCGCTGCGATGGATTGGTGCAGGAGATCGCCGGCCTACAGGAGCGCGCGGATGCGCTGACGGACATGGTGGCGCAGCAGGCGGCCGAGATTTCCGTCCGGTCCGAGCTGCTCACCCGCCAATCGCAAGAGTTCGCCGGGCTGGCCGAGCGCGCGGCGGCTCTGGAGCGCGCGCATCTCGCGCTGACCTTGAGCACGAGTTGGCGGGTCGCACGCACCTTCGCCGGGGTGGCCGGCCGGCTGCCATCCGGGTTTCGCGTGCTCGGCCGAAGGGCAGCCCGGCTCACATGGTGGCTGATGACCGGCCGCCTGGGCAGCTATATGCGACGCCGACGCACGGACCTCCGCCGCGCGGCGCTCCTCCGTGCCAGCCCGTTGTTCGATGCGGCGTGGTACGAACGGGCCTACTCGGACGTGGGACCGTCCCGCCTGGAGCCTTCGTTCCATTTCGCCGCTTATGGCGCCGCTGAAAACCGCAGCCCCGGGCCGGGTTTCGATATCCAGTGGTACCGCGACCAGTACCAGGACGTCGCCGCCGCAGGCATACACCCGCTGTTGCATTATCTCGAGTTCGGAGCCGCGCAAGGTCGCCAATGGCGACCCGTCCCCCAGGCCATCGAGGCGCCGATGTCCGTGGCGCCGCCCGCGTTGCCGACGTTGGCACCGCCGCAACACCTGGCCGTGGGGTGGAACGGGCAAGGTGCCGCGATTGCCAGCGAAGCGTCTGCCGTGATTCCGGCATGGAGCCGGCCGGTGCGGCGCGTGATCGACCCGCGCGGGCTTGGCCGCGACCTGCCGGCGGTCACGATCCTGCCCGTTGTGGTCGGCTTTGCCATGCGGACCACCCCGATGGCCCTGCTACAGCGCGCACTGGAAAGTGCGGCTGCGGCACTTGAGGGAATCGGCCAACGCCGGCCGGGAAGTGTCCTCGTCGCGGACGACTATGCGACCGTCGCGTTCGCGCCGCTGACGCCCTGGGACACGGCTTGCCTGCCGGCACGCGGCAAGCCGGGCTTTGCTGCCGCGCATAACCGGTTGATGGAGGCAGCGTTCACGTCCGGCGCCGAGGTTTACGTGGCGGCACATCCGGCCGGCGATTTCGCCCCCGATAGCCTGATCGCGCTGCTGCGCATGGTCCGCGCGAACGGGCGTCGCGTCATCGTCGAAGCGACGCGCTCACCGCAGCCCGTGCCGAAGCCCGTGGGTGCCGCACCGGCCTGGGCGGTTCCCTGGAGTTCGGGCGCATGCCTCGCCATCCCGCGCCGGGTCTACGAGGCGACTGGTGGGTTCGACGAGAGGCTGGCGTCGTGGGGCGCCGACATCGATTACGGGTGGCGCGCGCGTGCGTCGGGCTTTCCGGCGCTTGCCTGCCCCGACGCCGTGTTCGAGCTGCCGTTCCGGGATGGCGGCGAGGAGGCAGTTCCCGTGGCCTATCTGAGCGACGCATTCCTTCTCGCGCGGAAATGGCAGCTATTTCCGATGGAGGCGCACCTGCGGCTGCTGCTGGCCGCGTCCGGACAGCGTCTGCCCGACGCGCAGCCGACGGCGTTGCCCGAGGCGTTTCTGCGCTCGGCCGAGCTCCCCGGCGTGCCCTTCTTCGGGGACGCGCTATGGTGAGACGTCGCGATGTTTGAGGAAGGCGGGATCGGCGCCTCCTCGGCAGCGTCGATGCGCGTGCGAATCCGACGCGTGCTGTTCGAGGTCTTCGGCCGGACACAGCAACCCCCTGTTGCAGCGTTTGAGCCCACAAGCGATTTGCCGCGCGCATCGGCCGCGCTGGCCGCCACTGCGGAGCCGGTGACGCATGTCGAGACGGTCCGCTCGGAACCGGGGCCGCCGACGCTGGACGCGGCCCTCGCGGTGCCGTTCGATTACCAGCCCCGCAGCCCGACGGATCCGCGCCCGATCGCGGTTCTGATCCATCTCTACTACGAGGATCTCGCCAGCGAGATCTTCCGCTATCTCCGGAATATCCCGGTCCGTGCGGATGTGTTCGTGACGACCGACACCGCAGCGAAGCGCGCCGCCATTCTCAGGCAGATGCGGGAGTGGGACGCAGGCCGGATGGAGGTCCGGGTCGTGCCGAATCGCGGCCGCGACATTGCCCCCAAGCTGGTCGGTATGGCCGACGTGCATCGGAACTACGACCGGGTGCTGCATCTGCACGGCAAGAAGTCGGACCATTGGCAGCATGGGCAGGACTGGCGGCGATACCTGTACGAAGTGCTGCTCGGCACGCCGGACGTGGTGCGCAGCATGTTGGCCGCATTCGACAGCGATCCCTGTCTTGGCATGATTTTGCCGCAACATTGGGACCCGGTCCGGTCCGCAGTGGACTGGGGCTTCGATTATCGGGCGTGCCGGAGCTTCGGCCAGCGGCTCGGCCTCGAAGTCAGCCGGGATCAGCCGCTGGAGTTCCCGTCCGGCTCGATGTTCTGGGCCCGCAGCGCGGCGTTGCAGCCGTTGCTGGACCTCGGCCTGTCGTTCGACGACTTCCCGGCCGAGGGCTTCACCGGCGGCACGCTCGCCCATGTGATAGAGCGCCTGTATGTGAGGGTGTGCGAGCGATCCGGCCATACCTGGGTCAAGGCTGCGCGGCCGGATCTGTCCGAGGACCCGGCCGGCATCGTGCGGATCGCCGATCCAGATGCCTTGCACGACTTCCTTCTGCGCCGGCCGTATCTGTTGGGCGACGCGGCACTTCGCAAACCGCCCGATCCCGCGCTGCTGCCGACGTCCACACCGCGTCCACGGTGGCGATTCCTGCCCGGCCGGACGTCGCGCCCGCGCCTTACGCTGCTGGCAAGCGGCACGCCGGCGGCAGCCCCCACGCGGCCGGGCGGAACGCTCGACATGTTCCGGCGCGTGGCCGTCACTTGGGGCGATGCCGACCTGAGGGTCGTGGGTTCGCCATCGTACCTGCTGGCTGCTCGGGACGCGTTGGCCGGGCCGGGCCTGCCTCGACCGGAACTCGTCCCGGCTCTGCCGGCCGCCTTCCCGCCCGCTCCGCTCGAAATGCGGGCGCATGAGGTTCTGTTCGGGGCCGCGTGGCGGGACTCGGCCGATGCCCGCACGCTGCTGGAGAGCCAGGAGAGCTTCTTCGGTGGGCGCAGCAATCTTGTCCATTTACTCCTGGACGGGGAGGCGGACGACGTGGATGACCCATGCGACCGGCTCGCCGAGGCGGAAGCCTGCCGGCACTCGCTGCGGTCGGTCGCAGTGCTCGCGACGCCGATGCTGGCCGCTCGGCTACAGGAACGCGGGTATGCGTTCGCGCGGCGCGAGGTGCTGCTGCCCCTGTGGGATACCGCGCTCGATTCTGCACTGCTGGGGCCATCTTCGGAGCAGCGTGCGCCCGTGCTGCTCGTGGAGTGGCTGCCTTCGCGCGCCGACGCGCTCGCGGGCCTGGCTGCGGCGGCAATCGGCCGCTGGCTGGAAGAGGATCCGCAGACCGGTCGGCAATGGGAGATTTGCGGTTTCGGCGAGGCCGGGCCGGACGTGGTCGTGGCGGCGGGCCGGGTCCTTCGCAACCTGGGGCCGCTTGGTGCCGAGGACTACGCAGCGCAACTCCGCCGGGCCAGGCTGGGCATGTCGCTCAGGCTCTCGGGCGTGCCAAGCAGAGCCGCGCTCGAGATGGCGGCGTGCGGCGCGACCACCGTCGTTGCGCCGTGCGGCCCGGCACTTGCCTTTCCCATCAGGCTCGGGGATGGGTTGCACGGGACCTGCGGTCTCGACGTGAATGCGGTCGCTGCGGCCCTGGCAAGAGCGGCCGCCGGCAAGTCTGGCCGGCCTGCGAGCCGGCCCGGCGGCACACCCGCCGGATTCTGGTCCGACCAGGACATGGACGCACTCGCCTATCGCATTTCCGCCTGGACCTGGGGCGGCGCGCCGCAGCAGTATAATCGTTCCGATGCCGCGCAGTGACCCGTTCGCGACGCCGCAGGCGTTCCTCGATGTCGTGCTGGCGTTGCTGATCGAGCGCGTCGAGACTCGCGTGCAGGACAATTTCGATACGGCGTACCCAGCCGATAGCTTCGCCGAGGGAGGCGCCGCCTGTGTCGCGAAGCGCGCCGCCTACCTGCGTTTCCTGTTCGAGCACCACGAGCGACTGTTCGTGACCTACGCACGTTTGGCCGACGAGGAGTCGCGCGCGCTGTTCGTGGACCTCATTCTGTTCCGCATCCTTGGCTACGAGCACGTCAGGCTGCCATCCAACACGCCTGCTTACTGGGCGGCCAGACGCGCCTGCGGTGAGCTATCGGCCGCGCGGTCGCCTCTGAACGGGTTGCCCGGCGGGGCGAATTTGGCGCACTTCGAGATCATGCTCGGCGAGCGGCCGCTTCGGGTGGATTGCTTCCGGGCCAACGTCTTCTTTTCGTTCATCCTGGGCCAGTATCGTTTCTGCCGGAAGCAGACGGTGATCGCCCCCGAGGCGGGCGACCATGTTGTCGATGCCGGAGCCTGCTTCGGCGACACCGCCCTGGGGTTTGCCCATGCGGTTGGTCCCGGCGGGTGGGTGCATGCATTCGACATGGTCCACGCCCATCTGACGGCGATTGACCACAACATCCGCCAGAACCCTGGATTGACGAACATCGTCGTGCATCCGGTGGCGTTAGGCGAGACCGACCGGCCCGGCACCGTCTCGGACAGCGAAATCGACCCTGGCCTTTCCGTCGCGCGTGCGAATTCCGTCCCGATGCGAACCATCGATTCGCTGCTCGCGGAGGGTCGGATCGAGCGGGTCGACTTCATCAAGATGGACGTGGAGGGGCATGAGCTGCCGATCCTGCGCGGGGCGGAACGCGCGATCCGCCGCTTCCGGCCGAAGCTGGCGATATCGCTGTACCATCGTGCCGACGATTACTTCAGAATACCGGATTTCATTCGAAGCCTGGATATGAGCTACCGGCTTTACATGGAGAATCACACCATCAGCGATGGCGAGACGGTGCTGTACGGGATCCCGTCGACCCGGCGACCGCCGGCAGGCCAGGCCACGCAGGTTCGCGGCGGAGGAGGGGGCCTGGGCTGACTTTTGTCCCGGGGGTTCGAGCAGATTCGCTCCGATATCTGCCGTTTGGCTCAGCCGGCCCTTCCCCGGTGCTCGACATCCTGCAAAGGCCGCGTGATCGTGAAAATTTGAAGCGCCAAGGTCATGCGGCGCCGAAGGTCGCCTGTCATTGCCACCTCGCCGGCGGGCAGCGGGATGGCCGGCAGAGCATTGGGTTGGACGAATACCAACAGTTTGTAAGCCTTTCGCGTCCCGGTACGAGGACCGACCCTGTGGGTCACGCTGCCTGGATTACCGCGCATTTGACCATCAACGCGCCCGATTCATGGGCGGATTGACTGATATATGTACCGATATTGGCCAGAACCCTTTTTGCCCTGCGGAACACATGCTATAGCAGTCGCGTTGGGGCGTGCCGACGGGGGGCAATTGAGTGCTGGCTGAAGCGTCGATCGCGCCGTTCGACCCGGATGTGGTCGAGCCGGGACGGGGAGATCGCACCGGCCTCCGTCCGGCATCGGCCCCCCCGTGAAAGTACTGGTCCTCGGCGCGGGCGGCATGCTCGGCCACACAGCCCTACGGGCGTTCGCGGCCGCGCCCGGCGTCGATGCGTTCGGCACGGTGCGCAACTGCGCCGTGCGCGAGCAATTCCCGCAGGAGATACGGGGCAGGCTCATCGAGGGCATAGACGTGCTCGACACCGATGTCCTGACCGCAACGCTCGCGCGCGTCCGGCCTGAGGCAGTCGTGAACTGCGTCGGGCTGGTCAAGCAGCTCGCGCACGCGAACGACCCGCTGGCCGCGCTGCCGCTGAACAGCGTGTTGCCGCATCGCCTCGCACGCCTCTGCGCGTTGCTCGGCGCCCGGCTGATTCATGTCGGCACGGACTGCGTGTTCCGCGGCGACGGCGGTGCCTACACGGAGGCCGATACGCCCGATGCTGCTGACCTCTACGGACGATCCAAGCTGCTGGGCGAAGTGGACGAGCCGAATGCGGTCACACTGCGAACCAGCATCATCGGTCCCGAACTTGGTACACGGCACGGGCTGCTCGCATGGTTCCTCGGACAGACGGGCGCGGTTCGCGGCTTCACGCGGGCCGTATTCAGTGGCGTGACCACGTACGAGCTTGCCCGGATCATCGTCCGGCACGTGTTGCCCGACGCGGCACTGCGCGGCGTATGGCACGTTTCGGCAGCGCCGATCACCAAGAACGACCTGCTGCACCTGATCAGGGGCGTGTATGGGCTGGATACCCGCATCGACCCCGACCCCTCCGTCGTGATCGACCGTTCCCTGGACAGCACCCGCTTCCGTAACGCAACCGGCTACGTTCCGCCGGACTGGCCCACGATGGTTGCCACCATGCGCCAGCGAGACGAGTCGGCATGACGACCGGGGATATCTTCGAAGACAAGGTGGTCCTGATCACCGGCGGAACCGGCTCGTTCGGGCACGCGGTGCTTCGCCGGTTCTTGAAGGGTAGTATCGGCGAGATCCGCATCTTCTCGCGCGACGAGAAGAAGCAGGACGATATGCGCATCGAACTCGGGGACCGCCGGGTGAAGTTTTTTCTCGGCGACGTGCGCAACTATTCGAGCATACAGGATGCCATGCGGGGCGTGGACTACGTCTTCCACGCCGCAGCACTGAAGCAGGTGCCGTCCTGCGAGTTCTACCCGATGGAGGCGGTGCGCACGAACGTGCTGGGCACCGCGAACGTCCTGGAGGCTGCGCTGGCGTGCGGTGTTGGCCGGGTCGTCGCACTCAGCACGGACAAGGCGGTTTACCCGATCAACGCCATGGGCCTGTCCAAGGCGCTGATGGAGAAGCTGACCATCGCCAAGAGCCGCAACGCCAACACGACCAGCGTTTTCTGTGCCACGCGCTACGGCAACGTCATGGCGTCCCGCGGCTCCGTCATTCCGCTCTTTGTCAACCAGATCCGGGCTGGGCGCGACCTGACCGTCACCGACCCGAACATGACCCGTTTCCTAATCTCGCTCGACGACTCGGTGGACCTCGTCCTGTTCGCCTACCGCCACGCCAATCCGGGCGACATCTTCGTGCAGAAGGCGCCGGCCTGCACGATGGGCGTACTGGCCGAGGCGATCCGCCAGATCTTCGAGAGCGACGCCACGATCCGCACTATCGGCACGCGACACGGCGAGAAGCTCTACGAGAGCCTCATTTCGCGCGAGGAGATGGTGCGCGCGGAGGATTTGGGCAAGTTCTATCGCATCCCCGCAGATGGGCGAGACCTTAACTACGACCAGTTCTTCACCGCCGGCGAGAAGCGCATCTCCCAGGCGGAGGACTATACCAGCCACAACACCAGACGTCTCGACGTGAATGAAGTTGTCGAGTTGCTGAGCGGCCTGGACTTCATCCGCCGTGAAGTGAAGGGCAAGGCGCCCCTCTACGCGGGCTGATCCATGCGCAAAATCATGACCGTGGTCGGCACCCGGCCCGAACTCGTGAAGATGAGCCTCGTGATCGAACGGCTGGACCGGCTAACGCGGCATGTGCTCGTGCATACCGGCCAGAACCACGACTACGAACTGAACCAGGTGTTCTTCGCCGACCTCGGCATCCGCCGGCCCGATCACTTCCTGGCGGCGGCCGGCGGGTCCGCGATCGCGACCATCGCCCGGGTGCTGACCACGGTGGATGCGGTGATCGAGCAGGAATGCCCGGATGCGGTACTGATCTATGGCGACACCAACTCGGGGCTTGCGGTGATCGCGGCCAAGCGGCGCAAAATCCCGGTGTTTCATATGGAGGCGGGCAACCGCTGCTTCGACCAGCGCGTCCCGGAAGAGCTGAACCGGAAGGTCATCGACCACCTCAGCGACGTCAACATGACGTTGACCGAGCATGCCCGCCGCTACCTGCTTGCGGAGGGGCTCCCGCCGGAGCTGGTGTTCAAGGTGGGATCGCACATGGCGGAGGTGCTCGACCGCTTCCGCGACCGGATCGAGGCGTCCGATGTACTCGCCCGGCTCGGCCTCGTACGCCAACGCTACTTCCTGGTCAGCGCGCATCGCGAGGAGAACGTGGACAGCAAGACGCGGCTGGTGGCCCTGCTCGCCTGCCTCCAAAGTCTGGCGGCGGAGTATGGCTGGCCGGTCATCGTCTCGACCCATCCGCGCACCCGCAAACAGTTGGACGAGGAGGTCGTCGCCGGGTTGTCGCCACTCATTCGTTTCCTGCCGCCATTCGGCTTCCACGACTACATTCACTTGCAGTTGCATGCGTGGTGCGTGCTGTCGGACAGCGGGACGCTCACGGAGGAGGCGGCGCTGCTCGATCTGCCCGCGGTGACGCTGCGCGATGCGCACGAGCGGCCGGAGGGGATGGACGCCGGCATCCTGGTGATGGCTTCGCTCCAGCCCGACCGGGTGCTGGACGCGATTCGATGCGTGCGAGACGGTTTGGGAGCCCGGCGGGCCGGCCGGGTCCCGGATTACGAGGCGGGCGCGGTTTCAGCCAAGGTCGTACGCATCGTGCTGTCCTACATCGATTACGTGAACCGCACCGTCTGGTCCAAGCTGTGAATGGCTGGCTTGACCAACGCATGGCGGGCTCGCGCGAACGCGGCGAGACGGATCGCGCGCGTGTTGGCAGTCTTCAGCAGGTTGAGCAGCCGGGTTCGCCCGGCCGCCCGGCTCTCCATCAGCTTGCGGCGGTAGCGCAGCAACTCGCGCAGGTCGCGCTGCGGCTCCGGCGGCACGAAGGTCTTGGCGACGAGGCCGTGACGGACCAGATCGGCGACCCACCCGGCATCCTTCACGTCGGTCTTGCGACCGGGCACGTTGCGGATGCGTGGCGCATTCCCGACGATCAGGTCGAAATGCTCCTCCATGCCCGCGCCTTCTTGGCGGGATAGACAGCGCCGTCGGTGGCCGCACATATGACCGTGCAGGCGCGGCAGGTCGACGACGTGCCCACCCATGAGCTGTCCTGCCAGCGCAGATACGCGGGCAGCTTGTGGCGAGCGTTGGAACTGACGGGCGCATGTGGGGTCGCCATGCGGCCGGACATTGCCGCATCAGCGCAATTAAGCCACGTGCGTGCTGCCACGCCAAAACCGTGAATTATCTTTTGGCGAACGAAGATTTCTCCTGGTTCGCTCTTTCAACCCCGTCGGAAGGTGTGATGTACTCTCGCGTGGCGAAAACTATGGAGAATAGCAACGATGCTGCGAGAGCGCCTCACCATCGGTCGGCGAGCGTTGCTGGCCGGAACGGCAGCGGCCACGGTCCTCGGCCATCTGCGCGCCGCCGGCGCACGCACGCCAGGTCAGCTCATCATCGGCATGAACGAGGAGGCGGTGAACTTCAACCCGCTGCTCTACGTCAACACCGGCGTCGAAACCTCGGTGGAATTCATCGTCTTCGACGCGCCCTGGAAGCTCGACCCCACCGGCTCGTTCGTCCCGAATCTCGCGACCGAAATCCCCACGCAGGCCAACGGCGGCATCAGCGCCGATGGCAAGACCTGGACCATCAAGTTGCGCAAGGACGTGCTGTGGCACGACGGCACGCCATTCACCGCCGCCGACATGATCTTCACGCTCGACACCCTGTTGAACCCGAAAGTCGTGGTGCGCAGCCGCAACGGGCACGAACACGTCGAAACCTACAAGGCGGTTGACGACTACACGGTCCTCATCAAGCTGAAGGACAATTTCGCGCCCTATCTCGTCTCCTGGCAGAAAACCAGCGTGATTCCGAAGCATGTGCTGGCGTCGGTGCCGGACATCAACACGGCGGACTTCAACACCAACCCGATCGGCACCGGCCCGTTCCGCTTCAAGGAACGCGTGGCCGGCAGCTACATCAGCTTCACGCCAAACGAGAAATATCATGGCGGCAAGCCGAAACTGAACCTGCTGGTGCAGAAATACATCGCCGACCAGCAGACGATGTACGCGCAGTACCAGACCGGCGAGATCGACATCTACGACATCAACGGCATCCCCCCGGTGCTCTTCGCCAAGGCGAAGCAGATTCCGCAGTCGAAGACGCTGCTGAGCCCGTCGCCGTTCGTGGAGTTCATCTATTTCAACTGCGCCAAACCGCAGTTCCAGGAAAAGGTGGTGCGGCAGGCGATCTACAAAGCGGTCGACAAGAAGGGCTGGATCGACGCGGTGTGGTACGGCGTTCCGGTGCCGACATTGAGCTACCTGCCGCCCAACCATTGGGCTTACAACAAGAATCTGGAGGATCCGGGCTACGATCCGAAGCAGGCCGCCGCGATGCTGGACGCGGCCGGCTGGACCGTCGGTGCGGACGGCGTTCGCGCCAAGAATGGCGTGCGGCTCGCCTTCACCATGTCCACCACGGCCGGCAACAAGCCGCGAGAGCAGGCGCAGCAGTTGGTGCAGCAGAACCTGAAGAAGATAAACATCGAGATGACCATCAAGAACATGCCCGGTTCGGTGGTCTGGGGCGACTACACCATCAAGGGCGAATACGACACGCTGATGGTGGCCTGGGACCCGCTGCTGTATCCGGACCCCGACTACACCGACCGCATTCACAGCAAGCTCATCCCCGCCAAGGGCGGCAGCGGATCCAATTACGTGCAGTACGAGAACCCGGAGATCGACGACCTGTGCGCCAAGGGGGTCGCGGCGGTGGATCAGGCAGAACGCAAGAAGATTTACGACCGCATTCAGGAAATCCTGCTGGAAGACGTACCGTTCGCCCCGATTTTCTCCTGGCAGGCCATCATGGCGGCGCATGACTGGGTGAGCGGCTACACAGTGAACCCCTACACCTCCACCAATTCCTGGAACACCGGGGACTGGTCGGTGACTTAGGCCGGGGATGCGCCGCTATGTCGCCGCGCGATTGGGGCAAGCGGCGGTGCTGTTGCTCGGCGTCTCGGTCATTGGCTTCGCGCTGATGCATCTGGCGCCGGGCGGCCCGCTCGCGTTGTACACCCTGAACCCGACGGTCACGGCGCAGGACATCGAGCGGGTGAAACATTTGTTCGGCCTCGACCAGCCGGTCTATGTGCAATACGTGAAATGGGTTTACGGCTTCCTGTCCGGTCACTGGGGCTACAGTTTCTTCGGCGGACGGTCGGTCGCGCCAATCGTACTGGAACGTATCCCGGCGACGCTGGAACTGATGGGCTCATCGCTGCTGCTGGCGCTCGCTATGGGTGTGGCGATCGGCATATGGGCGGCGGTACGTCGCAACACCCTGGTGGATTACGGTACTGCAACGGTGGCGATGCTGGCATTATCGCTGCCCACGTTCTGGTTCGGGCTGCTGGCGATCTACGTCTTCGCGCAGGTGTTGGGCTGGTTGCCGGCCGGCGGGATCGAGACCACCGGAAATGGCAGCCTCATCGACCGGCTGACACATCTGCTGTTGCCGATGCTGGTGCTGGCCCTGGTGCTGACCGCGCAGTGGAGCCGCTATACACGGTCGGCGATGATCGACATCCTGACGCAGGATTACATACGCACCGCCCGCGCCAAAGGGCTGGGGCCGGTGCGAGTGCTGGTGGGTCACGGGCTGCGGGCCGCGCTGGTGCCCCTTGTAACCCTTGCCGGGCTGCAATTGCCGCTGCTGGTTGGTGGGGCGCTTGTCACCGAGACGGTGTTCAGTTGGCCGGGCATGGGATTGCTGTTCATCAGCGCGCTCGACAATCGCGACTACCCGGTGCTGATGGCCATCCTGATGGTGGGCGCGCTGTTCGTCGTGCTCGGCAATCTGGCGGCCGACATCGCCGTGGCGCTGATCGACCCCCGTATCCGGCTGAGTCATGTCTGACGCTGTGGCGCCCGGCAAAATCGCCGCCGACATCGTGGCGCCGCCGAGGGCCTACCGGCCGGGCGTCGTGCGGCGCTTCGTCCGTCACCGTCTCGCGGTTCTTGGCGTGGTGCTGATCGCACTGCTGGGAATCGCGTCGGTCGCCGCACCCTATCTCGCGCCGTACGACCCGGACGAAATCGACATCGGTGCCCGCTACGCACCGCCGCTCGCCGAGAACCACCTGCTCGGATCGGACGATTTGGGGCGGGACGTGACGACGCGGCTGATGTATGCCGGCCGAATCTCGCTGTCGGTCGGTGTCGCCGCAATGCTGGTCACGCTCGTTGTGGGCTTTGCAATTGGCGCGTTCGCCGCGTATCTCGGCGGTTGGGTCGATACCGTATTGATGCGCCTGACCGATGTGATGCTGTGTTTTCCCAGCGTGTTTTTGCTGCTGTTCGTGGCGGCCTTCGTGGCGCCCAGTCTTACCAGCATGGCGCTGATGATCGGCCTGACCTGCTGGATGGAAATCGCGCGCATCGTGCATGCGCAAATCCTGACGCTGAAACAGGCGGATTTCATCGCTGCGGCGGAGATGGCCGGCGCCCCGGCATGGCGCATCGTGCTGCGGCAAATCCTGCCGAACTCGTTGGCGCCCATCCTGGTCGCGGCGACGCTGAACACCGCCAACGCGATCCTGCTGGAAAGCTACATCAGCTTCCTCGGCTACGGCATCCAGCCGCCGCAGGCGAGTTGGGGCAACATGCTCACCAATGCACAAAGCGACTTTCAGGTCGACCCGTGGCTCGCGGTGTTTCCGGGGCTGGCCATCACGCTGGCGGTGGCGAGCTTCAACTTCATCGGCGACGGGCTGCGGGACGCGCTCGACCCGAGGTTGCGGCGTCGGTGAAGCTCGATGCCACATCCAACGCCGCCAGTTTCGCGCCGCCCAGCGAGCGGTACGACGTGGCCGTGGTGGGGGCCGGCACGGCGGGATGCGCCGAAGCACTGGCAGCCGCGCGGCGTGGCGCGCGCGTTCTGCTGGCCGACGAGAATCCGTTGGCCGCCGGCCTGATCGGGCTGGATGTGCCGCTGCGCTACGGCGGACGGGCGACATCGGCGGTGCAGACTCCGGCGCGCATGGTCGAACGCATCGCCGCCGCCACGCCGCTGCTCGCGGAAGCCTTCGATGCCGGCATAGATGTGCGTCTCGGCACCTGCGTTTGGGGGGCATGGCTGCCGGCGCCCGCCAGCCGCGCGCTGCCTGGGCGGTTGCTGGGCCTCGCCGACGAGACCGGTTCCTGGCTGGCCGGGTTCGACGAGTTGGTGGTGGCTGCCGGCGCGCGCGATCTGGCCATCGGTTTTGCCGGCGCTGAGCTGCCGGGCGTGGTCGGCGCGTGTGGTTTCGCCAGCCTGCTGCAACGCTATGGCGCCTTTGCCGGGCGGGTGCTCACGGTGATCGGCGGCGGCGCACTTGCGGCGGACTGTGTCGCGCTGGCGCGGGCAAACGGCCTGCGGGTGGCCGCCGTGGTCGATCTGGCGGCAGCGCCATCCGCCGCCCTGGCCGCCGTCGAGGACATGCGGATGCTGTCCGGCCATGTCCCGCTACGGGCCGTCGGGGGCGCGGACGGCGTATCGGCGCTGGTGGCGGCGGATGTGGCGGGCGGTGAGCCAAAAACGATTGCCTGCGACACTGTGGTGCTCGCGGTTGGCGTGGTGCCGATGGTGGAGATACCGGCCGTGCTGGGCTGCCGGATGACATTCGACGCCGGGCGCGGCGGCCATGTGCCTGTGTTGAGCGCGGATGGCCGGTCGTCGCTGGACATGGTGCGGGTGGTGGGAGACGCCGCCGGGGTCGCTTGCGACCAGGACATGCTGGCGTGGATGCAGGCACTGCATGCAACGGGCGGCGCGGAGGTGCCCGCCTGTTTGTGCGAGGAGGTGTCGCGCGGCGATCTATTGGGTGTGCGCCCGCCGCGCTACCTGGGCGCCGGCCCCGCGCCGCAGCCCCCGGTCGATCCGGGCGGCGCGCCCAATCCCGATCACATCAAGCGGCTGACGCGCGCCGGCATGGGCGTGTGCCAGGGGCGCCGCTGCCGCGAACAGGTGGCGGCGCTGCTGGCGCTCGACTCCGGCCGACCGGCCGGCGCGATTCCGCTGGCCTCCTACCGCATGCCGTTGCGTCCGCTGCCCCTCCATCTGCTGGCACCGGCCGAAGAACCGGAAGGGATGCAGGAGAACTGGCGCATCTGGTTCGACATTCCCAGCATGTTCACCGATCACCGCGATATTCCGGTCGGGGACGAAGCCTGATGGCGGTGCCCGGCGGCGACGTGGTGGTGATCGGTGGCGGGGCCACCGGCCTGTCGGCGGCCTGGTGGCTGGCGCGCGAGGGCCTGCGGGTGGTGGTGCTGGAACGCGGACTCGTCGGCTGGGAAGCCTCGGGCCGCAACGGCGGCGGCTGCACGCATCCGTTCAGCCCGTTGTTCCGCGAGGAGCAGCGCCTCTGGCCGCAGATGGACGATCTGCTCGGCCATCCCACCGAATGGCGGCCGAACCGGATCGTCATGGCCGATACCGAGTCCGAGCTGGCAGAAATGGAAGCGGACTGCCGTGCTGCCGCCCGTGATGGCTTCCATGCCGAAATGCTGACACCGCAGCAATTGCACGAACTGGTTCCGATCGCCGGACCGGACAAGGCGGGCGGCGCGTTCTGGCATTTCGGTGGGCATGCGAACCCGCAGCGCACCGTGCAGGCCTATGCCTGGGCGATCCAAGCCCTCGGCGGGAGGATCGTTCAGCATACGGATGTGACCGGATTCGAGCTTTCGGGGGGGCGGGTGACGGCAGTGGTCAGCGCGGCTGGCACGTTCGGGTGCGATGCCGTCGTCGTCGCTGCCGGGCCGCAGACGGGCGTGCTGGCGGGATGGCTTGGGGTGCATCTCCCGGTGACGCCGGCGCGGGCGGAAATCATTGTCACCGAACCACTGCCGCTCATGGCACATGGCGGCATCAACAGTACCGAACTGTACGGGCGGCAAACCCTGCGGGGCAATCTGGTCTATGGCGGCGGGCCGCACGAATGGCTGCCACCGGCCGATCTGGGGCGGGACCGGCCGACGACGCCGCTGGTGCGCAACCTGGCAAAGCGTCTGGCCCGCATGTTCCCCGGGGCCGCCCATGCCCGCGTGCTGCGCCACTGGGCCGGGGTGATCGAGAACACGCCCGATGGCCGCCCGGTGATCGAACGGCTCCCCGAGCCGGACAACGCGGTGGTCGCGACCATGTCCAGCGTGGGGTTCGGGCTTTCGCCTGCCACCGGCCACGCGATCTGCGATCTCGTGCTTCGTGGGCGCTGCGATTTCGCCGACCTGAGATCGCTGCGGCTGGCGCGATTCGCCAACCTTCCGGCCGACTGGCGGGAACGGCGCGGCTGGGTGCCGCCGGACGGCACGGGGACGGCGTGACGACACTCCTCGACGTGCGGGATCTGACGGTCCGGTTCGGCCAGACGCGGGCCGTCGACGGTATCTCGTTCACGCTAGACGAAGGCGAGACGCTCGGGCTTGTGGGCGAGAGCGGTTGCGGCAAGTCCACGGCGGCGCTGGCGCTGATGGGGCTGCTGGAGGCCGCGCGGCTGGACGGCTCTGCCAGCTTCGGAGGGCGTGACCTGCTGGCGTTGGACGAAGCGCGCATGCGCAGCATCCGTGGCGCGGAACTGGCGATGATCTTCCAGGATCCCGCGACGGCGCTGCACCCGTTGATCCGGGTGGGCGACCAGGTGGCGGAGGTGCTGCGCACCCATCTCGGGTCCAACCGGCGCGAGGCGACGGCACGCGCGCTCGACCTGTTCCGCAAGGTCGGCATCGCAGCGCCGGAGGTGCGGCTGCGCGCCTATCCCCATGAGATGTCGGGTGGCATGTGCCAGCGCGTGATGATCGCCGCCGCCATCGCCTGTTCCCCGCGCCTGCTGCTGGCCGACGAGCCGACGACGGCGCTCGACGTGACGGTCCAGGCGCAGATTCTCGGCCTGTTGCGCGACCTGTCGCGCGAATTCGGTATGGCGATGATCCTGATTACCCATGATCTCGGGGTGGTCGCCGGCATGACGGACCGCGTCGCCGTGATGTATGCCGGGCGCATCGTGGAAGCCGCGCCGACCGGGGCGCTGTTCGCCGCCCCGGCGCACCCCTACACTGTGGGCCTGCTCGGGTCGGTGCCGCGACTGGACGCCGGATGGGACGACGATCTGGCCACGATCCCCGGCAGCGTGCAAACGGCCGCAGACGCAAGCGGCTGCCGGTTCGCGCCGCGCTGCGCTCGCGCAAGCAATGCCTGCCGCACGGAACCGGCGCTGATCCCGACCGGAGAGGGCCGCGCGGTCGCCTGCTGGCACCCGGCATGACCGTGCCGCTGGTCGAGACGCAGGCGCTCGCTCGGCATTACCGGCTCGGGTCCGGCCGCATCTTGCGGGCGCTGGATGGCGTCGACATAGCGATAGGAAAGGGCGAGACGCTCGGGCTGGTCGGCGAGAGCGGCTCCGGCAAGTCCACGCTCGGCCGCACGCTGGTCGGCCTACAGCGCCCCAGCGAGGGGATCGTGCGCTTCGACGGGCGCGATACGGCCGATGCCGCCGGCAGCCACCTGCGCGAACTCCGGCGCCGCCGCCAGATGGTGTTCCAGGACCCATCGGGCGCGCTCAACCCGCGCATGACCATCGGGACCACGCTCCAGGAGCATCTGCTGGTGCAGGGCTGGAGCCGCGCCGCGGCGCGTGCCCGGCAGCCGGACGTGCTGGCGCAGGCTGGCCTGCCCGGCGAATTCGCCGAACGCTACCCGCACGAAATCTCCGGCGGGCAACGCCAGCGCGCGGTGATCGCGCGGGCCATCGCCACCGACCCGGACTTCCTGGTGGCGGACGAGCCCGTCTCGGCACTCGACGTCTCGACCCGCGCCCAGATCATCAACCTGCTGCGCCACCTACAGCGCGCGCGCGGCCTGTCGATGCTGTTCATCAGCCACGACCTGAGCATCGTGGCGCACATCTGTCGCACGGTGGCGGTGATGTATCTTGGCCGTATCGTGGAGATCGCCCCGCGCACCGCGCTGTTCGAGACGGCGCTACACCCCTACACCCGCACGCTGCTGTCCGCGATCCCGCTGCCGGACCCGGCGCGCGAGCGCGCCCGCCCGCATGTGTCGCTGCGCGGCGAGACACCCGATCCCTCGGCCCCACCCGGCGGCTGCCACTTTCACCCGCGCTGCCCGATTGCCACCACCGAATGCACCGAGACCAGCCCACTTCTGCGCACCCTGGCGGCGGGACATCAGGTTGCCTGTCACCACGCCGGGCCGGCGACCGCCGCCTTATAGCATCACCCTCGCAGCCGCGCGCCTTGCGGGTCGAGAAAGCACGGCGGCACGATTTCGACAAGATCGTCGAAGCCCTCCAGCGGGTTGGCGGCGCGAACGACCTCGCCGTGCCGCGACGGTCCGCCCTCCAGCAAACCAAGCCCGATCCAGTGGCCCAGCGTGGGCGAGTAGGCCACCGAGGTGACGTGGCCTTGATCATGCTCGATACGCACCGGCGCGTCTTCCGGCAGCAGATGCGCGCCGCCGCGCAGCGTGGCCATGCGGTCCACCGGGCGCAGGCCCACCAGGGCCGGGCGGCGCGGGTCGATCAGCGCCGGGCGCTGCGCGAGCGCACGGCCGATATAGTCCTTTCGGCTCGACATCAGCCGGGCGAAGCCGAGGTCGCGCGCCGTGGTCTGTCCGTTGATCTCCCCGCCGCCGAGATGGCCTTTTTCGACGCGCATGGTGCCCAGCGATTCCAGCCCGTACGGCACCAGCCCGAACGCCGCTCCGGTCTGCATCATGCGCCGGACGAGTTCCTCGCCGAATCCCGCCGGAACGGCAATCTCGTAAGCGCGCTCGCCGGAGAACGAAATGCGGAACACCCGTGCCGGTACTCCCCCCAGCGCGGTGAAGACGCCGCAGGCCATGTGGGGAAACGCGGCGTCCGCAAGGTCCGCTCCGGGATCGAGCACGCCCGCGATCACCTGACGGCTGTTCGGACCGGCCACCGAGAACTGAGCCCACCGATCCGAGACCGACGTGAACGCCACCTTCAGCTCCGGACGCAGCATCTGATGGACGTATTCCATGTGCTCCATCACCGCGCCCGCATGTCCGGTGCTGGTGGTCAGGATCCAGCGGTCCTGTTCCAGTCGCGCCGTGGTGCCGTCGTCCATCGCGAACCCGTCCTCGCGCAGCATGATGCCGAACCGCGTGCGGCCCACCGGCAGCGTCGAGAACGTGTTGATGTAAAGAAAATCCAGCAGCGCGCCGGCATCGGGGCCGACCAGTTCGATCTTGCCCAGGGTCGACACCTCTGCGACCCCGGCGCCGGTGCGGATGGCGCCGATCTCGCGGGTGATGGTGGCCTGCCAGTCGGCCTCTCCGGGGCGGGGGAACCACAGCGCGCGGTGCCACAGGCCGACCTCGGTCATCACCGCGCCCTGTTCCTCGGCCCAGCCCTGCGCCGGGGTACGGCGGCGTGGGCGGTAGTCCTTGCCCCGATTCGGACCGGCCAACGCGCCGATGGCGACCGGCGTGTACGGCGGGCGGAACACCGTCGTGCCGGTCTCGGCCATGTCCATGCCGGTCAGGGCGGCCATCGCCGCCATGCCGAGCACGCCGCCGGTCTTGCCCTGGTCGGTGGCCATCCCGTGGGTCGTGTAGCGTTTGAGCAGTTCGACGGCGCGAAAGCCCTCGCGATGCGCGATGGCGATGTCCTCCAGCGTGACGTCGTGCTGGAGATCGACGAACGCCTTGCGCGCGCCGGAATCGATCCAAATCGGCGCGGGCGCGCCCTCCGCGTCCAATGCGAAGGGAATGGCTGGCGCCGAGCCGGAAAACCCCGTTGCTTCGGCAGCTTCCGCCCCTGCGCGCGCGCCTTCGGCGAGCGCCGAACCAAGCCCGAAGCTGCCTCTGGCCGCTCCCACCACTGCCATGCCGGGCGGCAGCGCGCCTGGGACGAACGCTTCGGCCGCCGCGCTCCACACAGGCTTGCCGCCGAGATGGCAGGTAAGTTGCACTGTCGGGTTCCAACCGCCGGCCACGGCCAGCAGATCGGCCGCCACACGGGTTCGCTCGCCCGACGCCTCCACGATATCGGCGGCGAACAGCGACGATCCGCCCAACGTGCCGCCGATCCGCCCGCCCGCGAACACGCGGGCACCGGCCGACGCGGCGGCTGCGGCATGCCGCTCCGGCATTTCCGCGCGGCGGTCCACCACCGCCGCGACCTCGATTCCGTGCGAGGCCAACGCGGTCACGGTCCGCCAACCGTCGTCGCCGGCTGTCACGACGATGGCCCGTCGCCCGGGGGTGACGGCGTAGCGATTGAGATACTGCCGCACCGCGCCCGACAGCATGACGCCCGGCCGGTCGTTGCCGGAGAACGCCACAAGCCGCTCGATGGCGCCGGCCGCGAGAACGCCGCGCTCCGCGGTGATGCGCCAGTAACGCTGGCGGGGCTCGTTCGCGTCCGGTTCCGGCTCGTGATCGGACACGCGCTGCACCGCGCCGTAGGTGCCGTGGTCATAGACGCCGAACACGGTGGTGCGGGGCATCATCCTCACCTCCGGCATGGCGCGGAGCTCCGCCTCCGCAGCCACCGCCCAGTCCGCCGCCGGCAGCCCATCGATCTCTCCGCCGTCGGCAAGCAGGCGTCCGCCGAGGCGCCAGTCGGACTCGCACAGGACCACCCGCGCACCCCGGCGCCCGGCTGCCAGGGCGGCGGCCAGCCCGGCGGCTCCACTGCCGATAACAAGCACGTCGCAGTAGAGGTGGGCGCGATCATACCGATCCGGGTCTTCCGCCTCAGCGGCGCGGCCGAGGCCTGCGGCGCGGCGGATGGCCGGCTCGTAGAGCCGCTCCCAGAACCGTGCGGGCCACATAAATGTCTTGTAGTAGAAGCCTGCCGGAAACAGTGGGCCGAGCAATCCTGTGACCGCCATCACGTCGAACCGCAGCGACGGCCAGCGGTTCTGGCTATCCGCTTCAAGTCCGGAGAACAATTCGACCGTCGTGGCGGGAATGTTCGGCTCCCGACGCGCCCCGCGCCGCAGTTCCACCAGCGCGTTAGGTTCCTCGGGACCCGCCGAGAGAATGCCCCGCGGGCGGTGATACTTGAAGCTGCGCCCGGCCAGCCGGACGCCGTTGGCCAGCAACGCAGACGCCAGGGTATCGCCCGCCAGCCCCGTGTAGGCATTGCCGTCGAAGCGAAACGACAGCGGCTGCGCGCGGTCGACCAGTCCACAGCCGGCGAGTCGGGTCAAGCCGCACCGCCGCCGCGCGAGCCGCCATCGCGTGCGCCAAGCACGGCGTGAGTGCGCGTGTCACGTGTCATCACCAGCCAGCGCCGGCAACCATGCACATGCTGCCACAGTTCGTTGTGCAGACCGTATGGGTTCGGGCGGATATGGACGTAGTCGTGCCAAACTTGCGCCGGCGCGCCGGCTGCGGGCCGGACCGGATCGGCCGCGCCGTAACAGGTGAACTCGTCGGCCGGGCGCGAGCCGCAATGGGGACAGGGCAGCCGCATGGCGGGTTCAATGCCGGTTCGGGTGCGCGCCATGGCCAGATTCGTCGAGCACGGCGCCCACGGCGAATCGGTCGAGGCGGTAGGCGGAATTGATGAAATGCGGCTCGTCCCGCGCCATGGTGTGTGCGAAGCACCAGCCGGACGCCGGGATCGCCTTGAACCCGGTGGTACACCAGCCGGCGTTCAGGTACAGGCCCCGGATCGGCGTCAGGTCGATTATCGGCGAGCCGTCCATCGTCATGTCCATCACGCCGCCCCATTGCCGCAGCACACGCAAACGGCCCAACAGCGGCATCATCGCCATTCCTGCCTCCATCACGTCCTCGACGACCCGAAGATTGCCGCGCTGCGCATAGGAGTTGTAGCCGTCGAGGATGCCGCCGAACACCAGCCCGCCCTTGTCCGACTGGCTGATGTAGAAGGTGCCGCCGCTAAACGTCACGACGCCGTCGAACATCGGCTTGACCGCCTCGGTGACGAAAGCCTGTAGCACATGGCTTTCTATCGGCAGCCGCAATCCGGCGAGCTCGCCGACCCGCGAAGAACTTCCGGCGCAGCACAGGCCCACCTTCCGCGCGAAGATCGGACCGCGCGTTGTTTCCACGCCGCGCACTTCGCCGCCTTCAATGCGAAAACCTGTGACTTCGCAGTTCTGCACGATATCGACGCCTCGCCGGTCTGCCGCGCGGGCGAAGCCCCATACGACCGCATCATGCCGCGCAGTGCCGCCACGGCGCTGTAGCAGGCCACCGCGGATGGGAAACCGTTCGTTGCGGTAGTCAAAATACGGATACATCGCCTTGACCTGCGCGAGGTCCAGCAATTCGGCATCGACACCGTGCAGACGCATGGTGTTGCCGCGTCGCACGCAGGCGTCCCGCTGCCCGTCGTCGGAATATAGGTTCAGCACGCCGCGCTGGCTGACCATCGCATTGTAGTTCAGATCCTGCTCCAGCCCTTCCCAGAGTTGCATCGATTTTTCGAAGAACCGTTCGTTGCCGGGCAGCAGATAGTTGGAGCGGATCAGCGTCGTATTGCGGCCGGCATTGCCGGAGCCGATATGCGTGCGCTCCAGCACCGCGACGTTGGTCAGGCCGTGCTCCTTGGCGAGGTAGTAGGCAGTTGCCAGCCCATGGCCGCCGCCGCCGACGATCAGCGCATCGTACTCGGTCCTGGGCGCCGCGTCCCGCCAGGCAGGACCCCAACCGCTATGACCGCGCAGCGCCTCGCGGAGGAGTGCGAGGCCTGAGTAATTCATCGCCGCACGCACGCCCGACATCCTTATGTTACTCTTGAAATGAGATCGGACGGTAACGGGACCCGTTACGTGCTTCAATCGGAAACCCGATCAACCCGGCCGCCAGGCCATGTCCCAGAACGCCGTTTCCAGTCGTGTCGCTGCCACGAAGGTGGCAAGTAGCTGCGGGTAACGCGCCGCCGCGCCATACGACTCCCCGAGCCGGTCGAGCGTCGCGATCGCATCCCGTACTGTGTCGCGATAAGCCTCGCTGGTGTAGGCGGCGATCCACTCGTCGTACGGATTGCCGTCGCGCCGAGTGGCCGGATCCACGAGCAGCCGCTCGCCGCTCTCACCATAGCCGACGACGCAGGGGGCGAGCGCCACCTGTAAATCGAGGAGATCGCCGGCGAGACCGCGCTCGAACACGAACCGCGTGTAGGCCATCGTCTCCAGCGCCTCGGGGGCATTGGCCATCTCTTGCTCGCTCAGCCCCCAGCCGGCGCAGTAGGAGACGTGCAGCGGCATCTCCACATCGACGATGGCGGTGACCGCTGCGGCAGCGGCGCGGATATCGGCGAGGTGCGTGGCCTTGAAGCCGGCGAGCGCGTGTGCCCGAGCGAAATGGATCAGAAAAAGGTAGTCTTGGACGAGGAAGTTCCGGAATGCGGCGTCCGGCAACGTGCCCTTCCCGAGCGCACGGACGAAATCGTGCGCGACATAGCCCTCCCATAGCGCTCCGGCGTCACGCCGGAGACGTCCAAACAGGCCCTGTTCGAGAGGGAGCGGTGTGTCCGTCATGGCTCAATTTGTCCGCCGTTGCGGCCGGCTGCAAGCGGTGCGCACCCGGTCTCCCACCGCATCGACATCAGCGACGGTCGAAATGCCGCGCGGCGAGATCGCCTAGCCATTGCACCAAGGTGACGATCACTACCAACGTGATGACAACTTCGGCCATCACCCGGTTGTCGAAGCGCTGGTAGCCGAAGCGCATCGCCAGATCGCCAAGCCCGCCTGCACCGACTGCGCCGGCCATCGCGGAGGCGTTGATCATGGAGACCAGGGTGATCGTGAACCCGGCGATCAGGCTGGGCAACGCCTCGGGCAGCAGCACGAACCAGAAAATCTGCCAGCGTTGCGCGCCCATGGCCTTCGCAGCCTCGATCAGGCCGGGTTGCACGTCGCGCAGCGACACTCGGCGAGGCGCGCGAAGAACGGCGCAGCGGCAATGGTCAGCGGCACCACGGCGGCCCACAGCCCGATACTCGTACCGGCAATCAGTCGCGTCAGCGGGATCAGCGCGACCAGCAGGATGATGAACGGCGTCGAGCGAATGGCGTTGACCAGCCCGCCGAGCGGCCAGTTCAGCCAGCGCGCCGGCAGCAGCCCGCCGGGCGTGGTGGCCACCAGCAACAGGCCGATCGGCAGCCCGATCAGCAGCGCCAAGCCGCTGGAGACGCCGATCATCACGGCGGTCTCCTTCAGCGCGATCCAAAACAGTTCCAGCAGGCTACCCGGCATAGGGAAGTACCTCGGCCGTCGGCGCCACGGCGCGCAGCCTGCTCAGACAGGCGGCCACATCGTCGGTGGCAGCAGACAGCAGGAGATGTGTCGCGTTGCGGCCAGCCTGTTCTCCAGCAAAGTTGCCCAGCAGTCGCCCACCCTGCCCCAGTGGTGCGGCGAGCGCCGTGAGATCCAGCGGCGGATCATCGCCGGACTGGGTGATCGCGAACAGTGTGTGGCCCGCTTCGATGCCGGTCAGGCCGCCCGGCGCGCCATGGACCGGCGCGAGCATGGCGCGAGTCGCGGCGTGGCGCGGGGCGGCGAAGACTTGCCACGCATGGCCGATCTCGACGATCCGCCCACCCTCCAGCACCGCGACGCGGCCGGCGACGCGGCGGATCACATCCATCTCGTGCGTGATCAGCAGGATGGTCAGGCCCAGGGTGCGATTGATGTCCCGCAGCAACGCCAGGATTCCGGCGGTGGTTTCCGGGTCCAGCGCGGAGGTGGCTTCGTCCGACAGCAGCAGGTCCGGCTGCTGCACCAGCGCGCGGGCGATCCCGGTCCGCTGCTTCTGCCCGCCGGACAACCGGGCGGGATAGGCGCGCGCCTTGTCGGCCAGGCCCACCAGGTCCAGCACCTCGCATGCGCGCCGCCGCGCCTCGGCCAAGCCGGTGCCGGTCAACCGAAGCGGCAGTGCCACGTTGTCTTCGACCGTGCGGGAGGCAAGCAGATTGAAGCCCTGGAATACCATGCCGACCCGCCGCCGCAGGGCGGTCAGACCGGCATTGCCCTGCGAACCGACATCGACGCCGTCCACCATAACCTGGCCGGTGGTGGGCTTTTCCAGCCCGTTCACCAAGCGGATCAGGGTGGATTTTCCGGCGCCGCTGCGGCCGATGATGCCAAAAATCTCACCGCGCCGGACGTCAAAACTGATGTCCTCCAGCGCCGTCACGCTCCGCCCGAAGCGCGGACGGAACTGCTTGCCGACGTGACGGAAACTGACCTGCGGCTCCGACTCGTGCGCCCCGCCGAGCGCGGCGCCCTCCGGCGGCGCGGCAGCCCGATGAGCGTCGCTGCCCATCCGGTGAAGCTGCCCCGCTTTCGTGGAGTGGTGAGGGAGTTGGTTATTTCGGTTCTGCGGCTACTTCCTCCTGTGCTGCTTCGTAGGCCATGGGCGACCTGTAGCCCAACGCGGAGTGCAGCCGGACAGGGTTGTACCAGCCTTCGATGAAGCTGAAACAGGCCATGCGCGCCTCGGCCTGGGACGCAAATCGGCGCCTGTCGAGCAATTCGCATTCGAGCGTGGCGAAGAATCTCTCGCACATGGCGTTGTCGTAGGCATCGCCGACCGATCCCATGGACGGCCGCACACCGGCCTCCTGGCAGCGCTTGCCGAAGGCCAGAGAGGTATATTGGCTGCCTTGGTCGCTGTGATGGATGACGCCGCCGGGTTGGCGTTGGCCGACCGCCATCTCCAATGCATCAATCACCAACTCGGCGCGCAGATGGTTGGCCATCGACCAGCCAACGATCTTGCGGCTCCAGGCATCCAGCACGACAGCGAGATAGAGGAAGCCGCTCGCCGTCGGCACGAAGGTGATGTCGGCGACCCAGAGCTGGTTCGGCTGCGACGCCACGAAGTTACGGTCCACCAGATCAGGCGCCGGCCGTGCGTCCTTGTCGCGCCGTGTTGTCGTCACACCGGTCCGGCGGCGGCTGGCGCCGACCAGACCCGCCACGCGCATCAGCCGCGCGATCCGCTTGCGACCGTGCTTTTCTCCGGCGGCGCGCAGTTCGGCATGCACGCGTGGCACACCGTAGGTCTCGCGCGAACTGGCGTGGATGGTTCGCACCCGCTTCAACAGCATCTTGTCGGCAACCGCACGCGCTGAGGACGAACGCTGGCGCCAGGCATGAAAGCCAGACTCCGACACGCCAAGCACGCGTGCCATGACCGCAATCGGAAAGGTCGCCTGGTTCGCGCTCATGAATTCGAAGACCCGGACGGGATCGCGCCGGTCTCGCGTGCGAACCAGGCCGCCGCTCGAGAGAGGATGTCGCGCTCCAGCCGCAGCTGCTTGTTCTCGCGCCGCAGCCGGGCGAGTTCGTCGCGCTCGGCCGCGGCCAGCCCATCACCTTTCTCCTCCCGGCGGCCTTCCTGCCGGTCCGCTTGCGTCACCCAGTGGCAGATCGACTGCGCCGTCGGTTCGAACTCGCGGGCAAGGTCAGCAGGATCGCGACCGGCGCGGACCAGCTCGACCATCTGGCGACGGAACTCAGGCGAATAAGGCGGGCGGGTCTTGGGCATCGTGAAGCCTCCGATTGAAAGCCTGAACGGCTCCACCAAACCGGGTCAACTTCAACTCCAACCGGCCAAAAAATCGTTCTCCAGCGTCAGTTCGCCGAACTTGGCGTGAAGAACCTTGATGTCCACCGCCGGCGCGGCCGCGACCGCCTCGCCACCGAACAACTCGGCGGCACCCCCAAGCACCTGAGCCCGCCACGCCGTAATCTGGTTGGGGTGAACATCATAATGCTGCGCCAGTTCGGCCAGCGTCTTTTCGCCCTTGATGGCAGCCAGTGCCACCTTCGCCTTGAAAGCCGGATTATGCGTGCGACGTGCTCGTCTTGCCATTGTCGCTCCTGATCCGCGGCATTCTCGCCGCTCTCAGGCAGATTTTCCACTTATCGGGCTGTCCGAATTTGCCCGGCCACCTCTCACCGGGCCCGCCGCTACCCGGCCGATCAGGTGCGAGACCTGCATCGGACCACGATCGCGGACGTTGCGCGGACGTTGGAGCAGGCGGATTGAACCGACGCGTGGGAAGATTTGCGCTTCTGACGGGCCTGGTGATGATAGCAGAGCGATTGCTCAATTTCGGAGGTGTCGTCGATGAGTACGGTCGATGCGAACCGCGTCATCCTGACGGGTGAGAACCCCTTCATCCGGCTCAGCCGGGCGGATGGCGACGCCTTCACGACAACTGCGAGCTTTTGGCGCATCCTGTTCTCGCCGGCCGGCCCGGGGCATGTTCTGTATCTGAAGAGTGAGCTGACCGACGACGCTTGGCGAATCTACGCCGACAACATCGCGATGGCACGGTGGCTGCAATCGACCGTACAGGGAATGCTGAACGCGGAGCTGAGCGATCTCAGCATTCCGGTTACCGACGCACAGTTCAGCAAGTCTGGCGATGTTCGCGATTTTTGGACCGAACGCATGGACACCAGCGATGAGGAAATTGCCCTGACCTGGTATAGCGTCGGTGAACCGCTGTTAATCCACACGCAGCCGAACGCCGATTCGGCTCGGCGGTACGGCGTATGCACCGTGTTGATTCCGACCCTCGGGGCCAGATTGACCCGAAATGGTGTCGTGGCCGCGGGGCAGCCTTGGCCGCGAGACCGCGACGGTAAACCCTTCAGCACATGCGCCCTGGCGTTCTCCGAGAGCTGGACCGAAGCTCCATAGACCCGGCTGCTGCCCAAAGAAGCAGATCGTTGTCCGACTGGTTAAGTGGATTGGCAGCACACGCGTGGCTGCGCGCGCATTCCGGAGCGCGCCGGCGATCGATACAGAGCGCGGTAGCAGCCCTCCCGGTAAGCGCGCGGGGGCATCGCGACGAGAGCCACCGCCGAGTCGGCGACGCTGCGTTCGGCTCTGTCCGACACCGAGCCACCGGCGGAGTCCGACACGCCGGCCCGGCCGCAGCTGGTGTTTGCCGTCGATGCCACCGCCTCGCGCGAGGCGGCCTGGGCGGCCGCCCGGCTGGTGACGGACGCGCTGGCGAAGACGCTGCCGAGCGAACGAGTCGTGGCGCTCGCCGTGCATGGCGGCCCGCGTGCATACGTTGACCGCATTCACCAACGACGCCAACACGCTGCGTGATCGCGCCGCCGGGGTCGCGTGCGCCGCCCGCATGACCCGAGTGCTGCCGATCCTCTCGGCCTGTCTGACGCAGCCTGTAGTTCGCGAGGTCATCTATATAGGCGATGTGTTCGATGAGAGCGTGGTCGAGGGGGCGGCGGCTGGCAGACTCAGAGGGCGCCCAGGACACCAAGCTGGTTGTTCTGCACGACACGGCCGACCTAGCTCCGCGCCGTGATGCCGAGGCGTTCTAGGATCTCGCGAAGCGCACCGGCGGCTGCGTGCTGCCGTTCGACGCCGGTGCCCCCGAACGACTACACGACCTCCTGTCAGCGATCGCCGTCTTCGCGGTCGGCGGCGAGAGACTGCTGCGGGAGCAGCGGGGCGATCTGCCCGGCGCGGTGGCATTGCTCGAGCATCTGGGCATGCGGCGATGAGTGTAATGGGCAGCGACCGTTCAGAGCACCGCCCCGGACCGCCGACCCCGAACCGATGCGAAAGCTTCCACATGCTGGCCGGAAGGACCGCTTTGCGCCCTTTTCGGTCGTTGCGGCGCGCGGACGCGCTTCCCGGAAGCGGCCGTTCGCACGGCTCGGTGACTAACGGGTGGGTCAAAAACCTATGCATTTATACAAACACAGCAGTTGCATGTGTTTCCTTACATTTGTATCGTCATCTGGATGAGGCGTCGTTGAGGCGCGGGATTGGGGGCGGACAAGGGAGATGGGCGATCAGGCGCTCTATTTGAGCGGCCCGCGAGACGCGCGCGTGGCATCGTACAATCTAAGGGAAGGTGGGCCTGATGAAGTCCTTCTCGACGTCGCAACCGTCGGGTTGTGTGGGAGCGACCTGCACTATTATAAAGATGGTGGCATTGGCGCGGCGTTGATCGCGGAACCGTTCGTGCCGGGGCATGAGTTTGCGGGCTATGTCGCTGCTGACGTTCCGGAATTGGGGGTCGCGCGCGGCGATCTCGTGGCGGTCGATCCGGCCCGGCCGTGCGGCCAGTGCGAATGGTGCCATCAAGGGCATTCCAATCTCTGTCCCAACGTTGCCTTCATCGGCGCGCCGCCGATCGATGGCGCAATGACTGCCAAATTGTGGGTGCCGCGCGCCCAAATCGTGAAACTTCCCCCAGCACTTGATGCGCTGGCCGCTGTCATGCTGGAGCCGCTCGGGGTCGCGATCCACGCGGTCGATCTGGCCAAGCCCCGCTTGCTGGAGACGGTGACGGTGCTGGGTGCCGGCCCGATCGGGCTGCTGATCGTCCAGGTGCTGAAAGCCGCGGGGGCCGGCGACATTTTTGTCGTCGAACCATTGGCGCACCGGCGCGCGATGGCCGAGTTGCTGGGCGTGGCCGGCGCGTTCGCGACCCTGGCCGAGATCCCCGCCGTCGACGGCGGCAAGGGCACATCCCTGGTCGTCGAGGCGACCAACAACCCGCTCGGCTTCCGCGACGCGGTGCTGGCCGCGCGGATCGGCGGCCGCGCCGTCCTGGTCGGCATTCCCGACGGCGACATCTACACACTTCCCGCAGCTGAGGCGCGCCGGCGGGGTCTTAAGATCAAGTTCGCGCGGCGGATGGGAGAGGTCTATCCGCGCGCCATCGCGCTGGTCGCCTCGGGGCGGGTGGACGTATCGACGCTCGTCACCCACCGGGTCGATCTGGCGGGTACGCCCGGCACGTTCGCGGCCCTGGCCGACAACGCGCCTGGCTACGGCAAGGCCCTGATCTATCCGAACGGACTGAACTTCAACGGGAGAGAAAAGTGAGAAGACTGCTGTATGCAACCGCCTGCGCGTTTGCCCTCGCGGGCGCGGCGGCGACGCTCGCGCCGACGCCCGCCAATGCGGCACCGTGGAACATCGAACAGGCGGCTGCGCCCTTCAAAGGCACCGAGCTGAATGTGATCTTCCTCGACCGCCCGGGCTATCGCGCGATCATCAAGCTGCTGCCGGAGTTCGAGAAAAAGACCGGCATCAAGGTGAACTACGAGATCGTGCCCTACGAGAACACGCGCGAGAAAGAGGTGTTGAGCTTCAACTCGCATGGTGACCTGACCCTGGCGCTGGTCGATCTGGTCTGGATCGGCGAGTTCGCAGAGAATGGCTGGATCGTTCCGGTCGAAAAATTCACGAGCGATCCTGCGATCACCGACCCGAACCTGAACCTGAAGGGCTTCTTCCCGCTGCTGCTCGATGCGTTCGGCTCGTGGGGCGGCAAGGTCTACGGCCTGCCGTTCGACAACTACTCGGGCCTGCTGTTCTACAATCAGTGCCAGCTGAAGGCGGCCGGCTTCGACAAGCCGCCGGCGACGTGGGAGGAGCTGTACACCACCTATGCGCCGAAGCTGACCGATCCCGCGAAGAAGCATTACGCCTATGCGCTGCAATCGCTGCGCGGCGAAACGCAGTCGGCCGATAGCTTCATGCGCGTGCTGTGGCCGTTCGGCGGCTCGCTGCTCGACAAGAATTTCAAGTCCAACCTGGAATCCAAGGGCAGCCAGGACGGCCTGAAGTTCCGCCAATCGCTGCTGAAATACATGCCGCCGGGCGTCGTCTCCTACGACCATTCGGAGGCGGTGAACGCGCTGGCGCAGGGCGAGGTGTCGATGATCACCGAGTGGTCGGCGTTCTACGGCACGCTGACCGATCCGAAGACATCCAAGCTTGGCGATTGCCTTGCCGTGGCACCGGAACCGGCCGGTCCGGCCGGTCGCCTACCGGCGCTCGGCGGCTTCTCCCTCGCAGTCGCGGCGCAGGCCACGGAGGCGCAACAGAAGGCCGGCTGGATCTTCATCCAGTGGGCGACGTCCGAAGACATTGCGCGCGCCTATGTCGAAGCGGGCGGCGTCTCCGGCCGCTCGTCGATCTACGAGCAGCCTGATATCAAGGCGAAGTACAAGTTCGTCGACCCGATGGTTGCCTCCTGGCAGAAGGGCGTGCCGGAATTTCGCCCGCGCTTCCCGGCCTGGCCGGCGATTTCCGAAGTGGTGGCCGAATTCGGATCGAAGATCGAGCTGGGCCAGATCTCGACCGAGGAAGGTGCCAAGGAAATCGGCACACGTATGGAATCGATCCTTGCGAAAGAAGGCTACTACGACGGCAAAAAGGCGCTGTTGGAGTAGACGTGCAACGGCTCCCCGGCCCGCTCGCGGCCGGGGAGCGCCTATCGACGGGAGATAGCATGACGTCGTTGTATCGCGCCGCACTCGACGATCTCGGCCGCGTGTTCGACCGGATCGACGATGGCGCGGTCGATCGGGCCGTGGCCGAGATCGCCGCCGCCGGCCGTATCGCATTGTACGGAGTCGGCCGCGAGGGTTTGCAGATCAAAGGATTTGCGATGCGGCTGTTCCATCTCGGCCTGCGGGTCGCGATGGTCGGCGACATGACGACACCGCATCTGGGCACGGGCGATCTGCTGATCGTCTCGGCGGGACCGGGCGGATTTTCGACCGTCGATGCGCTGCTCGGCGTGGCACGGCGCGATGGCGCCCGCACGCTGGTGGTGACGGGGCAACCGGCCGGCTCGGCGGCCCAGCTTGCCGACACGGTGTTGCCGGTGCCGGCGCAGACGATGGCCGACGACAGCGGCCCCGCGCCATCGGTGCTGCCGATGGGCTCGCTGTACGAGGGCGCGCAATACATCCTGTTCGAGATCATGATTCTAAAATTGCGCGAGCAGCTCGGCGTGGCGCCGGAGGCGATGCGCGCGAACCACACCAACCTCGAATGAGCCACCCGGTCACGCGCCACAATCCGGGCTATGGCCGCTTCACGCCGCTGTGGTTCCTGGCACCTGCGGTGGTCGCACTGCTGGCGATCGGCATCTATCCGACCATCTTCGCCGTCGTCACATCGTTCAGAAGTTATAACATTACCCGGCGCCAGGACATGCTGGGCGGGTTTCCGTTCGTTGGTTTCGACAACTACGTCAATGCGCTGACCGACGACACGTTCTGGCAATCGCTGCTGCTGACACTGAAATTTTATCTGACGGTCATGCCGTTGCAGATCGTACTCGGCCTCGCGATTGCGCTGATGCTGCATCGCCCGGGCCTGGCGTTCATGCGGGCGCTGGCGCGGGTCGCGCTGGTGGTGCCGTTGGCGACGACGTATGCGGTCGTCGGCCTAATTGGCCGGCTGATCTTCAATCGGGAGTTCGGTGTTGCAAACCAGTTCCTAGGCTGGTTCGGCATCGATGCATGGGACTGGCTTGGCAGCCCGTCCGGCGCGTTCATCGCGATCGTGACGATGGACGTGTGGCAATGGACGCCGTTCGTGTCGCTGATCTTCCTCGCCGGCCTCTCGATGGTGCCGGTGGAGGTGGAGGAAGCGGCGCGGCTGGAAACGAAACGCCATTGGCCGCTCCTGCGTTACATCCAACTGCCCTACATGCTGCCGGGGCTGACGGCGGTGCTGATCCTGCGGTCGGCGGACGTGTTGAAACTGTTCGACACGGTGTTTGTGATGACGCGCGGCGGCCCCGGTTCGGCCACCGATCTTGTGTCCGTCTATGTGCAGCGTGTCGGCTTCAAGGTGTTCGATCTCGGCCTCGGCTCCGCGCAGGCGATCCTGATGCTGATTTTGACGGTGGCACTCAGCCGGCTTTACATTCGGCTGTTCTACCGGGAGGTGCAGTGATGCGGCATGTCGGCCCCGGTCGCGTTGTGCATGCGTGCGGGCTTCTGCTCGTCGTCGTCGTGGCGCTGTTCCCGTTCTACTGGATGGTGGCGTCGAGCCTGAAGCAACAGACCGATTTGCTCGCGTCGCCGCCCGTCTGGCTGTTCACCCCGACGCTCGCAAATTACGCAGACATTTTCGCCGACAGCCATGTCATGGTCGCGGTCTTGAATTCGTTGCTGGTGGCAAGCTGCACGACGGCGCTCGCGGTGCTGATCGGCACACCGGCCGCCTATGCGCTCGCCCGCTTCGAGTTTCGCGGCAAGGCGGATCTGTGGTTCTGGTTCATCTCCAACCGCTTCATCAGCCCGATCGTACTCGCCTTGCCGGTCTATCTGCTGGCGCGACAAGTGGGTTTGCTGAACACGCGGCTGGTGCTGATCCTGATCGACCTCACCTTCAACCTTCCGATCGTGATCTGGATTTGCACGGACCAGTTCCGCTCGATCCCGCCCGACATCGAGCAATCGGCGCGGCTGGAGGGTGCCGACCAGTTCAACATTTTCTGGCGCATCTATCTGCCGCTCGGGCTGCCGGGGGTTGCCGTTTCGGCAATTTTCGCGTTCATCTTTTCGTGGAACGAGTTGCTGTACTCCCTCGTGCTCATCACCAGTCAGGCCCTGAAAACCGCGCCGGTGGTCGCGACCAACTTCATGTCGGGCTACGAATTGCCCTGGGGCAAGATCATGGCGACAGGCACCGTGATCGTCCTGCCCGTCACGATCTTCGCGTTGATCGTCTCGCGCCACATGGTGCGGGGGCTGACGATGGGTGCGACGAAATAGCCATGACGATCCCGCTCGGCGTCAAGCTGTCGTTCTGCGTCAAGCGGTGGGTCACGCCCGATCTGTGGGTGCCGCTGGTGCGCGAGCAACTCGGGCTCGGTCTCGTGCAGTTTTCGTACGATCTCGTCGACCCGGCATGGCCGGACGATCTCCTCGCCGAACTCGCGGACAACATCCGCACCACCGCCACGCAGCATGGCGTGACGATCCACAGCGCGTTCATCGGACTTGCTCATTACACCTACAGCCAATTGCTGCACCCCGATCCGCGCGTGCGCGACGTGGCGGAGGCGTGGCTGGCTCGTGCCTACCGCTTTGCCCGTCTGGCCGGCATCGCCCGCGTCGGCGGCCCGCTCGGCGCGGTTCCGGCGCGCGTGGACGGCGTGGAGGCGGACGAGATCGGCGACGCCGACTACCGCGATCTGATCGCCCGCATGCTCCGCCTCGGCGATGTTGCGGGGGCCGAGGGGCTGTGCGAACTCTACGTCGAACCCACCCAGCTGCGCCGGGAATTTCCGTGGACCGTGGCGCAGGCAAGCCGTATGGCCGCCGACGTCGCCGCCTCCGCCGTGCCGTGGAAATTCTGCCTCGATTGGGGCCACGGCACGTTCGCGCCGCTTTACGGCCCCTATCGTGGCCGAATGGAGCCGTGGTTCGCCGGCCTTGGCCCCGCCGTGGGCCTCGTTCACATCCAGGAGACCGACTTTCAATACGACCGGCACTGGGATTTTACCGAAGCGGGCGCGGTCGATCCGGCGGCGGCTGCCGCTGCGCAACGCGCGGCCGGGCTGGGGGATCGGCCGGTCTTCCTCGAAGTGTTCTACCCGTTCGAAAGCGACGATGCCTCCGTGCTGGACGCGGTACGACGCTCCGTCGCGATCCTGCGGCCTGCGTTTGCCTGAGCGCGGAGCTTGGAAGACCCTCCCCCGCCCTTGCCCGGCGACGCGGAAGCGCAGTTGCAGGCGCGCGCCGCGTGGTACTACTACATCGGCGGCATGACGCAGCAGGAGATCGGCGACCGGCTCGGCCTGACCCGGCTGCGCGTCAATCGCCTCGTCGGCCAGGCACGGACGGATGGCACCGTGCGGATCGACGTGCGCCTGCCGCTCGCCAGTTGCGTGGCGCTGGAGGAGCGGCTGAAAACGCGGCTGGGCCTGGACGACGTCGCGATTGTACCGACCGTGCCGGACCCGGACGCGCAGCAGCAGGCGATCGGCGAGGCAGCGGGGCGCCTGCTCGATCCGCTGCTGAAGGACGGCATCGGGCTCGCCGTCGGCTGGGGGCGAACGCTTCGGGCGGCGGCGCACCGGCTTACGCCGCGCCGCTTCCAGGCAAGCTGGGTAACGGCCTTGATGGGTGGCCTGACGCGCGGCTCCGGCATCAACACGTTCGAGGTCGCGACCGAGTTCGCCCGTATGCTGAGCGCCGAGTGCTACTACGTGGCCGCGCCAATCTACTGCCCGTCCACCGAAAGCCGCTCGACGCTGCTGACGCATTACGGCCTCGCCGAAGTCATGCGCCGTGCGCGGGAAGGGCAGATCGCGTTGGTGGCATGCGGCGACCTGACGCCGCGTTCGCTGCTGGCGTCCACCCACATCGTCAGCGAATGCATCCCCGACCTGCGGCGGGCGGGCGCAGTCGGCGATCTGCTCGGCACGTTTCTGGACGCCGATGGCCGTCCGGTCGCCCATCCCCTGAACGGGCGCGTGATGGCGGTGTCGCCGGCCGAGTTGAAGGCTTATCCGATCTCCATCCTGGCCTCCGGCGGCAGCGAGAAGCTGCCGGTGGTGCGTGCGATCGTGCGCGCGGGCTATGTTCGCCGGCTCGTCACCGACGAAGCCACCGGCGAGGGATTGCTGTGACCCCTTACCTGCTTGCCATCGATGTCGGCACGCTCGCCGCGCGCGCCGGCGTGTTCGATGCGGGCGGCGCGCTGGTCGCCGCCGCATCCGCGTCCTTCACGCTGCACAGGCCGCTGGAGCATCACGCCGTCTATCGGATGGACGACATCTGGGCGGCGGTTTGCCGTGCCGTACGCGACGCGCGCGCGCAAGCGCCGGCAGGCGAGATCGGCGGCATCGCGTTCGATGCAACCTCCTCGCTTGCACTCTCCGCGCGCGGCGAACCGCCGCTCGATGGCGCGGCCGACGTTTTCGGCTGGATGGATCATCGCGGCGAGAGCGAGGCGGAGGAAGTCGGCCGATCCGGCGACCGCTACCTCGATTACGTCGGCGGCACGCTGTCGCCGGAAATGCATCTGCCGAAACTGCTCTGGCTCAAGCGGCATCGCCCACATGCCTGGGCGCGGCTGATCGCGGTGCGCGATGTGTGCGACGAACTCGCCTTCCGTGCCACCGGCACCGATCGCCACTCCGTCTGCGGCCTTGCCTGCAAGTTTCCTTATCTGCCGGCCGACGAAACGCCGTGGCGGCACGAATTGCTGGCGCGCCTCGGCCTGCCCGATCTGGTCGGCCTCGGCCAGCTTTCCGCCACCCCGGGCCGCGTCGGCGAGCGGCATGGCACGGTTTGCGCCGCCGCCGCCGCGCATCTCGGCGTGGCGGAGGGCGTGCCGGTCGCAATCGGCCTGATCGACGCGGAGGCCGGCGCGCTCGGCGTGCTTGGGCGCGGCTTTCTCCCGGACATGAACCGGCTGATCGCGCTGATAGGCGGGACCTCCACCTGCTACATGAGCTGGGCGCACGACGAGCGGCAGGTCGGCGGCGTCTGGGGACCGTTCAAGGACGCGGTGTTTTCCGGATTCTGGATGCACGAGGCGGGGCAGAGCCTTTCCGGTGCCGCGCTCGATGCGGTGTTGCTGCATCATCCCGCCGGCCCGCACAAAGCCGGCGCAGACGAACATGCGCAGGCCGCCGCCGACGTGCTCGCGCTGCTGGATGCCGAAGGCCCTGCCTTCGCCGCGCGACGCCACATCGTCCCGGACTGGCTGGGCAACCGCGCCCCTCTCGGCGACGGGCGCACCCGCGCGCTGCTGACCGGCATCGGCGAAGAGACCACGCGCCGCGCGATGCTGGAAGCCTATTACGCGACCGCCCGCGCGCTCGTGCTGCAATCGCGCCATATCGTCGAGCATCTGAACCGCCACGGCTACGCGATCGACCGTTGCGCGCTGTCCGGCGGCCACCTGAAAAACACCCTGCTGGTGCGCCTGTATCGCGACGCCCTCGGCACCGACCTCCTGATCGCCGACACGCCCGAACCCGTGCTGCTCGGCACTGCGATGGTCGCCGCCGTCGCCGCCGGACTGTATCCGGATCTGTTCGCGGCGCTGGACGCGATGTCGCCCGCGCAGCAAATCTTCCACGCCGATCCCGCGTGGCGCGCGGCGCACGATGCGTCGTTCGCGATCTACCTGAAGCTGTTCGACGTTCGCAACGCGATCGAGGCGCACGCACGCAGCATCCCCGTCCACGGAGCCGACCGATAATGTCTTTTCTGCAACTGGATCATGTCTCGAAGCACTTCGGCGGGCTGACCGTCGTCGATGGCGTCAGCCTGTCGGCCGACAAGGGCGAATTCGTCGTTTTCGTCGGCCCCTCCGGCTGCGGCAAATCGACGCTGCTGCGCATGATCGCGGGGCTGGAGGAAATCAGCGCCGGCGACGTCTCCATCGACGGCCGCGTCGTCACGGGCGTGGCCCCCGCCGACCGCAACGTCTCGATGGTGTTCCAGAGCTACGCGCTCTATCCGCATATGTCGGTGCGGGAAAACATCGCGTTCGGCCTGAAAATGGCGAAGACACCGAAAGACCAGATCGAGACGCGCATCGCCGACGCCGCGCGCATCTTGCAAATCGAGACCCTGCTCGACCGCAAGCCGCGCCAGCTCTCTGGCGGCCAGCGCCAGCGGGTGGCCATCGGCCGCGCCATCGTCCGTAACCCAAAGCTGTTCCTGTTCGACGAGCCGCTCTCCAACCTCGATGCCGAATTGCGCACGCAGATGCGAGTGGAAATCGCCAAGCTGCATCGCGAACTCGGTGCGACGATGGTGTATGTCACGCACGATCAGATCGAGGCGATGACGCTCGCGGATCGCATCGTCGTGCTGCGCGCCGGCCGCGTCGAACAGATCGGCACACCGACCGAATTGTACGATACGCCGTCCAGCATTTTTGTCGCGGGCTTCATCGGCTCGCCGAAGATGAACTTCTTGGCGGCCACGATCACCGGCCAGGATAGCAATGGCCTGCGTGTCGGGCACCCGGCATTCGCGGGCGGCGAAATCCATGTCAGGCCGACGACAAACCGGCCGGCTCCGGTCGGCAGCGCCGTCACGGTAGGCTTGCGGCCGGAGCATCTGACGCTTGGCGGCGCCGACCCGTTGCTGACGCTGACCGTCGATTTCGCTGAGAACCTCGGCGGTGCCACGCAACTCTACGCGACCGGACCCGGTGGCGCCGCTGTGGTGCTCATGGTCCCCGGCCGCCCGCCGGTCACGCCCGGGGAGGTGCTGGCGGCCTCGCTCGGCGCCGGCCAAATCCATTTGTTCGATGGTTCCGGTGCAGCGCTCTAATACCAACTCGCCTAGACTTTGACACATGCCCAATCTCGGTGGCCGATGGAGCGGATGCGGGCTGGGTCTTCGATGAGGAAGTGCCAAGCCGCTTTGCAGGCTGCGACGATCTCGTCGTAGCTGAAGTTGAAGTTGAAGTTGACCCGGTTTGGTGGAGCCGTTCCGGCTTTCAATCGGAGGGTTCACGATGCCCAAGACACGGCCGCCTTATACCAGAGGTCCCTGAGCCTGACTCATTGGCCGATTCCCTCGGCTGCGAAATCCTGATTCGCTACTCCCGACGCGGCGATTCGCCGCCAGGGAGGAGCGCATGGGCAAGGCGGTCGCGATCACCCGCACGGACTACACTGCTGCAGAGCTGCGCGGCCTGGCAGCACAGAGCGACGACGCCGACCAGGCGCGACGGCTGCTGGCGATCGCCATGATCCTGGACGGCACCTCGCGTGCTGACGCAGCACGCCAGACCGGCATGGACCGGCAGACGCTGCGGGACTGGGTGCATCGCTACAATCAGCAAGGCGTGGACGGCCTGATCTCGCGCAAAGCCCCTGGTGCGGAAGGCAAGCTGACCGAGGCGCAGATGAGCGAAGTGCGCCAATGGGTACTCGACGGCCCGGACCCCGCGATCCACAATGTCATCCGCTGGCGCTGCGTTGACCTGTGCGGCGAAGTCGAGCGCCGCTTCGCCGTCACCGTTGCCAAACGCACCATGGTCAAATGGCTGCGCAAGTGGCGCTTCACGCGACTACAGCCGCGCCCGTATCATCCGAAGAAGGATGCCGCAGCGCAGGAGGCGTTCAAAAAAACTTCGCAAGCCGCCTGAAGGAGTGCTTGGCCGGCCGCACCGGGTTAACCGCTGTGGAGGTCTGGTTCCAAGACGAGGCCAGGGTCGGCCAGCAAGGCTCGCTGAGCTACGTCTGGGCGCCGATTGGCTCACGTCCGCCTATGGTGCGCGACACCCGCCGGGACTCGGTTTACCTGTTCGGCGCCATCTGCCCAGAGCGCGCCGTCGGCGCGGCGATCATCCTGCCGGCCGTCAGCATTGAAGGCATGAACCTGCACCTTGAAGAAATCAGTTCACAGGTCGCGCCAGGGGTGGTGGCCGCGGTGATATGCGACGGTGCCGGTTGGCATGCCACAGGGCGCGAGTTGACGGTGCCGGACAACATCTTGCTGGTCACGCTGCCGCCGTATTCACCGGAACTGAACCCGATGGAGAACGTCTGGCAATATCTACGGGGAAATAAGCTCTCTGCCCGTATCTGGGACAGCTACGAGGAAATCCTGGCAGCCTGCGCCGAGGCGTGGAACTGGCTCATCGATGATCCGGACCGGATCCGCTCGATCGGCATCCGCGAC
>CAJCJG010000083.1 GCA_903970625.1 Solirubrobacterales bacterium 70-9 | reverse complement strand
CGGCTGCGGCGGCTTGCCGCTCGGCGATGCGGGCCGCGAGGAGGGCGAAATCCCGGCCGATGCCGCGGAGCTGGTCCTCGATCGTGGCGATCAGCCAGCGCGGCAGACACCAGCCGGCCCGCGCCAGCAGCGCCTGGATCAGAAACTCGATGAGGATCCCGAGGCGCTCGGCCGGGGAAAGGTTTGGAGTGTTGTTCACGCAGGAATGTTAATATGAATGACCAATTCAGGGCAAGGGAAAAATGAACGCAGCGGAGGACATTCAAACCGAACCACCGCCCGCTGGCAGAGGGACGCGCGCAACCCATTTGTTAAGGATGATCCCGCTCTCCGTCCTCGACCTCTCCCCCGTCCCCGAAGGTAGCGACGCCGGCCAGGCGTTGCGGCACTCGCTGGACCTCGCCCGCCACGCCGAAGCGTTCGGATACCGGCGCTTCTGGATGGCCGAGCACCACAACATGCCCGGCATCGCCAGTGCCGCGACGGCGGTGGCGCTGGCGCATGTCGCCGCCGGCACGAAAACCATTCGCGTGGGCGCCGGCGGCATCATGCTGCCGAACCATGCCCCGCTGCTGATTGCCGAGCAGTTCGGCACGCTCGCGGCCCTGCACCCCGGCCGCATCGACCTCGGCGTCGGCCGTGCGCCCGGCAGCGACCAGATCGCCGCGCGTGCCATGCGGCGCAATCTGGCGGCGGATGTGGACGACTTCCCGCGCGACGTGATGGAGTTGATGGACTATTTCCAGCCGGCCGAACCCGGGCAGATGCTGCAAGCGGTGCCGGGCGCAGGGCTCGACGTGCCGGTCTGGATTCTCGGGTCGAGCACCTACGGGGCGCAACTGGCCGCCGCATTGGGGCTGCCGTATGCGTTCGCCTCCCACTTCGCGCCGGCGCAGATGCGCGAGGCGGTGGCGGTGTATCGCGAGCGGTTCCGGCCCTCGCCGCATCTGGCGGCGCCGTATGTTATGCTGGGTGTCAATGTGTTCGCGGCGGAGACGGATGCCGAAGCCTGGCGCCTGTTCTCCTCCTTGCAGCAGGCGTTCCTGAACCTGCGCAGCGGCCGGCCGGGCAAATTGCCGCCGCCTGTGGACGGGCTGGACGCGCGGCTCGACCCGCGCGCGCGGGCGATGCTGGAGGGGGCGCTCGCCTGCTCCATCGTCGGTGGGGCGGAGGCGGTGCGAGATGGCCTGACGGCGTTCGCCGAGCGTACCGGTGCCGACGAACTGATGGTCACGGCACAAATATTCGACCACGATTCGCGGCTGCGGTCGTTCGAAATCCTGGCCGATGTCCACGCGGGGCTGGCGGCGCCGCAGGAGAAGCAGGCGGCGCTTCTGGCGTGCGACGCGGATTAGGGCCGACCGGCGGGGGCGTCGCGCCGCCCCACCAAAAATCCCAGCGACAGCATCAGCAGCGAGGCGGCGAGCGGACGTGCGCGAATGATGCGACGGACCTCCGCCATGCCGTCGCGAAGCACCGTCGCGGTCGCCGGGCGCGCGGCCGTTTCTGCCGCCGGCTCCCCCTCGTCGAACGCGAGCAGCGCGCGGCCGACGCGCCCCAGCATGTTCTCCTCGCCGCCGTGCATCCCTTCGCTTTCGGCCTGCGCGAGAAGCTGGGCGTCCTGTTCCCATTGACGTAACAGCTTGAGTTGAAAGGCGCGGGACAGGCCGGAGGCCAGGATGTCCGCCGGTTCGGCGAAATAGGCGCTGGGATTGGCGAGGGCAGCGTCGATATCCAGGGGCGTCGGCGCCGAAATGTGCTGGCTCATGGCGTGGGTCCTCGGTACGGATTGGCGCGACCGGGCGCTTGAACGATCACGGGTGGGTGGCATTGCGCTTGCGCGTGGCGGCGGCTGTCCGCCCCGACTGCGAACGCTCCTGCTGCGGGCGCGCCGCCGACGCCGCACCGCCTTCATGACCGCCTTTGTGCGCGGCGGGATGGCCGGTGACGTTGCCGCGCCCGGACCCGCCGGGGCGCTTGCCGCCGCCGTCGTCCTTGTTCACCGTGGCCCACGCCCGCCGCTCCGCCTCTTGCGCCGGAACGCCGCGCTGTTCGTAGCTGTCGGCGATATGCTCCGCCTTGCGATCCTGCTTGTCGGTGTATTTGGCCTTGTCGCCGCGTGGCATGACCCGCTCTCCCGCTCGATCGAGACTGACGTCGCGGGGGGTCAATGCGGACGCCGCGCAGAAGTTGCGCTGGCGACGGAGTGCCAAATGGTGGACCGGAATGGTGCCCAGGGGCGGAATCGAACCACCGACACTGCGATTTTCAGTCGCATGCTCTACCAACTGAGCTACCTGGGCGTCGCCGTTGGAGGCGCGGGGAATAGCCTAGGCGCTCGGGGCGATCAACCCCCAACAGATTTGGCGAAGAACACCCGCCTGTAGCCCGACTGCCCGCCGCGCCCGGTCTCGCGGTAGCCGATGCGGCCGTAGAGCGCGATGTTTTCGGTCATGGCCTCGTTGGTATAAAGGCGCACTTCGGCATGGCCGCGCCGCGCGGCCTCCGCCTCGGTGAATTCCATGAGCGCGCGGCCGATTCCGGTGCCGCGATGCGCGGCATCGACGGCGATGTTGTCCAGCAGCAGATGGTCCGGCTCGTCCAGTAGCACGGCCATGCCCGCGACCGCGCCGCCCGCGACGAACACCCATGCTTGTCCGTCGCGCACCCGTGCGGCGTGGTCGTCCAGCATCGGCGCAGGCTTGCGGCCGATTCGCGGCACGTAGGGCGCGTAGGCGGCCTCGACGATCCGGGAGATGGCCGGCACGTCCGCGGCCGTTGCGGGGCGGATCGTCACAACGGCACCGGGGCCGCGACCCCGGCGCGGCTGGCCGCCGCCGCCAGCGCGGGCGGGATGGTCGGGTGCAGTGCCACGCCATTCGCCAATTGCTCCCCACGCAGTTGCAGGGCGCGTTCGCCGGGCAGACGCGGCGCCGGCCCCCCCGGCAGCGGCGGGTTCGCATGCACTTGCTCCTCCATCCACCCGGTCTCCCGCACGAACGCCGGCAGGCCCGAGAACCGTGCCGGGTCGATGGCGAGCACCAACACCGCCGCGCCCCATCCGGTCGGGCCGTCCGCCCGTCCGAAGCCGCCCAGGGCCGCCGTCAGCGCCTCCACCATCAGCGCGAGGGCAAAACCTTTGTGTCCTGCCTCCATGCCGCCCAGCGGCAGCAATGTTCCGCCCGGCTCGGTGAAGAAGGCGTTCGGGTCGCTGGTCGGCTTGCCGTCCGCGTCCATCAGCCAGTCGTGTTCGAAATGCCGCCCCTCCGCCCGCAGCCGGTTGGTCATGCCGTTGGTGATGATGGAGGTGGACACGTCGATCATCACCGGCCCGCCCGGCGAGGGCCAGCCGGCCGCCAGCGGGTTGGGGGTGAGCAGGCGGCGCGTGCCGCCAAAGGGCGCCACGCTCGCGACGGCCGGGTCCGACGACGCGATCAGCAGAAAATGCCCGCGCGAGGCGAACCGGCGCAGATACGCGCCCAGGCAGGCGATGTGGCAGCTTTGCCGGATGGAGACGGCGGCAATCCCCGCCTCCGTTGCGCGAGACGTGGCCCACTCCGATGCCTTCACCACCAGCCATGGGCCGGGAAGCCGTCGCCCGTCCCAGGTTTGCGCGGCCGGGGCGTCGGCGATCACGGTCGGGTCGCCCGTTCCCAGCATCTTGCCGGAAGCCGCCTCGGCCAGATACGGCGCCAGCAGGGCCAACCCGTGCGTGGTGTGGCCCATCAGGTCGCCCTCGACCAAAATCTCCGCCGTTGTCGCCGCCTTGTCCGCGTCCAGACCGGCATGGACAAACAGTCTTGCGGCAAACTCGGTCAGCGCAGCGGCGTCGTAGCGGTCGGTCATGGCACAGCCCCCGTGTTGCCGCGACCATGCCGCTGCCCGCGTCCGCCGCCAAGGCTTCCCGGCCGTCGCCACATGCGCCAGACTCGCGGCAACCGTTGGGAGGCGACCATGTGGCAAGAAAGCGAGCGTTATCCGGACCCGCGCATCCAGGTGCTGGAGCCGAGCTTCGCCAAATACCGGCTGCCGCTGACCTCCGTCGAGCGCCTCGCCACTGGGTATCGTTGGGCCGAAGGCCCGGTCTATTTCGGCGACCAGCGGTGCCTGCTGTGGAGCGACATCCCCAACGACCGCATCATGCGCTGGGACGAAATCACCGGCGCCGTCACCGTGTGGCGCCAGCCGTCACACTACGCCAACGGCAACACGCGGGACCGGCAGGGCCGCCTGATCACCTGCGAGCACGATTCCCGCCGTGTCACCCGCACCGAATACGACGGCACCATCACCGTGTTATGCGATTCCTACGAGGGTAAACGCCTGAACTCGCCCAACGACGTCGTCGTCACACGCGACGGCGCCATCTGGTTCACCGACCCGCCGTTCGGGATTTTGGGCTACAACGAAGGCCACAAGGCGCCGCAGGAACTGGGGCAGGGGGTCTATCGGCTGGACCCGCACACGATGGCGCCGAGCCTGCTGATCGACACGATTCCAGGCCCCAACGGCCTTGCTTTCTCGCCGGATGAAAAGACGCTGTACGTGGTCGCCTCCCGCGCCGAGCCGCGCGACATTCGCGCCTTCGACGTGATCGACGGGACAAAACTCGCCCGTGAGCGGGTACTGATCGACGCCGGCCCCGGCGGCACGCCGGACGGGTTCCGGGTGGACGAGGACGGCAATCTATGGTGCGGCTGGGGCATGGGCACGCTGGAGTTGGACGGGGTACGGGTGTTCAACCCTGAAGGCATGCCCATCGGCCACATCGCGCTGCCGGAACGCTGCGCCAATCTGTGTTTCGGCGGGCGCTGGCGCAACCGCCTGTTCATGGCGGCCTCGCACTCGCTCTATTCGCTCATCGTCAACACGCAGGGGGTGGCGGGCGGGTAGCTATCGCCGCCGTACCACCGCCTTGATCTGCCCCCGGTCCCGCCCGGAGGCCAAAGCGATCTCGCGGTCCTGCGCCTCGATGGCGGCGCGCACGGCGGCCTCGCCCTCGAAACTCTCGACAATCGTGGTCGGCACCTTGCGGTTGGACGTCTGCGTGCCGTCCACGTAGATCACGTCGAACAGCACCACGGTGCTTTCGGCGCGGCGTTTCATCGGGGCCATCGTGCATTCCTCATAAAAAAGGCCAGGGGCGTTGCCCCTGGACCCCACCAAAGGCAGAGCCTTTGGAAACCAATCCTCAGTCAGAGCCTACCGGTTGCTGTCCGCGCTCAGAATCTGGCTCTCCAGCACGACTCGCTCGTGCCCGTCCGTCGCGTGCTTGACCCGGTATTGCAGGTCGCGCGTCTCGCTCGGCAATTGCCGCTGCACCTTGTAACGCCCGGACGGAATATTCCGCTCGCCGGGGCTGGGCCGCAGATCAACGGTCTGGCCGATGGCAAATTTATGGGCGGTCATGGTTGGCCCCCGAAGGAAAGCCGGCGCGGCGAACCCGCAGCGCCGGCACCCGATCAATCCGCTTGCAGGTTCGCGGCCGAGAGCTTGCCTTGCTGGCCGCGCTCGATCTCGAACTTCAGCTTCTGGCCTTCGTTCAAATTCCCGAGGCCCGCACGCTCGACGGCGGAAATATGCACGAACACGTCCTTGGAGCCGTCATCCGGCTGGATGAACCCGAAGCCCTTCTGGGCGTTAAACCATTTTACAGTGCCTTGCGGCATCGCATTTCTCCATGCAACCCGGCGGCCCGCACGGTGCGGGCCGAAATGCTTTTTCGATCAGGGAGCACCGATGCGACACCGTCGCTAGATTGTGAAGACACACGGACCCCGGCGGAAAAGTGCCGACAATCCTGCATGCGCCTTTTGCCCCGGTTTGTCAGAGCATTTCTGCGCGACTTGCCTGATTCTACCGCCTTCACGCGCAGCACTGCCCTGCGAATTCGCGGGATTGTTCGATTTGTTTGGCGGCTATTCGGCGGCCTTCGCCGTCACTTCCACGACACGTCCTTGCCCATCCGCCCCCCGCTGCACCACCAGATGCCGGTCGTGCCACGCCGCCACTGCCGGACGGTGAGCGATGGAGACGACCGTGGTGTTCGGCAACTGCACCCGGATCGCTTCGTACAGCGCCGTCTCGGATTCCGGGTCCAGGCTGGCCGTCGCTTCGTCCAAAAACAGCCAGTCGGGCTTGGCCAGCAGCGCGCGGGCCAGCGCCAGCCGCTGTTGCTCGCCGCCGGACAGGCGGAGCGACCAGTTATCCTCCTCGTCCAGGCGCGGCACCAGATGGCCGACCCCCGAATCCTCCAGCGCGGCGCGGAACGCGGCGTCCGTGAAGTGCGACGCCTCGCTCGGGTAGGCGACCGCATGGCGCAGCGTGCCGAGCGGGAAATACGGCCGCTGCGGCAGGAACAGCGCCGTGCCGTGGCCGCGCTGCACGCTACCGCCGCCGAACGGCCAGATACCGGCCAACGCCCGGAACAGCGTCGATTTGCCTGCACCCGATCGCCCCGTCAGCAGCACCGGGCGGCCGGGCAGCAGTTGCAGCGAGGTGTTGCCCATCAGCGTATGCCCGTTCGGCAGGTCGATCCGCGCGTCGTGCAGCGCGTAACCGTCCCCGGTCTCGCCCGCGAACTTTACCCCCTCGGCCGCCGCTTCATGGGCCATTTCGATGGCGCGCTGGAACGTCGCCAGCCGTTCGACGGTCGCGCGCCAGGAGGCGATGGTGCTGTAATTGTCCACGAACCAGGACATCGAGCCCTGTACCTGCCCGAACGCATCCGCCGTCTGCGTCAGTGCGCCCAGCGGCACGTTGCCGAAGAAGTAGCGCGGTGCGGCCACCACGAACGGGAAGATGCCGGCGATCTGGCCGTAGCCGGTGGTCAGCGCGTTCAGTGCCTTGATGCGGCTCATCATCGCCCGCCAGTTGGCGGCCAGGGCAGCGAAGCGGTCCAGCAGCGTCGTGCGCTCCAGCGCCTCGCCGCCATACAGCGCGATCCCCTCGGTGTTCTCCCGCACCCGCACCAGCGCGAAGCGGAAATCCGCCTCCACCTGCTGCTTGCGGAAATTCAGCGGCACCAGCTTGCGCCCGACCAGATGCGTGAGCCCGGTGCCGACGATCGAATAGATCAGCGCCACCCACACCATGTAACCGGGGATGCGCACGCCGAAGAACGAGACGTCGCCCGACAGAGTCCACAGAATGGTCAGGAACGAGAACAGCGAGACGATATTGGCCAGGAAGTCGATGGCCAGATACAGAATGCCCAGGCTGCCAGCCACGCCGTCGCCGATGAAATCCCGCAGATCCTCGGCGATGCGCTGGTCGGGGTTGTCGGTGAATTTCGTGCCCGCCGTGCCGTGCCGCAGGCTCATGCGGTAATAGGCGCGGTCGGTCATCCATTCGGTGACGAACCGCGCCGTCATCCAGCGCCGCCAGCGGATTTGCAACAACTGCACCAGATAGACGCGATAGACGGCGACCACAATGTAGATCGCAACGATCTCGCAGAACCCCGGCAGGTAGCCCCACCAGCCCTGCGGAGAGGCATGGTACCAGAACAGCAGGCTGATGAACGCGCCGAAATCCTTCTCCTGCAAGGAGTTGAAGAAGGCGTTGTTCCAGTAGCTGAGCACCACGCTCATCGCCACCATCAGCAGCCGCATAGCCAGCACGACCACCAGCATGCCGCGCGCGAACCAGCGTTCTTCGGACCCTGCCCAGTAGTATGGCTTGGCGATCCGCCAAGCGTCCTTCAGGAACGGCAAGATGCCACGCATACGAAAACTCCGGTCAGAGGGCGGCGTCGAGGGCGGCGAGCCACGCGACCAGCCGTTTGCGGTTCACGCCGAAATCCGCCTCGCCATAAAGGCTGCGCGAATACAGCGCGGGCATGGAATCGGGCGTGACCTGAACGGCGATCAGGTCGGGATAGTTGCAAAGCGCGCTGCGGGCAACGAAGTGCGCCTGAAACTGGCCGGCGAACTCGGCGTGAAGAAACACGCGCGACTGCGCCAGCGCGACGCGCTTGATCGCTTCGTACAGCCGCAGCGGAGGCAGTTCGCGTCGGCGGCTGATGATGTCCGGATGGACGTGCATGCCCGGCGGCGCCGCCAATGCCGTGTTGCCCCGGCGCGGCGGCCCGAGCTTTGAGAAGTCCAGTAGCGTGGGCGCCGGCAGCCCCTCGATGCCATCAGTGGCGCACGCGGGATAGGCCAATCCGAGCAGGCGTGGCAGCAGCCCGGTCATGCGCCGTCGGCCCGCAGCCGCAGCCGGATCACGCCGCGCATCTCGGCGGGGTCGATCGGCTTGCCCTTGCGCAGAATGTCGATCCGCCCCGCCGCCGCCAG
>CAJCJG010000082.1 GCA_903970625.1 Solirubrobacterales bacterium 70-9 | reverse complement strand
GCCCCGGCTTCGGGAGCCTGGGCCGGAATTTCGGCGACTTGCGCGGCGGCTGCGGCGGCTTGCCGCTCGGCGATGCGGGCCGCGAGGAGGGCGAAATCTTCGCCGATGCCGCGGAGCTGGTTCTCGATCCTGGCGATCAGCCAGCGCGGCAGGCACCAGCCGGCCCGCGCCAGCAGCGCCTGGATCAGAAACTCGATCAATATCCCTAGGCGCTCGGCCGGGGAAAGGTTTGGGGTGTTGTTCACGCTGTGTTCTTAGTCTGGCCGACACCGGCTGGGCAAGCGGAAAATAACATGTTGCGGTTTCTTCTCGCCCCCCTTGGAGAAGGTTGGGGAGCGGCGGAAGGAGGGCGCCGGCTTCGGTTGCGCGGCGATTCCGGCGCCTGTAGGGTCCGCCGTCCTCGCGGGAGTGCCGGGTGCTTACGATTCTTTTCAACATCGCCAGCGAACTGATCAGCCTATACCGCTGGGCGGTGATCCTGGCGGCCGTGTTCTCGATGCTGGTCTCGTTCGGGGTGCTGGACACCCGCAACCGGTTCGTCTGGACCATCGGCGACTTCCTGTATCGCATCACCGAACCGGCGTTGCGGCCGATCCGGCGCATCGTGCCGACCATCGGCAATATCGACATCAGCCCGATCATCCTGATCGTGATTCTGTGGGCGCTCCAGGAACTGCTGCAACGGGTGTATTTCGCCATCGTCACCGGCTCGCTGGAGGGGCTGCTTCTCTGAAACTCCGTCCGGGACGTTCTGGTGTGCGATGAGGCCAATGCCTGACCGTCATTCCGGCGAAGGCCGGAATCCTAGCCGCCCGCTCCAACGTTCGTGCGTGCCCCCCTGGACCCCGGCGTTCGCCGGGGTGACGAGGAACGCACAGATGGCGGGGCGATGACGGCGACCCTGATCGACGGCAAGCAGGTGGCAGCCGCGCTGCGCGAGAGCGTCGCGGTGCGGACGGCGGGATTGCCGTATCGGCCGGGCCTGGCCGTGGTGCTGGTGGGCGAGGACCCGGCGAGCAGCGTTTATGTCCGCAACAAGGACCGCGCCGCCAACGCCGCCGGGATCGCCGCGCGCACGCTGCGGCTGCCGGCGGAGACGACGGAAGCGGCCCTGCTGGCCACCATCGCGGCGCTGAACGCGGACGCCGAGGTGGACGGGATTCTGGTACAGTTGCCGCTGCCGGCGCATATCCGTTCGCGCGCCGTGATCGAGGCCATCGACCCGGACAAAGACGTGGACGGGTTCCATCCGATCAATGTCGGCCGGCTGTATGACGGCACGGCGGCGTTGGTGCCTTGCACGCCGCTGGGCGTGATGAAGCTGTTGGCGCACGCGGGCGTGGCGCTGCGGGGCAAGCGGGCGGTGGTGCTGGGGCGCTCGGCCATCGTCGGCAAGCCGGTGGCGGCACTGCTGACGGCGGCGGATGCGACGGTGACGGTGGCGCACTCGCGGACGGCGGACCTGGCCGCCGAGTGCCGGCGGGCCGACATTCTGGTGGCGGCGGTCGGACGGGCGGAACTGGTGCGCGGCGACTGGATCGCGCCCGGCGCCGTCGTGATCGACGTGGGCATCAACCGGCTGGGCGACCGGCTGGTGGGCGACGTGGCATTCGACGAAGCCGCTGCCGTGGCCGGGGCGATCACGCCGGTGCCGGGGGGCGTGGGGCCGATGACCATTGCCTGCCTGCTGGAAAACACGCTGACGGCGGCCGTCGCCCGCCGGGGCTGAGTCACACGCTTGACATGACCGATGACGGGTTCGCCGTTTCGCGCTACGCAGCGGGAAAGGGGGATCGCATGGATCATACGGAGGACGCGTACGTCACCGGCTCCAGCGCGCCGGGGATCGCGCAGCGCAGCCTGGAGCAGGCCATTGGCGCGCAGGTGCGGACGCACCGGACGCGGCTGGGGCTGAAGGCAGCGGACCTTGCGGCGGCGGCGGGGATTTCCGGCAGCCTGATGTCGAAGATCGAGACCGGGCAGGTCTCCGCCTCCTTGTCCACGTTGCAGGCGGTGGCGGTGGCGCTGAACGTGCCGCTGGCGCAATTTTTCGCCGCCGCCGAGGACCAGCGCGACTGCTCCTACGTGCGGCAGGGGCAGGGGGTGGTGATCGAGCGGCGCGGCACCAAGGCCGGCCACCAGTACACGCTGCTGGGCCATTCCGTGTCCGGCGAACTGGTGGTGGAGCCGTACCTGATCACGCTGTCGCGCGAGGCGGTGCCGTACACGGCGTTCCAGCACGCGGGCGTGGAACTGATCTATATGCTGACCGGGCGGGTGATCTATCGCCATGCCGACAAATCCTACGCGCTGGGGCCGGGCGACACGCTGATGTTCGACGCGACGGCGGCGCACGGGCCGGAGGAGCTGACCGAGCTGCCGATGACGTATCTCTCGATCATTACCTATCCAAGAAACGGATAATTTCCCGGTGCGAAAGCCATCTTCGCACCGTTGACAGTTTTGCCGTGGCCGCTACGGTGGCCGAGGCGCGAAGGAATGGGACCATGTGCGGCATCGTCGGGCTGTTTGCCAAAACTCCGGCGGTGGAGGCCGCGTTGGGCGCGCATCTGGCGACGATGCTGGCAGCCATGGCCGAGCGCGGACCGGATAGCGCCGGATTCGCCGTGTATGGCGCGGGCGAGGCCGGGCGGATGAAATTCACGCTGCGGCCGCCGGCGGGCAGCGACGCGGACGCGCTGCTGGCGCGGCTGGGCATTCCGGACAGCGATATTTTCGCGCGCGGCAGCCATGCCGTGCTGCGCGTGCCGGTGGCGCAGGCGGAGTTTGCGCGCACGGCGCTGGCGCGCGTGGCGCCCGACACCGTGATTGTCGGCACCGGGGCGCACATGGAGCTTTACAAGGAGGTCGGGCTGCCGGCGGAGGTGGCGCGCGGATTTCGGCTGGCGGAGATGCGCGGCTCGCACGGGATCGGGCACACGCGGATGGCAACCGAATCCGCGGTGACGACGGACGGGGCGCATCCGTTTTCGACCGGGGCGGATCAGTGTTTGGTCCACAACGGCTCGCTGTCGAACCACAACGCGCTCCGGCGCGAGTTGCGGCGGCTGGGCTACGGGTTTGCCACCGAGAACGACACCGAAGTGGCGGCCGTGTATCTGACGGCGCAGATGCAGGCGGGGCTGTCGCTGGAAGCGGCGCTGCGCGGCGCGCTGGACGATCTGGACGGGTTCTACACGTTCGTCGTCGGCACCGGCACGGGGTTCGCGGTGCTGCGCGACCCGATCGCGTGCAAGCCGGCGGTGATGGCGGAAACGGCGGATTTCGTCGCGTTCGGCACGGAATACCGGGCGCTGGCGGCGCTTCCTGGCATCGAGAGTGCGCGCGTGTGGGAGCCGAAACCGGCGACGGTGTACGCGTGGGAGCGATGAGCGAGCCACATCTCGTCGATCTGGCGCAGGCGAGCGTGCGCGAGTTGAACGCGGCGCTGCATGCGCTGCCGGCGGAAACCAACGAGCGGCACTGGCAGGTTCGCAACCCCGGCGGCCGGCACGCGCTGGCGGCCGGGCTGACCGCGCCGGTGACGGTCGAGATTTTCGGGCACGCCGGGTATTATTGCGCGGGGATGAATCAGGCGGCGAGCGTCGTGGTGCATGGCAACGCTGGCACGGGGCTGGCAGAAAACATGATGTCCGGCCGCGTGCATGTGCGCGGCGATGCGAGCCAGTCGGCAGGTGCCTCGGCGCATGGCGGGATGTTGCTGATCGAGGGGAATGCCGCTGCGCGCTGCGGGATTTCGTTGAAGGGGGCGGATATCGTCGTCAAAGGCGGGGTCGGCCATCTGTCCGCCTTCATGGCACAGGCAGGGACGCTGACGGTGCTGGGCGACGCCGGCGAAAGCCTGGGCGATTCGATCTACGAGGCGCATCTGTACGTGCGTGGGCAAATTGCCAGCCTGGGGGCCGATTGCATCGAAAAGCCGATGCGCGATGCGAACCGCGCGGAGTTGTTCGGCAAGCTGAGCGAGGCGGGACTGGCCGGCGAGGTCGATGTGAGCGAGTTCCGGCGTTATGGTTCGGCACGGACGTTGTATCGCTTCCATGTCGATCACGCGGCGTCGTATTGATGCAGTCGATACCGCGCTTTTCCGCGACGTTCGACCCCGCGACGCTGGCGGAGATACGACGCGCGGCGGCGACCGGGATCTACGACATTCGCGGTGCCGGCGCGAAACGCAAGCTGCCGAATTTCGACGATCTGCTGTTTCTCGGTGCCTCCATCAGCCGCTATCCGCTGGAAGGCTATCGCGAGCGGTGCGAGACGCAGGTGGTGTTGGGCGCGCGGCACGCGAAGAAGCCGATTGCGTTAAAAATTCCGGTGACGATTGCGGGCATGAGTTTCGGCTCGCTGTCGGCGCAGGCCAAGGAGGCGCTGGGGCGTGGTGCGACGCTCGCCGGCACCTCGACGACGACCGGCGACGGCGGCATGACGGACGAGGAGCGCGGACATTCCGCAGTTCTGGTCTATCAATATCTGCCCTCGCGGTACGGCATGAACCCGGACGATCTGCGCCGCGCTGACGCCATCGAGATCGTCGTGGGGCAGGGCGCCAAGCCGGGCGGCGGCGGGATGCTGCTGGGGCAAAAAATTTCGCCGCGCGTGGCGGAGATGCGGACGCTGCCGGAGGGGATTGATCAGCGGAGCGCGTGCCGGCATCCGGACTGGACGGGGCCGGACGATCTGGAAATCAAGATCCTGGAACTTCGCGAGATCACCGATTGGCAAAAGCCGATCTACGTGAAAGTCGGCGCGTCCCGCCCATACTACGACACGGCGCTGGCGGTGAAGGCGGGCGCGGACGTTGTCGTCGTGGACGGCATGCAGGGCGGCACGGCGGCGACGCAGGACGTTTTTATCGAGCATGTCGGCATTCCGACGCTGGCGGCGATCCGCCCGGCCGTTGCCGCGTTGCAGGAATTGGGGATGCACCGGAAAGTGCAGTTGGTCGTCTCGGGCGGGATTCGCAGCGGGGCGGACGTGGCCAAGGCGCTGGCGTTGGGGGCCGATGCTGTCTCCATCGGCACGGCGGCGCTGGTGGCGCTGGGCGACAACGATCCGCAATACGAGGACGAGTACCGGGCGCTCGGCACGACGGCGGGCGCGTACGACGATTGGCACGAGGGGCGCGACCCGGCCGGCATCACGACACAGGATCCTGTCCTCGCGGCGCGGCTCGATCCGGTGGCGGCGGGGCGGCGATTGGCCAATTATCTTGCCGTGCTCACGCTGGAAGCGCAGGCGATTGCGCGGGCGTGCGGCAAGAGCCATTTGCACAATCTGGAACCGGAAGATCTTGCGGCGCTGACCATCGAGGCGGCGGCGATGGCGCAGGTGCCGCTGGCGGGCACAAACTGGATTCCGGGCAAAGGCGCGTTCTAGGGGGCGGCAATGGATTTGGCGGCGACGGCGCGCGAACGTGGCATCAAGTATTTTCTGATCGCGTTCGCCGATCTGTTCGGCACGCTGCGCGCGAAGTTGGTGCCGGCGGCGGCGATTGCACAAATGCAGCGGGACGGCGCGGGGTTTGCTGGATTCGCCGCGTGGCTGGACATGACGCCGGCCGATCCGGACATTCTGGCCATCCCCGACCCGGACAGTCTGGTGCAGTTGCCGTGGAAGCCGGAGGTGGGGTGGGTGGCGGCGGACCCGTGGATGGCGGGCAAGCCGGTGGAGCAGGCGCCGCGCCTGGTGCTGAAGCGGGCGATTGCGGCGGCGGCGGCGCAGGGCCTGTCGATGCAGACCGGCGTGGAATGCGAATTCTTTCTGATCGCCCCTGACGGAACCGCGATCTCCGATCCGGCAGATCGGCAAGCAAAACCGTGCTACGACCAGTCGGCACTGATGCGGCGCTACGACGTGATCGCCGAGATTTGCGACGCGATGCTGGCGCTGGGGTGGCACCCGTACCAGAACGACCACGAAGACGCGAACGGGCAGTTCGAGATGAACTGGCAATACGCGCCGGCACTGATCACCGCTGACCGGCACGCCTTCTTCAAGTTCATGGTCAAGTCGATTGCCGAGAAGCACGGCCTGCGTGCGACGTTCATGCCGAAGCCGTTCATCGACCTGACCGGCTCCGGCTGCCACGCGCATGTGTCGCTGTGGCGCGGGGATGAGAATGTGTTTGCCGATGCGGACGGAGACCTTGGCCTGTCGGCGCTCGCGTATCAGTTTCTCGGCGGCGTTTTGGGGCACGCCGAGGCGCTGTGCGCCCTGACCAATCCGACGGTGAACAGCTACAAGCGCATCAACGCGGCCACGACGACCTCAGGCGCCACATGGTCGCCGAACACGGTGACGTACGGCGGCAACAACCGCACGCACATGATCCGGATTCCCGATGCCGGACGCTTCGAGTTTCGGCTCGCGGACGGGGCGGCCAATCCGTATCTGTTGCAGGCGGGGTTGCTGGCGGCGGGACTGGACGGGCTGGCACGCAAGAGCGATCCGGGCACGCGGCTGGACATCGACATGTACACGGCGGGCCATACGGTGACGGACGTGCGGCGGCTGCCGCTGAACTTGCTCGACGCGCTGCGGGCGTTCGAGGGGGACGCGACCTTGCGCGAGGCGCTGGGCGCGCCGTTCGCCGATGCCTACGTGAAACTGAAGACACAGGACTGGAATGCCTACGCGCGTCACTTGACGCCGTGGGAGCGGGAGACGACGCTGGACTGCTGATGACCTACTCCTTGTTCTCGCTCGCGCGCGAGGCGTTGCGCGGCCATACCGGCTGGAAGCCCGCATGGCGCGACGCTGCACCCAAACCGGACTACGACGTGCTGATCGTCGGCGGCGGCGGCCACGGGCTGGCGACTGCCTATTATCTCGCGAAGGAACACGGCATTACCAATGTCGCCGTGTTGGAAAAATCATATATCGGCTCGGGAAACGCAGGGCGGAACACGACGATCATCCGCTCCAACTATCTGCTGCCGGGCAACGAACGGTTCTACGAAAAATCCATGCAGCTCTGGGAAGGGCTGGAGCAGGATTTGAACTACAACGCGATGGTGAGCCAGCGCGGCGTACTGAATCTGTTTCACAGCGATGCGCAGCGGGACCAATACGCGCGGCGCGGCAATTCGATGCGGCTGCACGGTGTCGATGCGGAGTTGCTCGATGCGGAGCAGGTGCGGGCGATGTATCCGTTCCTCGATTTCGCCAACGCGCGGTTTCCAATTCGCGGCGGGCTGCTGCAACGGCGCGGCGGCACGGCGCGGCACGATGCGGTGGCGTGGGGATTCGCGCGCGGCGCCGACCGGCGCGGCGTCGATATCGTGCAGAACTGCGAAGTCACTGGCATCGGCGTGACGAATGGGCGCGTGACCGGTGTCCAGACATCGCGCGGGCCGATCCTTGCGAAGAAGATCGGGCTTGTTTGCGCCGGCAATTCGTCGCGCGTGGCGGCGATGGCTGGGCTGCGGCTGCCGATCGAGAGCCATGTGTTGCAGGCGTTCGTCTCCGAAGGGATCAAGCCGCTGATCGACGGCGTGGTGACGTTCGGGGCGGGGCATTTCTATGTCAGCCAGTCGGACAAAGGCGGTTTGGTGTTCGGCGGCGACATCGACGGCTACAATTCGTATGCGCAGCGCGGTTCGCTGCCGGTGGTGGAGGACGTGATGGAGGGTGGCATGGCGCTGATGCCGATGATCGGCCGGCTACGCGTGCTGCGGCAATGGGGCGGCATCATGGACATGTCGATGGACGGTTCGCCCATCATCGACCGCACGCCCATCGAAGGGCTGTACCTGAATGCCGGCTGGTGCTATGGTGGCTTCAAGGCGACTCCCGGGTCTGGCTGGTGCTTTGCGCATACGATTGCGAAAGACGAAGCGCACTTCGTCAACTCCGCCTATCGGCTGGACCGCTTCGCCACCGGTGCGCTGCTCGACGAGCGAGGCGCGGGTGCGACGCCGAATCTGCACTGATGCGCATTGCCTGCCCGCATTGCGGCGAGCGCGGTAGCGAGGAGTTTTCGTTCCTTGGCGCTGCCGGACTGGCCCGCCCAGCACCCGACGCGCCGGCCGACGCGTGGCATGAATATGTGTATCAGAGGGACAATCCCGCAGGCAGCTACAGCGAGCTTTGGCACCATCTGAGCGGCTGCCGGCGTTGGCTGGTGGTGACACGGGATACGCGGACGCATGCGATTGCCTCCGTGGTGGACGCATGAGTCGGCTGCGTAGCGGCGGGCTGATCGACCGGACCACACCGCTGCGGTTCGTGTTCGATGGGCATAATTATACCGGGTTTGCGGGTGACACGCTGGCCTCGGCCCTGCTCGCCAACGACGAACGCCTGGTGGCGCGGTCGTTCAAATATCATCGCCCGCGCGGCGTGATGACGGCGGGGGCGGAGGAGCCGAACGCGCTGGTGGAGTTGCGCATGGGGGCACGGCGGGAGCCGAACATTCCCGCCACGATCATCGAATTGTTCGACGGCCTGGAGGCGACGAGCCAAAATAGGTATCCGTCGCTGCGGTTCGATCTGATGGCGGTCAACTCGCTGCTGTCGCCGTTGTTCACGGCGGGGTTCTACTACAAGACGTTCATGTGGCCGGCGTCGTGGTGGGAGAAGATCTATGAACCGGCGATCCGGCGCGCGGCAGGCATGGGGCGGGCGTCGGGGCAGGCGGACCCGGACCACTACGCGAAGGAAAACCTGTTCTGCGACGTGCTGGTGATCGGCGGCGGCTCGGCGGGGATCGCGGCTGCGCGCGCGGCAGGGCGGCGAGGGGCGCGGGTGGTGTTGTGCGAGGGCGACTCGCTGTTGGGTGGACGGTTGCTGTCGGACCGTGGGGAGGTAGATGGGCAGCCCGGTGCCGAATGGGCGAGCGCGGCGTTACGCGACTGCGGCGAGATAAAGGTGCTGACGCGAACGACGGTTTTCGGGGCGTACGATCACGGGACCTATGCGGCGCTGGAGCGGGTGGCGGATCATAAGGTGCAGCCGGAGGCGCACGAGCCTCGGCAACGTTATTGGCGGATCGTCGCCAAGCGCGCGGTACTGGCGGCTGGGGCCATCGAGCGGTTGGCGGTGTTCGGCGGCAATGACCGGCCGGGCGTGATGATGTCGGGTGCCGTGCGTACGTATCTGAACCGCTATGCGGTCGCACCGGGCAAATCCGCGGTCGTGCTGACGAGCGGCGACGACGGGTGGCGGACGGTGGCGGAGTTGGCGCGGCAGGGCATCGAGGTTGCGGCTGTCGCGGATCGGCGCGCCGAAATTGCGGCGCCGCATGCGCAGCTTGCCGCGCGGGTCAAGGCGCGCGTGTTCGCGGGTGGGCGCGTTGTCGGTACGCTGGGGCGCGAATTGTGGGGCGTCGATATCGTCGATGCGGCGGGGGAGCGTGTGCGGGTGCCCG
>CAJCJG010000081.1 GCA_903970625.1 Solirubrobacterales bacterium 70-9 | reverse complement strand
CGACGCCCGTGGAGGCGCCGAACGGCAACACGAGGGTCGCCCCCTCCGCCTGGACGGCGATAGCAACCGGCCCCTGAGCGCCAGCGGGGCCAGCGCCCGGCGCCGGCAAGGGGGAGGCTTGCACCTCGGTGACGGGAGCCGACACCGGCCGGCCCGACGTCGCCTCTGCGGGTACCGGCGGGACCGCCGGCACTGGCGCTGGAGCGGGCGCCGCGGCGCCGGGCGGCCGGAGCACGGCGGGCAGATTTCCGTCGAGCAGGCGCTGCAACGGCCCCCGTACCGGCTCCTGCACGCCGTCCACGCCAAACTGGCCCGAAGGTTGGCTAGGGGCCAGGGCGCTCGGCACGGCGGCGACCGGCACTCCGAGCGGCATCGGCGGCGAACCGGGCGTCACGACATTCGGCATTTTGGCGGCCGGCCGGACCGCCGTCGCGGGTGCGGCGACCGTCACCGTCGCGGGCATCGTAGGCGCCGGGCGCGGCGGCACGGCGGCAACGCGCTGATGCTTGCCTTGGGTCGGCAAGGGCGGAGCCTCCAACGGCGTCGCCGGCGCGCGAGCGACGCGCTGCGACGGCTCCGGGGCAGCGCCCGCGGGATACACGTCGATCACCAGATGGGTCAGCAGCCGCGCCACCGTGAATCGGGCACCTGGGGTCAGCGCCAGATGCGCCTCCGTCCCCGCCACGACCATGGAGGCGACGTTGTGCGGCGGATGCGGGCTGCCGGCCAGCGTTCCGCCGACAACGCGGATCACGACGCCGCCGACCTCCGCCACGGCGCTCGCCGCGACGCCGGGCGGCAGGTCGATGACGACGCGCCCAAAATTTTCGTGGTTCCCGACCCGGATCGCGGCCGACCGAAAATCGGGCGACGGCGTTTGGGCCTGCGCCGAAAGCGGCGCCATCAGGACCGACAAAACGACGAAGGCGGGGAACCGAGGGGTCACGTCACGCATCCACTGCGCCAATGGAGCCGCGACTGTGCGCATGGCCGCGCGAGTCCCTGCCAGTACCGAAATCATACTGTTGCAACCATTCCTTCGCGGCTCAGTCGAAGCTGGCCAGCAGCTTGTCGATGTCCGTCTGGTCCATTGCGCTGCTCGGCAGTTGCGGGCCGGCCGGCGGCGGGTCGCCGTTGGTTGGCACAGGACCGACCACGATGGCGGCCGGCGGGACGTGCGCCCGGTTCTCACCGCCGAACGCATCGACGATGTGTGCCACCTTCACGTCGATGGCCTTCAGAGTGGCCACGATCTTGGTGATGCGCTGCCCTGTGATGTCCTGGAAGCTGCATGCTTCGTAGATCTTGGTGGTCGCATCCTGCAAAGCTGCCGCGCCCTCACTGTCCAGCGTGCCGGCGACGCGATCGAGCGTTTCGCAGACTTCCAGAATGCTGTTGGTGGCGGCGGCAGTATGCTCGACGATCGCATCCAGTTCGTCGGTCGCGGACGGGATGTGGCTGGCAGTGATGTCGTCCACCTGCAAGGCGGCGATTTCGGCCCGCGCGTTGGCGATCGTGCGGCCGAGTTCCTCCACCTCGTGCAACAGGCCGGTTTCCTGCCCCGTGAGATCGCCGCGCAATGTGGACAGGATGGCGCGCACGACGCCGGCGACCATCTCGGGATCGCTCTCGGGGTAGCGCGCGCGGATCGCGGCCAGCCTTGGCGTCAGCGCGTCGGGCGTGCGCGTGGAAAGTTCAAGCATGACCGAGCACCTTCTCGATTTTTTCTTTCAGCGTCTCGGCATTGAACGGCTTGACGATGTAGTTGGAAACGCCGGCCTGCTTGGCGGCGACAACGTTCTCCGTCTTGCTTTCCGCCGTAATCATGATGAACGGCGTGCCCTTCAGTTTCGCGTCGGCCCGTACTTCTTGGAGCAGTTGAAGGCCGGTCATCGGCGCCATGTTCCAGTCGCTGATGACCAGCCCATAAGTGCCGGTGCGAAGCTTCGACAGCGCCTCGGCCCCGTCCGATGCCTCCTCGACGTTGTTGAATTCGATCTGCTTGAGAAGATTGCGGATGATACGAAGCATTGTCTTGTAGTCGTCGACGATCAGCACATTCATCGACTTGTCGATCGACATGGCAGTCCCTTTCGTATCCGGCGGTACTTGCGATGACCTCAGCCGCCGCCGGAGATTTTCCCGGGCGGCATTGTATCCGTGGCGGAGCCGGCGGCGGGCACCACTGGCGGCACGCTGTTGGCGCGCGCCCGCATCTGCGCGAGTTCCGCCGTGACCAGCCGCGCCCGATCCGGCAGCATCGCCGCCAGCACGAGCGCCGCCTTCGATTCCTTCATGCGGTCCAGCACCGGCAGCAGTACTGGCAGGTCCAGATCGTTGAAGATCGTCGCCGCATCTTTCGGCTTCATGGTTTCGTAAAGCTTGACGAGGCCGCGCCAATTCGCGTCGTCGTGTTCCTTGCGCGTCGTCTCCAGCGATTCGAGGCGTTTTTGGAGGCCGCCAAGTTCGGCCAGCCGGGCCGTCAGCCGCGCTTCGGCCGCCGCCAGCAGATTTTCGCGGGCGGTGAGCGCCGCTTCGCGCTGATCCAGCTCATCGCGTCGCTTGCGCAAATCCAGCAACAGCGTGCGCTCGCTGTCGCTGATCGGCGTTTCGACCGGCACAGCGGACTTTGGTGCATCCGGCGCTGCCACCTCGGGCTTGGCCGGCTCGGGTTTCGTCTCGGCGGGCTTCGGCTGCGCCGTTGCCACGGGTTCGACAGGCACGGGCGTGGCCACGGGCGCGGTCGCCTCGGTCGCGGCGGCAGGCGCAGCGGCGCGCACCAGTGCCACCGACTTGACCGCCAGCAATGCCGCCATCGCGAGCATTGTCATCGGCAGCAAGCGCGGCATCGGCACTTGCAGATTGACGGCGGGCAACTTTAGCGGGCGCATGGCGACGCCATCAGCGGGGTAGCCGCAGCGCGCGCAGCAAGTCGCGCTCGGCCTGGCTGCGCAGACGCGGCTCGCCGCCCGGCATGTCCTCGTGCGGCCCATCGTCCATAGGGCCGTCGGCAATCGCAGTCGGGCGCGGGTAGTCGGGCGCAGGCAAGCGCGGCGGGTCCGG
>CAJCJG010000080.1 GCA_903970625.1 Solirubrobacterales bacterium 70-9 | reverse complement strand
CCCGGCGGTGACGGCGAAACCGGCCACACCGCCGGAGCCGCCGCCGCCGCAGGGTCCGTGGCCGCGCATTCCCTCCGCCCGCTGGCCGAAGGGCGTCATCACCCGACCGCGAAAAACGGGCTGATCCAAGCGATTGGCTTGGCATGTCCATTTTGTTGTATTATCGTAATAATACCAACTCCGGGCGCTTGCGCGACATCGCCCGTCGCGCTTGCATAGGCTTTGTGACGTGAAATGCTGAACGTTCGCGCGTATTCAACAGTCGGACGTTACGCCTGTCTCGACTCGGGCGGTCCGCAAGAAAGGGCATGGCCACTGTCGGACGATCCTTCCCCGCTGCCGGAACCGTGGCTCAAAGGCACGGGAGAGCTTGCGACGCTCGTGCGGACGTTCGATTGGGCCGCCACACCGCTCGGCCCCATCCGCCACTGGCCGCAAACCCTCAAAACCATGGCCAATTTCCTGCTGCAATCGTCGGTGCCGATGGTGCTGCTGTGGGGCGAAGACGGGGTGATGATCTACAACGATGCCTATTCGGTCTTTGCCGGCTCCGGCCACCTGGAAAAATTCGGCCGCACTGTGCGAGACGCGTGGCCGGAGGTCGCCGACTTCAACGCGAACGTCATGCGGGTGGGTCTGGCGGGCGGCACGCTCGCCTACAAGGACCAGGAACTGACGCTGGTCCGCAACGGCCGCGCCGAGCAGGCGTGGATGAACCTCGACTACTCGCCCGTGCTCGACGAAACCGGCACCCCCGTCGGCGTCGTGGCCATCGTCGTCGAGACGACCGACCGCGTGCTGGCCGAACGCCGCGTCGCCGCCGAGTTCGACCGGCAGCGGCAGCTTTTGCAGAAGATGCCCGGCTTCGTCGCCATCCTGTCGGGTCCCGAGCACGTCTACGAGTACGTCAACGAGGCCTATCTGGAGATCGACGCCCGCACCGGCTTCGTCGGCCGCACCGTGCGGGAGATGTTTCCCGAACTGGCCGGCCAAGGTTTTTTCGAACTGCTGGATTCGGTGTATCGCACCGGCGAGCGGGTCGTGACCGAAGGCATGGAGTTGCACCTGCAAAGCAGCGGCGACGCCCGCTTTATCAATTTCGTCTATGAGCCGATCCGCGACGACAAGGGCGACGTGACCGGCGTGTTCGTCGGCGGCTACGAAGTGACCGAGGCCTACCGCTCCGCCGCCGCGCTCCGCGCCAGCGAGGCGGAACTGAAGCTTCTCAACGAAACCCTGGAAGACCGGATCGCCGAACGCTCCAGCCAGTTGGCCGCCACTGAAGTGCTGATCCGAACGTTTTTCGATCACTCGTCGGAATGCCACGCCGTGCTGGTCGAAACCGAAGACGGGGATTTTCGCTACGAGGAGGCGAACCCCGCCACACTGCGGCTGTACCACAAGACCCGCGATCAGGTGATCGGCTTCACCACCACCCAGATCGTCGGCCCGGAGTTGGCGGCGGCGCTCAACCGCCACTTGGCGAATGCCCTGAAAGGCGGCGTCCCCTACCGCTACGAACGCCAGCAGAGACGCGGCATCGTCGAGGCGGTCGCGACGCCCGTGCTGGACGGCCACGGTGCGACCCGCCGCGTCGTCGTCAGCGCCCACGACGTCACCGAGCGCCGGGCGCTGGAGGAGCAGTTGCGCCAGTCCCAGAAGATGGAGGCGGTCGGCCAACTGACCGGCGGCATCGCCCACGACTTCAACAACCTGCTGACCGGCATCACCGGCAGCCTGGATCTGATCGGCAAGCGGATGGCCGAGGGACAACTCGGCACCGTCCGGCGCTACATCGACGCGGCGCAGACTTCGGCCCGGCGCGCGGCGGCGCTGACGCAGCGGCTGCTCGCGTTTTCGCGCCGCCAGACGCTCGACCCCAAGCCCACCGACGTCAACCGGCTGGTGAGCGGGATGGAGGACCTGATTCGCCGCACGGTCGGGCCGGGCATCGAGGTCGAGGTCGTGGGTGCCGGCGGCCTGTGGCTCACCCAGGTCGATCCGTCGCAACTGGAAAACGCGCTCCTGAATCTGGCCATCAACGCACGCGACGCGATGCCGGACGGCGGCCGCATCACCATCGAGACCGCCAACAAATGGTTCGACTATCGCGGCGCCAAGGAACGCGATCTGCCGATCGGCCAGTACATCTCCCTCTGCGTGACGGACACCGGTACCGGCATGACGCCGGAGGTGACCGCCCGCGCGTTCGATCCGTTCTTCACCACCAAGCCGCTCGGCCAGGGCACCGGCCTCGGCCTGTCGATGACTCACGGCTTCGTTCGCCAATCGGGCGGCCAGGTGCGCATTTATTCCGAAATCGGCAAAGGCACGACGATGTGCCTTTATCTTCCGCGCTTCGCCGGCGAGCTGGACCCTGCGGACGCGCTGGAGCCGGACGTCGCTCCCGAAGCCGCACAAGGCGAGACGATCCTGGTGGTCGACGACGAGGAGATCATCCGTATGATGGTCGTCGATGTGTTGGAGGAGGCCGGCTACCACATCGTCGAAGCCGCTGACGGCGCGGCGGCCCTGAAAATACTGCACTCGAACGCCCGCATCGATCTGGTGATCACCGATGTCGGCCTGCCCGGCGGCGTCAACGGGCGCCAGGTCGCGGACGCCGCCCGCCTAGTCCGGCCGAACCTGAAAATCCTGTTCGTCACCGGCTACGCCGAGAATGCCATCGTGGGCAACGGCACGCTGGACATCGGCATGAAGATCATCACCAAGCCGTTCGAAATGACGACGTTCGCGGCCCGGGTAAGAGAGATTATCGAAGGGTGAGCCCCGTCGGAGACACCCCGCCGCGAACGGTCGATTTCGCTGCGCAACGGCAATGGTTGCACGGTTTCGCCGGGGCTGCCATCGCCAAAAACGGGTGGAAAAACCGCTGCATTCGCCGCATATCTGTCGCCTAACGCAATGGACGAGCCGGCACCATGCAACCGAGACCCCTGAGACCAGACGAAGCCGAGCGATTGCAGGCCTTGCGGAAGTCCGGCCTGATGGAAACCGGATCGGACATCCGGCTCGACGCCCTGGTCCACAAAGCAGCACTGTTGTTCAACATGCCGATTGCGGCGATCAGCCTCATCGACGAAACGAGGCATGTCATCAAGTCCAGCGTGGGCGTTGGCATCACAATTCTTCCGCGTGAGCTTTCGTTTTGCGCTCACACGATCATGGGCACGGATCCGATGGTCGTACCGGACGCAAAGGCGGACGAACGTTTCGCAGACAACGCATTGGTGACTGGCGACCCTGGCCTGCGATTCTATGTCGGCGCTCCCGTATACGGGCCGGAAAACAAACCCTACGGCGCTTTGTGCGTGATGGACACACGCGCAGACATGGACGCAGCCACACCCGAGAAACTTGCCGAATTGACTGCCCTTGCAGCCGAAGTATCGGCCGCCTTCGCAGCCGTGCCCCAAATAGCGCTGAAACGCGAGCGGGAGTGGTAGCGGCGCCTACTTGGCTGATTTCGTCCCCAAATCCTGATCTACCTGCACCGGCAACAGCAGCGTGGCCGAGACGGGGGCGGCGGGCGCGCAGTCCGGTGCGGGCTTGGTGCAGCTCACACTCGTCAGCGCCACCACGGTGTTGGGCGCAAAATCCTGGCCGTATTTGTCGTCGATCTGGATCGACACGCCATACAACAGCACCAGTTTCGGGCCGTCGCCCGACGGATTGGCGAGCGGGTTGACGTTGGTGTAGCTTTGGCCGGCGTAGTTGATCAGTACGCCGTCCTTGCTGAAGATGCCGATATTGGCAGCGACACCTTGCAAGATGTTGGCGTGAGCGGAGACGATGCAGGCCGATATCGTGATCAGCCCGCCGCCGCCGGTCGTGTGAAAATGTACATCCCGCACCGCCGGGTCAGGGCTGCCGGGTGGCAGCGGCTTCATGCACGCCTCGGAATAGGCTTCGGCCGCGCGGGCCGTGCCGGCGGCGAACAGCGCGCAAGCGAACAAGGCGGCGACAAGGCAGCTTTTCATCATCGAAAATCCTCCCGGCGAAAACGCTTTGGCGAAGGCTACCCGCGCGGCTTGGTCCGCGCAACGCGGGCGCCGGGAGACTCGGCAATCACCCTGCTGCGGCAACCGCCCGCTTGGCGATCACATCCACCAAATGCGCCCGATAGGCGGCGCTGCCGTGGATGTCGGCGTTCATCCCGTCCGCCGGTGTCGCGAGTCCGGCCAGCGCGCCCGCCGAGAAATTCGCCGCCAACGCCGTCTCGAACGCAGTGTGCCGGAACACGCCGTTCTGCCCGGCGCCGGTCACGGCCACCCGCACGCCCTTCGGCCCCTTCGCCACGAAAACGCCGACCATGGCGTAGCGAGAGGCGGGATTGGGGAACTTGACGTAGGCCGCCTTCTCCGGGATCGGGAATTCTACCGCAGTAATGATCTCCCCAGGCTCCAGAGCCGTGGTGAACATTCCCTGGAAGTAATCGTCCGCGGCGATCGAGCGGCGGTCGGTCTTGATCGTCGCCCCGAGCGCCAACGCGGCGGAGGGGTAATCGGCTGTCGGATCGTTATTCGCCAGCGATCCGCCGATGGTGCCGCGATAGCGCACCGCGCGGTCGCCGATATGGCTGGCAAGGTGAGCCAGCGCCGGGATCGCTTTCGCCACGTCTGCCGAGGTCGCGACCGTGACGTGCGTGGTCGTGGCCCCGATGGTGACGGTCGTCGCCGTGACCGTGATGCCGGACAAGCCCAACTTGGTCAGGTCCACGACCGTCGTCGGCTTGTTCAACCGCTGTTTCAACACGGGAATCAATGTCTGGCCGCCGGAGATCGGCTTGGCGTCCGGGTCGCCCAGCAGCTTGACCGCGTCGGCCACGTTCGTCGGCTTCGAAAACGCGAAATCGTACATCGGGCAGTCCCTTCTATTCTGCGGCCATCGCGGGGCGGCCGGCATTGATGATCGACCAGAGTTTCTCGGGGCTGGCCGGCATGTTGATGTGGCGAACACCATAGTCGCGCAGCGCATCCACCACGGCATTGATCACCGCCGGCGGCGACCCGATGGCGCCGACTTCGCCGCAACCTTTGGAACCGAGCGGGTTGTGGGTACACATCGTATTCTCGGTTGCGACCGAAAAATTCGGCAAATTGTCGGCGCGCGGCATCGTGTAGTCCATGAAGCTCCCGGAGAGGAGTTGCCCGTTCTCGTCATAGACGGCGTTTTCCAGCAGCGCCTGCCCGATCCCTTGCGCCACGCCGCCCTGCACCTGCCCCTCGACGATCATCGGGTTCACCACGCGGCCGACATCGTCCACCGCCGTGAAGTTGATCACCTTGGTGACGCCGGTGTCCGGGTCGATCTCGACCTCGCAGATGTGGCAGCCACCGGGATAGGTGAAGTTCTTCGGGTCGTAGAACGCGGTTTCGTCCAGGCCCGGCTCCAGTTCCTCGATCGGGTAGTTGTGCGGCACATACGCCGTCAGCGCGATCTCCCCGAAGGTTTTAGCGCGGTCGGTGCCGGCGACGGTGAATTTGCCGTCCTTGAACTCGATGTCGTCGATATCGGCTTCCAGCAGATGGGCGGCGATCTTGCGGCCCTTGAGGATGATCTTGTCCATCGCCTTGACCATCGCCGAACCGCCGACGGCCAGGCTGCGGCTGCCGTACGTGCCCATGCCGAAGGGAATTTTCGACGTGTCGCCGTGGACGACATCGACCTGGGAGAACGGCACGCCGAGCTGGTCGGTGACAAGCTGCGCCATCGTCGTCTCGTGGCCCTGGCCGTGACTGTGCGTGCCGGTGAACACGGTGACACTGCCGGTCGGGTGGACGCGAATATTAGCCACTTCATACAGGCCCGCGCGGGCGCCGAGCGACCCCACCACTTTGGAGGGCGCGATGCCGCAAGCTTCGAGGTAGGTGGAAATGCCGATGCCGCGCAATTTGCCCTTCGCGGCGGCCGCTGCGCGGCGGGCCGGGAAGCCCGCCCAGTCGGCAGTTTTCAGCGCGGCGTCGAGCGTGGCGAAATAGTCGCCGCTGTCGTATTGCAGCGCCACCGGCGTCTGGTACGGGAAGGCGTCGCGCGGGATGAAGTTTTTCCGCCGAATTTCCACCCGATCCAACCCGGTCTCCTGCGCCGCGACATCGACGAGGCGTTCCAGCAGGAACGTCGCCTCCGGGCGGCCGGCCCCGCGATAAGCGTCCACCGGCACGGTGTTGGTGAACACGGCTTTGACTTCGACGTAGATCACCGGCGTCGTGTACGTCCCGGCGAGCAAGGTCGCGTACAGATAGGTCGGCACGGCTGTTGCGAACGTGGACAGGTAGGCGCCCATGTTGGCGAGCGTATGGACTTTGAGCCCCAGAAATTTGCCCTGCGCGTCGAGCGCCAGTTCCGCCGTGCTGACATGGTCGCGGCCATGCGCGTCGCTCATAAAGCTTTCGCTGCGGTCGGCGGTCCATTTCACCGGCCGCTTCAGCTTGCCGGCGGCCCACGTGACGATGGCCTCCTCGGCATAGTGATAAATCTTGCTGCCGAACCCGCCGCCCACATCCGGCGCCACGACGCGCAACCGGTGCTCCGGCAGCCCAAGCACGAAGGCGCCCATCAGCAGCCGAATGACGTGCGGGTTCTGGCTGGTCGTGTACAGCGTATAGTCGCCGCTGGAGGCATCGAAGTCGCCAAGCGCCGCGCGCGGCTCCATGGCATTCGGGATCAGCCGGTTGTTTTCCAAATCCAGCTTGACGATTTTCGCCGCCGAGGCGAATGCCGCCTCGGTCGCGGCCTTGTCGCCCAAATGCCAGTCGTAGCACAGATTGCCGGCCGCACCTTCATGCACCAAGTACGCGCCGGGCGCTGTTGCGGCGGTCACGGTCGCAACGGCGGGCAGTTCCTCAAGGTCGATAGCCAGCAACTCGGCGGCGTCCTTGGCGTGTTGCTTGGTATCGGCGATCACGACCGCAATCGGGTCGCCGACATGCCGCACAAAACCTTCGGCCAGCACCGGGTGGCGGGGTTCCGCCATTGGGCTGCCGTCTTTGTTGTGAATTTGCCAGCCGCACGGAATACTGCCGAGACCGGCGGTGTCGGCGCCGGTGAACACGGCCACCACGCCCGGCGCCGCTTGCGCCGCCGCCGTGTCGATGGAAAGAATTTTCGCATGCGGGCGGTCGCTGCGCTTGATCACGGCGTGCAACTGGCCGGGGCGGTTGATGTCGTCCGTGTAATGGCCGTTGCCGGAAATGAAGCGCAAATCTTCCTTGCGACGGACCGATGCGCCGATGCCTTCGAATGGTGCGTTCATGCTGGCCCCTCCCCCTCAACTTTATTTTTATTGTTCGTTTAATTACTCGGCGGCGGCGGCCAGTGTCCCCCTGCCGTGCATCACCGGCCACGCGGCGGCGATGGCCTTGACGATGTTGTGGTAGCCGGTGCAGCGACAAATATTGCCTTCGAGACCGTCGCGGATTTGCTGCTCGGTCAGGCCGTCCGGATGCGTCGTCACGAGGTCGATCGCGCTCATCACCATGCCGGGCGTGCAGAAGCCGCATTGCAGGGCGTGATACTCGCGAAACGCCTCCTGCATCGGATGCAGCGTGCCGTCGGCCGCCGCGAGGCCTTCGATGGTCGTGACCGTGCTGCCATCCACCTGCCACGCGAGCGTGGTACAGGACTTGATCGCCTTGCCGTCCACATGCACGACGCAGGCGCCGCACTGGCTGGTGTCGCACCCGACATGAGTGCCGGTCAGCCCGAGTTTGTCGCGCAGCACTTCTACCAGAAGCGTGCGGCCCTCCACCTCGACCGATGCGGCCTTGCCGTTCACCGTCAGGGTCACTTGGGGCATTGTTCTCTCCCTAAAATCCCGTCCACCACGCCTCGGCGCTTGCGGGAGTGTTGGCACCGCAGTCGCACCCGGTCAAGGCGGAGGTCGGGTAAAACCCTGCTTTGTCAAGGCGTTATGATTCTTCGGATATAGCGAGCAAGCGGCTTGTGCGGCGCCCGCGAACGGCGCGCTTCCATTCTTCGCACGTATCGTCTATCGCCCTGCCATGGCAACCATTCCGGTCCGCATGCTGCCGGCCGAACGTGCGGCCTTACTGATGCAGTTTTTCCGCTTCGGCGTCGTTGGCGTCGTCGGCTTCCTCGTCACCACGGCGGTCGTCTATGCCGCCCGTCCATGGATCGGCAATTATCTGGCGGTAGTGCCGGCCTTTCTGCTCGCGGCCACCGGCAACTGGGTTCTGAACCGGATGTGGACGTTTCACGGCCACGGCACCCGCAGCCAGTCGTTGTATCGGGAATGGACGATGTTCCTGGCCGCGAACCTGTTCGGCTTCCTGCTGAACGCCGGGGTTTACTGGGTTCTGATTGCCGTCAGTCCGCTCTGCGCGAGCAATCCGGTGATCGCGCTGGTTGCAGGGACGTTGGCGGGAATGTTCACAAATTTCTTCCTGTCCCGGCGCGTGGTGTTTCGCTGAGGACGCTCGCGGCCACCGCCGTTGCCGCTTGACGCCACCGCCAAGCCGCGCGACGCAGGGTGGTGCGCCGTTTTCTTCCTCTGCTGCTGCTTCTCCTGGCCGGCGCGTCGCCGGACACGCCGGCGCCGGGGCCGCTTCGCATCATCGGCCAAGGCTCGGCCGGCTGCATCGCGGGGGCCGTGCGGTTGCCGGACAGCGCCGTCGGCCTGCAAACCATCCGCGCCTCGAAAAGCAGCTTTTGGGGCGCGCCGGACACGGTGGCGGCCCTGCTGACGCTCGGGCAGCGGACTCACGCGGCGGGGTTGCCGGACCTGTATTTGGGCGACCTGTCCGCCCCACGCGGGGGGCCGCTGCGGGGCGGGCATTTCAGCCACCAAATGGGCATCGACGCGGACGTCTATCTCGATCTATCGGCCCGCTCGACGCTCACGGCCGAGCAGCGCGACGCGCTGGAACCACCCAGCATGGTCCGTGCCGACGGTCGCAATATCGACCCGGCGCATTTCGGGCCGGCGCAGATCACGCTGCTGCATCTGGCCACCGAACTGCCCGGCGTGGATCGCGTGCTGGTCAATCCCGCGATCAAACGCGGGCTGTGCGAGAACGTCGTCGGAGACCGCGCGTGGCTCCGCTTCATCCGGCCATGGTGGGGCCATGCCAGCCATATGCACATCAATTTCCGCTGCCCCGCCGGCCAGCCGCTATGCCCGGCGCGGCCCCCGCCGCCGCCACCGGGCGAGGGGTGCGATGCGAGCCTGGACTGGTGGTTCGCACAACTCGACAAGCCGCCGCCGCCGCCCGGGCCGCCCGCCAAACCACCGCAGCCCCCGGCCGCCTGCCGCGCGATCCTGTCCGGCGAGGATTGATGAAATTCGAGCGCATCCCCCTCGCCGCCGCCGCCGCCGGGATATCGACCTTCCTCAATCTCTACACGCCGCAGGCGGTGCTGCCGTCGCTGGCCGCCAGCTTTGGTGTGCCGCTGGCGCGGACGGGGCTGACCATCACCGCCTCGCTATTGGCCGTGGCCCTGGTGGCTCCTTTCGCGGGTGCGATCTCCGACGCGTTCGGCCGCAAGCGGCTGATCGTCGGCGCGGCCCTGGCCGTGACGGTGCCCACGGTGCTGGTGGCACTCAGCACGACGCTGGAGGAAATGCTGATCTGGCGCTTCCTTCAGGGCCTGTTGCTGCCGTTCATCTTCGCCGTCACGGTCGCCTATATCGGCGAGGAATGCGAAGGCCCGGCGGCGATCCGGGCGGCCGGGGTGTATTCGTCGGGCGCCATCCTGGGCGGCTTTTCGGGCCGGTTCGTGGCCGGCATCGCGGCCGAGTTCGGCGGCTGGCGGCTCGGCTTCCTGACTGCCGCAGCCCTGACGGGGCTGGCCGCCATCGCGGTCGCGATCCTGTTGCCGAAGGAGAAGAAATTCCGGCCGGTGCGCGGCGGCATCGCCGCCATGCTGCGCGGCTGGCGCGACCATCTGCACAACCGGCTGCTGTGGGGCACCTGCGCGGTCGGTTTCGCGATGCTGTTCACCATCGTGGCCACGTTTACCTACGTGAATTTTCGCCTCGCCGGCGCGCCCTTCCTGCTGTCGCCGGGGCAACTCGGCTCGGTGTTCACCGTCTATCTGGTCGGCGTGATCACGACGCCGCTGTCCACGCGCCTGGCCGTCCGCATCGGGCGGCGGCGGACGGCGGCGCTGGCGACTTCGGTCGCAATCGGCGGGGAATTGCTGACGCTGCTGCCGGCGCTGCCCGCCGTGATCGCGGGGCTGGCGATGCTCAGCGCCGGGCTGTTCGTGGCGCAGGCACTGGCGCTGGGCTTCATCGGCGTGGCCGCGCCGCGCGCGCGGTCCAGCGCGGTCGGGCTGTATGTGTCCACCTACTATATCGGCGGCGCGCTGGGCGGCGTGCTGCCGGGGTGGTTGTGGCATTGGTACGGATGGCCCGGCTGCGTGGCCATGGCCTGTGCCATGATGCTGGGCTTGGCCACGGCCGCCATCCTCACCTTCGGCACCCCGGCCGCGCCGGGGCAGGCCGTTACCGGAGCGACGCGTTGAGCTTTGCCAGCGCCGCGGACCCCGGACAAAGCTCCGCTTCCGTCAGGGCGTTCAGCGGCGTTGCCACCGTGCCCAGATGGTCGTGCAGGTCCTCGGCGTCCAGATCGACGTAGAGCAGACCGGTCACGATCTCGCCCCGCGCGCTGTGCGTCTGGAGGTAGCCGAGCGCGGAGACGCGGTCGTGCGGATCGTAGTCGGCGGCGAGTTTTCGCAGTTTCAGCAGCGTGCCATCGTGTTGCGCGACGATCTCGACCGATCCCGGCTCGTAGTCTGTGACGATCTCCTCGCGGCCGGAAATGAAGTCCAGCATGTTCACCGCCTCGTTGTGCTCGCGCACGTAGTCGAAGCTTTTGGTACTGCCGACGTGATTGTTGAACTGCACGCAGGGCGAAATGCAGTCGATGAACGCCGCACCCTTGTGGCGCAGCGCCGCCTTGATCAGCGGCACCAGTTGCGTCTTGTCGCCGGAGAAACTGCGGCCGACGAACGTGGCGCCGAGTTGCAGCGCGAGGCCCACGAGGTCGATGGCCGAATCCGCGTTCGCAACCCCCTTCTTGCTCGTGGCGCCTTTGTCGGACGTGGCGGAGAACTGGCCTTTCGTCAGCCCGTACACGCCGTTGTTTTCGACGATGTAAGTCATGTTCACGCCGCGCCGCATCGCGTGGGCGAACTGGCCGAGGCCGATGGAAGCGCTGTCGCCGTCGCCGGAGACGCCGAGATAGATCAGGTCGCGATTGGCCAGATTGGCGCCGGTGGCCACACTCGGCATGCGGCCATGCACGCTGTTGAAGCCGTGCGCGGTGCCGAGAAAATACGTCGGCGTTTTGGACGAGCAGCCGATGCCGGACATTTTCGCGACGCGGTGCGGCGGGATATCGAGTTCGAACACCGCGCGCAGAATCGCGGCACTGATCGAATCGTGACCGCAGCCGGCACACAGCGTCGAGACCGCGCCCTCGTAGTCGCGCCGCGTCAGGCCGAGCGCATTGGTCGGCAGGTCCGGATGATGCAGCGTCGGCTTCGGGAGAAAGGTCACGATGCCACCTTCGGCGCGGGCTTCCGCAGCGGGACGATTTTGGCGTCGGAAATGGCCTGCGCGATGGCGGCGACGATGAGGCGCGCGGTGATCGGCGTGCCGTCGTAGTGCAGCACGCGCAGCAGCCGCGCCGGGTCGATCTCGCCTTCGTTGACCAGCAGCGTGCGCAACTGCGCGTCGCGATTCTGCTCGACGACGAACACGCGGTCGTGCTCGGCCACGAACCGCAGCACGTCGTCGTGGAACGGGAACGCGCGGATGCGCAGCGTGTCGAGCGCGATGCCGTCCTCGTCCAGAATCTCGACCGCCTCGTCCATCGCGGGCGCCGTGGAGCCGTAATAGATCGCGCCGTAGCGGGCACCTTCCGGCGCGTCGCGGCGGATCGGGCACGGCACCATTTGTTTCGCCGTCTCGAATTTTCTCAGCAGACGTTCCATGTTGTGCTGGTAAATCGCGCCGTCCTCGGTATAGCGGGCGTACTCGTCCCGGCTGGTGCCGCGCGTGAAGAACGCGCCCTTGGTCGGATGCGTGCCGGGATAGGTGCGGTGCGTGATTCCGTCGCCGTCCGAATCCCGGTAGCGGCCGAAATCCCGCGCGGCATCGAGGTCTTCGGCCGACATGACCTTGCCGCGATCCATGCGCCGCGAATCGTCCCAGGCGAACGGGGCGCACAGGCGGTCGTTCATGCCGATGTCCAGATCCAGCATCACGAACACCGGCGTTTGCAGCCGGTCGGCGAGGTCGAACGCCTGCGCGCCGAAGGTGAAGCATTCGTGCGGGTCTTGCGGGAACAGCAGCACATGCTTGGTATCGCCGTGCGAGGCGTAGGCGCAGGCCATCACGTCGCATTGCTGCGTGCGGGTCGGCATGCCGGTCGATGGCCCGGCGCGCTGCACGTCGAAGATCACCGAGGGAATTTCGGCGAAATAGGCAAGGCCCAAAAATTCCTGCATCAGGGAGATGCCGGGGCCGGACGTGGTGGTGAACGCCCGCGCACCGTTCCAGCCGGCGCCGATCACCATGCCGATGGCGGCCAGTTCGTCCTCCGCCTGCACGATGGCGGCGCGCGTGCGGCCCGTCTCCGGCTCCGCCCGATAGCGTTTGACGTAGCGGGAGAAGCCTTCGGCCAGCGATGTGGAGGGCGTGATCGGATACCACGCGCACACAGTCGCCCCGCCATAGACAGCGCCCAGCCCCGCCGCCGCGTTGCCTTCGATGAAGATCCTGTCGCCCACCCTGTCGGACCGCCGGATGCGCAATCCGATTGGGCACGGCAGGTTCTGCAATGTCCAGTCGCGGCCGAGATGCATGGCCTTCACGTTGGCCGGTATCAGCTTTTCCTTGGCGCGAAACTGCTCGGCGATCAGTTGCTCGATCACGGCCGGCTCGATGTCGAGCAGTGCCGACAACGCGCCGACATAGACGATGTTCTTGAACAACTGGCGCTGGCGCGGGTCGGAATATTCGCGGTTGCAGAGGTCGGTCAGCGGCACACCTAAAACGGTGATGTCGTGGCGCAGCCCCCGCGCCGGCTTTGTGTCGTCGTACAGCAGGTAGCCGCCCGGCTCGATCCCCTCCACGTCCTTCTCGAACGTCTGCGAGTTCATAGCCACCATCAGGTCGGTCCCGCCGCGCGAGCCGCAATGCCCGGCTTCGCTGACTCGTACTTCGTACCAGGTCGGCAGACCTTGTATGTTGGACGGGAACATGTTGCGCGGCGTCGCCGGCACGCCCATACGCAGGATCGACTGCGCAAACAGCCTGTTGGCACTGGCCGAGCCAGACCCGTTGACGTTGGCGAAGCGGACCACGAAATCGTTGACGCGTTGCATCGCCGTCATGCCGCCACCTTCATGCGGCGGGCCGGCATCTTGCCGACCTGCGCCATGTCGAGCAGGAATTTCTGCATGTCCCAGGCGCCAGTCGGGCAGCGTTCGGCGCACAGGCCGCAATGCAGGCACACGTCTTCGTCTTTTGCCATGATGCGGCCCGTTTTGAGGCCGTGCGAAATATACAGATCCTGCGTCTGATCCATCGAAGGTGCATTCAGCCGCGCGCGCAGGTCGGACTCCGAACCGTCGGCGGTGAAGGTGATGCAGTCGGTCGGGCAGATGTCCACGCATGCATCGCACTCGATGCACAGTTTCGGCGCGAACACCGTCTGCACGTCGCAATTAAGGCACCGCTGCGCCTCGTGCAACGCGAGGTCGGGATCGAAGCCCAATTCGACTTCGGCCTTGATGTCGGCCAGCGCGCGCGCCTTTTCGACATGCGGCACCTTGTAGCGCAGATCGATGGAAACCGCGTTGTCGTAGCTCCACTCGTGGATGCCCATTTTCTGGCTGGTCTGCGTCACGTCGGGCGACGGGCGCTGCACAACGTCCTCGCCGCGCAGGAACAGGTCGATGGACAGGGCCGCCTGATGCCCGTGCGCCACGGCCCAGATGATGTTTTTCGGGCCGAACGCCGCGTCGCCGCCGAAGAAGATTTCCGGGCGAGTGGACTGCAACGTCTCGGCATTCAGCACCGGCAATCCGTGACGGTCGAACGCCACGCCGCAATCGCGCTCGATCCACGGAAATGAATTTTCTTGCCCGACCGCGACAAGCACATCGTCGGCGGCCAAAAACTCCGCGGGCTCTCCGGTGGAGACCAGGGTGCGGTGCCCGTTCGGGTCAGGCTCGGCACGAACCTTGTCGAATGTCATGCCGACGAGTTTGCCGTTCTCGTGAACGAACGCGATGGGAACCCGGTAGTTCAGAACGGAAATGTCCTCGTGCATAGCGTCGTCTTTTTCCCAGGCCGACGCTTTCATCTCCTTGAAACCGCTGCGCACCACCACCGTCACCTCGGCGCCGCCGAGGCGGCGGGCGGAGCGGCAGCAATCCATCGCCGTGTTGCCGCCGCCGAGCACGATGACGCGGCGCCCGACCTTGGTGACGTGGCCGAACGAGACCGAGGACAGCCAGTCGATCCCGATATGGATGTTCGCCGCCGCTTCCCGCCGGCCGGGGATCGGCAAGTCGCGCCCGCGCGGCGCGCCGCAACCGACAAAGATAGCGTCGTACCCCTCGCCCAGCAGCGATCGCATGCTGGTCACGCGCTCGCCGAACCGTGCCTCGACGCCCATGCCCAGGATGTAGCCGACTTCCTCGTCGATCACGCTTTCCGGCAGCCGGAATTTGGGGATTTGGCTGCGGATGAAGCCGCCGGCGCGGCGTTCGCCGTCGTACACCGTCACATCGTAGCCGCCGGCGGCAAGGTCGCGGGCGACCGACAGCGAGGCCGGGCCGGCGCCGACACAGGCCACGCGCTTGCCGCGCCGTAGCGTCGGTGCTGTTGGCATGCGGCCCGACACGTCGCCCTTGTAGTCGGCCGCGACGCGCTTGAGGCGGCAGATCGCCACCGGTTCTGCGTCCACGCGCCCGCGCCGGCATGCCGGCTCGCACGGCCGGTCGCAGGTGCGGCCGAGAATTCCGGGAAAGACGTTGGAGGTCCAGTTGACCATATAGGCGTCGGCATAGCGGCCGGCGGCGATCAGGCGGATGTATTCGGGGACTGGGGTGTGGGCGGGGCAGGCATACTGGCAGTCCACGACCTTGTGGAAATACTGCGGATCACTGACGTCGGTCGCCTGCAACGTAAAGTCCTTCCCTGCGTCAGGCCGCTTCGTCCGGCTCGCGTGCATCCGTTTTCCGGACGCTATGACCGCACACTATGCCAAAACGACTGCCGCGCCGGTAGGGAAACGGCCGGACGCCCCGCGCGTGTGCGAGATGGCAGCTATTCGCCGCCTGTGGGGCGCGTGGCGCCCGCCAACAGCCCGATGGCGGCGAAGCCGGCCAGCACCAAGACCAGTGCAAGCCGCAACCCCACCGCGTCGGCGACGTTGCCGAGGATCGGCGGCGCCACCAGCAGTCCCGCGTAGCCCGTCCCGCTCACCATCGCGACTCCGCCCGTGCCGGCGATTCGCCCGGCCGCGCTGAATGCGGCCGGGACGACGTTGGCCAATCCCAGGCCGATCACGATGCAGCCGGCATCGACGGCCCACCGGTTCGGCACCGCCAGCGCCAGGGCCAAGCCGCACATCGCGAGCAAAGCGCCGGTCCGCAGGGTTCGCTGCGGCCCGAGCCGCTGCACCACCGCGTCGCCACCCAGCCGGCCGGCAACCATCGCCAGCGCAAACGCCGCGTACCCGGTGGTCGCCCACGCTTCGTCCGTGCCGACCACGGTGTTCAGATACACGCCGGACCAGTCCGTCACGGCGCCCTCGCCAGAAAAGCAGAGGGCTGCGAGCGCGCTCAGCCCCGCCAACTGCCGGGACGGCAACCGGAACGCCACGCTCGGCTGGGCTGGCCCGTCGAGCGCAGGCAACGTCAGCCCGCATATCGCGCCAACCGCGATGCAGACCGACGCGGCGGCCAAGGTTTCCGGCAATCCCCAGCCGAAGCTGGTCAAGACGCCGGCGAGCCCCGCGCCGCAAAGGCCGCCGATGCTCCAGCCGCCATGGAAGGACGACATCAGCGGGCCACCCCAGCGCTGCTCCAGGTGCGAGGCGGCGGCGTTCATCGCCACGTCCATCGTCCCGCTCGCCGCCCCGAGCAGCGCGGCGAGCGCCAGCAGCGGCAGGCCGCCCGCGATCAGACCCATGAACGGGAACAGCAGCGCCTGCGCGACACCGGAGATGGAGGCGATACGGGCGGCGCCGACGCGGGCCGTCAGGGCGCTCGTCATCGTCATCGCCGCCACGGCGCCGACGCCAAACGCGAGCAGCAAGACGCCGAGGCCCGAGTCGGACAACGCATACACTTCCCGCACGCGCGGGATATTGGCGGCCCAGGCGCCGATCAGGCAGCCGTTGCCGACGAACAGGGCCGTGGTCGCGGCCCGTGCCGCGTGGCTTCGCGCGGGAATAACGGCGGACATGGAACACCCTCCCGTGCCCGGATGTTCTGTGCTGGTCAAGTCCGCGCGGCCCCCGCTACGCAACCAATGGCATGCGGCCGGCCTCCTCCCATATGTCCCGAACCAACAACGCAGGGGATTGGCCAAATGAGCTACACTGCCCACGCCACCACCGTCGGCGGTCGCAACGGACATGTCGAAACCAGCGACGGCCTGCTGAAAGCCGATTTGTCGGTGCCCAAAGACATCGGCGGCCCCGGCAAGGCCGGCGCCAGCAACCCGGAGATGTTCTTCGCCGCCGGCTACTCGGCGTGCTTCGGCGGCGCGGTGGATTATGCGGCCAAGCTGGAGAAGGTGAAGGCAGGGCCAGTGACGGTCACGGCGGATGTGACGCTGCACGCGTCCGACGCCGGGTTCCATCTGTCGGTCGTGCTGAAGACGCATGTCGAGGGCGTGGACCACGACACCGCTCTGAAGCTGGCGGAAAAGGCGCATCACGAAATCTGCCCGTATTCCAAGGCAGTGAAGAACAACGTCGAGGTCACGCTCGAAATCGTCTGAGCGTCGCGGGCGGCGGGATGGAGGAACCGGACAGATTTTGGACGCCAAACATCGCCGCCGCCTGCTGGACCGCTATCGCGTCACAGACGGCAAGAAATTCCGGCTGAAGCATTGCGATCCCGGCGACACCGGCGGCGCGCTGGTGAATCACGAGGAGAGCGAGGCGCTGCTGGCCGACGGGGTGAAGCGCCTGGCGGCGTTGCAGCCGCTGCTGTATGCGCAGGACCAGTGGGCGCTGCTGGCGCTGTTCCAGGCCATGGACGCGGCCGGCAAGGACGGCACCATCTCCCACGTCATGTCCGGCGTGAACCCGCAGGGCACGATCGTGACCAGCTTCAAGCAGCCGGGGCCGGAGGAACTGGCGCATAATTTCCTCTGGCGCATCAATCGCGCCCTGCCGGCGCGCGGGCAGATCGGCATTTTCAACCGGAGCCACTACGAGGAGGTGCTGACCGTCCGCATCCATCCGGAGGTGCTGGCCCACCAGCATTTGCCGCCGTCGCTGACCGGCAAAAACATCTGGAAGCACCGGCTGAAGGACATTGCGGCGTACGAGCGTTACCTGAGCCGGCAGGGCCTCGTGATCCAGAAATTCTTCCTGCATCTGTCGAAGGACGAGCAGAAGCGCCGCTTCCTGGCGCGGCTCGACACGCCGGAGAAGAATTGGAAATTTTCGGCCGCCGACATCGCGGAGCGGGCGTACTGGGACGACTATCAGGCGGCCTACGAGGACGCCATCGCGGGAACGGCGACCGACTACGCGCCCTGGTACGTGGTGCCGGCCGACCACAAATGGTTCTGCCGGGTCGTCGTCGTCGAGGCGATGATCGCCGCGTTGGAAGATTTGAATCTGAGAACGCCGCAGCCGACCGACGACCAAAAACGGCAGTTGGCCGAGGCGCGGCAAAGGCTGGAAGACGAGGCGTAGGTTTTTATTGCTATATCGAAACGTTAAAGGCGTGCCAAGGCGCGGGCTTGGATCAGGCCGATTTTGGCATTCGGATGCGACCCAGGTGCAGCCAGCGAGCGGATCGGACGCAAGGCCACGAGGACCGGGCCGTGAACGGCGCCGGTCTCGTCCGGATTTGGGACGCTTGGGGAGCAGCCTGCGGGCGGGGCCGTTGCCGGGATTGGCGCTGTGCCGGACTCCGGGCGCGGGCGTTTCCGCTGGCACGGCGGGGTTTCGCCGGAGCCTGGGGCGTGGTGGAGAGCGGGACGAGTTTGCCTTCGCGCGCCAGGGCGACGAGGTGGGACAACGCCTCGACCATGCCGCGAACCTGATCCTCCATCAGCGCCACCACCCATTTCGGGATCAGCCACCCGTAGCGGGCCACAATCGCCTGGATCAGTGCCATCAAAGCGGCACCGAGGCGCTCGGCCGGGGGAAAGAGTGGGGCGGTGTTCATGATGTGTTCTTAACATCACCAACGCCGGACGGGCAAGGGAAAAGTGACATGTTTCGTAAAAATCTTCGAAAAGCCCTGTTCCCGACGCAACGACCCCGCACCGCGAGGGCTGCGATGCGAACAGGACGAAGGATTGGCATGATGGCGTTGGGTCTGATGACGGCGGCGACCGCACCGTCGCCGCACCGGCTTGTCGTTGTGGTGGGGCAGCCGAGCGACCCGCGCGCTATGCAACAGCACGCGTCGCTGGAGCAAGACGCCGCTGCGTTGCGCGAGCGCGATGTGGTGGTGCAGGACATCACGCCCGAGGCCGCGCGGCAGCGGCCCGAACTGGGCGTGCGGCCCGGGGTGGGCTTCGAGGTATTGCTCGTCGGCAAGGATGGCGGGGTCAAACTGCGCCGCGACACGCCGGTTGCCGCATCCGAGATCACCGCGCTGATCGATACGATGCCGATGCGGCAGGAGGAGATCAAGCGGTAGCGTCCGCGCGCCGCTCGTACCTCTGCGCGGACGTTTTGAAGGGGGTGCTGCACCCGCCGAGATCGGCGCGGTGAACCTGGCGACGCTTGTGTTCCCGTTCGGGAAAACCACTTATTTCGCCACCCGCAAACCGAGAAATCTCGATACAAGTGATCGACGCCAAGCCTGACCATGACAGTCTCTACCATCGGTTTTTCAGCGATCCCGCCGTGGTTGCGCAGCTTTTGCGCGAGTTCGTCGCCGGTCCCTGGCTGGATGGGCTCGATCTGGACGGCGTGGAGCGGCTGAACACGAAATTCCATGCGGACACCGGCGAGCGGCGAGAGGGCGACCTCGTCTGGCGGATTCCTCGGCGCGATGGCGGCGATGCCTACGTGATGCTCCTGCTGGAGTTCCAGTCCACGCCGGATCCGTGGATGGCATTGCGCATGCTCGTTTATACCGGCTTGCTCTGGCAGCAATTGGTGCGGGAGCAGCGGCTGATGCCGGACGGCAGGTTGCCGCCGATACTCCCGGTCGTGCTCTACAATGGCGACGCTCGCTGGCGCGCGCCGGTGGAGTTGCGGGACCTAATCGGGCTGTCGAAGCACTCGCCCATGTGGCAGTGGCAGCCCGACATGCGCTATCACCCGATCGACGAGGGCGCGTTCGGCCCCGGCGATCTGGAACGGCGAGACGGACTGCCGGCGCTGCTGTTCCGGTTGGAAAACTCGCCCGAACCGGACCAGCTTGTCGGTCTGGCCGATGCGGTGCTGGCATGGTTTGCCCGCCATCCCGGTTTTCAGGCGGCGCGGGCGGTTTTCGTGGAGTTGCTGGGCGCCGCGATGGCGCCTCTCGGCCCGGGTGTCCGGGTGCCCGAGGAGTTACTGGAGGTACGGAACATGCTGGCGACACGGATGGAACAGTGGAAGCAGCGTATGTTGCTCGAGGGCGAACAGCGGGGAGAACAACGAGGCGAACAGAGGGGCGAGGCAGCGCTCCTCTTGCGCCTCGCCGAGCGGCGGTTCGGCCTTTTGCCAGCCTGGGCAAGGGATCGCGTGGTCGCGGCCGACACCGTCATGATTGAGGAATGGGGCCTGCGCCTGCTCGAAGCAAAAAGCATCGAGGAGGTTTTCACCTGACGAGAACCGGCCGGTAGCGTCCTACCCGCGTCTTCAAGCGCCTCACAGTGCTTACGGCGCGCGATATCGCGCAGCTAACATTACCGACGAAAGCTGAAGGGCCTTCGGGGCTCGTCCCGAAATTTGTTGTATGATTTGAAGTCGTTCGCTGGACACGACATTCCGGCGAAGGCACAGACGCGCTGACTTAGGCTCGCATTGCCCCGCCATTACGAATTTAGCAAACAAGCCAGCAGTGTTATCCACAGATGTAACAAACTTGCGCAGATGATCAAGTGGAGATCATTGTTCGTAAAGTCGAACGAAAATACAATCTCCGACTGATTCATTTACGTCAATCAGCGTCATATGCGGATAAGCCGACTTCGGGATCTACTCCGCCACTTCCGGTTCGCGTTCGCTGCTCGGTTCGTCGCCGTCGCCTTCCGGCTTGGGTACGGCCGGCACGTTGGCCTCGATGAACTCGAAGTCCAGCTTCTTGTCCTTCATCCCAACCTTGACGGCGCCGCCCTTGGTCAGGCGGCCGAACAGCAATTCCTCGGCCAGCGGCTTCTTGATGAATTCCTGGATCACGCGGGCCAGCGGCCGCGCGCCGTACAGCTTGTCATAACCACGCTCGGCCAGCCATTCCTTTGCGGCCGAGGAGATTTCGATGGTCACGTTGCGGTCGGCGAGTTGGGCTTCCAACTGCATGACGAATTTTTCCACCACGCGCCCGACGATCTCCGGCGTGAGGCCGGCGAAGGCGATGACTGCATCCAGCCGGTTGCGGAATTCCGGCGTGAACATGCGCTTGATTGCGTCCTCGTCCTCGCCCTCCCGCGAGTCGCGGCCGAAGCCGATGGATTCCTTGGCCAGATCGGACGCACCGGCATTGGTCGTCATAATCAGGATGGTGTTGCGGAAATCGACCGTCTTGCCGTTGTGGTCGGTCAGTTTGCCGTGGTCCATCACCTGCAACAGGATATTGAACAGGTCCGGGTGGGCCTTCTCGATCTCGTCCAGCAACAGCACCGTGTGCGGATGCTGGTCGATGGCGTCGGTCAGCAGACCGCCCTGGTCGAAGCCGACATAGCCCGGCGGCGCGCCGATCAACCGCGAGATCGAGTGCCGCTCCATATATTCGCTCATGTCGAAGCGGGTCAGTTCGATCCCCAGGGTGGAGGCCAATTGCTTGGCCACCTCGGTCTTGCCGACGCCGGTCGGACCGCTGAACAGATAGTTGCCGATAGGCTTTTCCTGGTCGCGCAGCCCGGCGCGGGACAGCTTGATGGCGGCCGACAGCGCCTCGATGGCCTTGTCCTGGCCGAACACCATGGATTTCAGATCGCGCTCCAGGTTGCGCAGCGTCTCCTTGTCGTCGGCCGACACGCTCTTGGGAGGAATTCTCGCGATTTTCGCGACGATCTCCTCCACGTCGCGCAAAGTCACGGTTTTCCGCCGTTTGTGCTCCGGTTGCAGCATCCGGGAGGCGCCAACCTCGTCGATCACGTCGATGGCCTTGTCCGGCAGCTTGCGGTCGTGGATGTATTTCGCCGACAGCTCCACGGCGGCGCGGATCGCCTCGTCCGTGTAGCGGACCTTGTGGTGCTTTTCGTAGTTGACCTTCAGGCCACGCAGGATTTTGACGGCATCCTCGGTGGACGGCTCGTTCACGTCGATCTTTTGGAACCGACGCACCAGCGCGCGGTCTTTTTCAAAATAGTTGCGGAATTCCTTGTAAGTGGTGCTGCCGATGCAGCGCAGCGTGCCGGACGCGAGGGCCGGCTTCAGCAGGTTGGAGGCGTCCATGGCCCCGCCGCTGGTCGCACCCGCGCCGATGACGGTATGGATTTCGTCGATGAACAGCACCGCATACGGCTGTGCCTCCAACTCGGTCACAACCGCCTTCAGCCGTTCCTCGAAATCGCCGCGATAGCGGGTGCCGGCCAGCAGCGCGCCCATGTCGAGCGCGAAGATGGTGGACTTGGCGAGCACCTCCGGCACGTCGCCCTCGACAATGCGTTTGGCCAGCCCCTCGGCGATGGCCGTCTTGCCGACGCCGGGGTCGCCGACATAGAGCGGGTTGTTCTTGGTGCGGCGGCACAGGATCTGGATGGTCCGCTCTATCTCGCTTTCGCGGCCGATCAGCGGGTCGATCTTGCCGGCCAGCGCCTTCTTGTTCAGGTTGACGCAGTAATTGGACAGCGCGTCCTGCCCGCGGCGGGCCGGCTTTTCGTCGCGCTCCTGCTCCGGATGATTGTTGTTGTTTTCCTGCGCGCCCTGCACCGGGCGGGCCTGACTACGGCCGGGGGCCTTGGCGATGCCGTGGCTGATGAAGTTGACCGCGTCCAAACGGGTCATGTCCTGCGATTGCAGGAAATACACGGCGTGGCTTTCGCGCTCGCTGAACAGGGCCACCAGCACGTTGGCGCCGGACACCTCGTCGCGGCCGGAGGACTGGACATGGATCGCAGCGCGCTGAACGACGCGCTGGAACCCCGCCGTCGGCTTCGGGTCGCCCGGACGGTCAGTGGCAAGGCCGGCCAAATCCTTGTCCAGAAACTCGGTCAGGTCGGTGCGCAGCTTGTCCAGATCGACGCCGCAGGCGCGCAGCACCGTCGCCGCGTCGGTGTCGTCGGTCAGTCCGAGCAGCAAATGTTCCAGCGTCGCATACTCGTGCTTGCGTTCGCTGGCGAACGAAAGGGCGCGGTGGAGCGTCTGTTCTAGGTTACGGGAGAGCATTGTCCGACGCTCCTTCACTCAAATCTTGTGGCACTCAAGCCCAGGCCGGGCTTGTTGGACGCAGGCGATGTTGGCGCAGGTGCGCCGGAGAAGCCCGGTCTGACCGTGAGACGCCCGAAGCTACCGAGCCAGCTCCGACTCCCGTGCCGAGGTAACATGACATTCTTTCGCGATTGCGCCACGGGCGCACCAGGATTCTCATGCCGATTTACTTAAAATTCCGACACGGTTCGGCGAGCCGGGCACATGGCGGGGCCGCGCCGCACAGCAGGCACGGCAGGGGCGGCGCCGTACTTCACGCTCATTCCTTCTCGATCGTACATTGCAGCGGGTGCTGATTCTGCCGCGCCAGGTCCATCACCTGCGTCACCTTGGTCTCGGCGACCTCGTAGGTGAACACGCCGCACACGCCCACGCCGCGCCGGTGGACGTGCAGCATGATGCGCGTCGCCTCCTCACGCGACTTCTGGAAAAACCGCTCCAACACATGCACGACGAACTCCATCGGAGTGTAATCGTCGTTCAGCATCAGAACCTTGTACATTGCCGGCTTGCGGGTCTTCGGCCGGGTCTTGACCACCACGCCGGTGTTCGGCCCGTCCGCCCCGTCGGTCCGCCCGTCGTTGCCGCGCTTGTCCCCGTCACTCATCGTCGCAACCGATTGTCCCAGCGTCCGTCTTTTTCCAGCCTTCGTTGCAGCTTCGGTCGTCGCTCGCATCACGCTCCGTTCCGTCGGCGCAGGCTGTTGCGGTCCGGCCGACCCGCCCGAGGGCCGCAGCCTGCACCATCGCAGCGCCGACACTTGAAGATATCGAGAATATGGCCCCCGGGGGAAGGGTGTCGCGTGCGCCCCAGTGAAAGACGTCCCCCGGCCGGCGGGTGCCGGCC
>CAJCJG010000079.1 GCA_903970625.1 Solirubrobacterales bacterium 70-9 | reverse complement strand
CCGCCTGCGCCGCCGCCTCGGTGAGCGGCAGTGCGATCATCTGGCCGCTCGCCCCGCAGCCATCTCCCACCGCGTACGCCGGTCCTTGCAGCCCCCAGCCGGTGAAGGTCGCCACCGGCACCGCGATGTCCGGTAAGCGGATGCCTGCCTGGTCGTTGCCGTTCGCGTCGGTGGTCGGCACGTAACTCGGGTAGATGCCGGGGCCGATCACGCGCGACGGGGACTTTACCCCGAGCATCACAGGGGGCGCCCGCGTAATCACGCCGCCGTCCGGTCTCAACCCGTCCCCCCAGTCGCGCGCGTTGCGCATCGTCGCGACCTTGCGATAGGTCACGCCGGGAATGGCCGGGAAATGCACGCCCGGCCGATGCCACGGCACCCAGAGCGTATGGTTGGACAGACGCGGCACTTGGCTCGGCGGCGGCTCGGTGCCGTCGCGCACCCAGGCGTCGAGGTCGGCGAACAGCGCTCGCAGGCCGGCATGCCCGTTCAGCGGGTTTTGCGGCTGGGCGCACTGCCCGTAGCCGGACGAGGCCGAGTGCGGCAGGCTCGCGAACAGGTAGCTGCGAACGCCGGGCGCGTCCGGCAGGTCGGTCGCGCCGGTCGGGTCGGTGGTCAGCAGCGATGCCGCTTTTTCCCAATATTCGTTGGCGGTCATCGTCTCGATGATCAGCGGGCACGTCGCGCTGGCCATGCAGCGTGCCTGCGCGCCGTCTTGCGCGCCGGTCACGGGGTCGGTCGTGGTGGTCCACGCGAACGGAAAGCGGCCTTCGGGGTCCCAACGGTCCGTGTGCTGCCGCTCGCTATCGTCGGGCTGGGCAAAGCGGGCGTTCAGGAACACCCCGTTGGCACCGGCCTCGTGCAGGGCGAGGCCGTCGAACACGGGCAGCCCGTCCTCCGACCGGTTGAACCCGAGCCGGACGAAATCGCGCAGGAAGCGCCCGGTCTGCGAGTAGCCGGCGCCGAAAACCGTCGCGATGTCGCCCCCGAGCGGGCTTGCCAGGCCGCCTTCGCCGTGGCGCAGGAACGCCACGACATCGCGCACGGCGGCGAACCCGAGGCCGGACACCGGCGAGCCGGTCGCGGTATAGCTGAACTCGTACAGCCACCCCGGCGCCATCGTCTGCCCGGCCGGCAGCCGCCAGTTGCCGGCGAACGGATACGTCCAGCCGGAGATCGGCACCGGCGTGTTCGCATAGTCCTCCCGCACCGTCAGGCTGGCGGTGGTGGTGTCGCTCGGGTCGGCGGCGCTGAAGGGGATGTTGCGGTTGGTCACGCCCGCCACGCCGACCGTCGCCTCGAACAGGACGCGCCCGGTCACGGGCCGCCCGTTCGGCTGCTGCGCGATCGGCAGCGTCATCGACATGATCGGGAACGCCGTGCCCGGCTCCACCTCCCACCCCGCCCAGGCGAGCGTATAGCCTTGCTGCATCAACCACCCGTTGCCCGCGTCCCCCGCGCTGGTGGGGTCGTTCGCGTTCCCGATGGTGTTGTCCACCTGTCCGAACGTGTTCAGTTGTTGCAGCAAATACTTGTTGCCGCGATTGGGCGGCTCGAAAATCAGGCTGTGGTTTCCGGCGGACTGGCTGATCGGCCGCAGGATATACAGCGGTGCGGTGTAGGACACGGTTCCGCGCGGCGTGCGCGGCGCCAGCGCGATGTCGGTGATCAACGCATTCTGTGGATCGGCGGGGTCCACCTCGCCGGTGACGGTGCCGATCAGCTTCTCGTACTGGCCGACGGTGCCGAACGAGCGGCCGGCGAAGGCCGGGCTTTGCACGCTGGTGATCGTGACGGAAACTATCCGGGCCTCGGCGGGTGCGGCTGCCAAAAGGGCCGCCGACACCGCCGCCAACACGCCAAATTTTCTCAAGCGAGTCCCTGCCTTGCTGTCGTACGTAATCTGAACGGATCGGTTTCGAATATGCAAGCCGTATTGCAATGAAAACTCTCGTAATCGTGATGCATTCGCTGACCGGCGGTACCCGGCAAATGGCCGAGGCCGCCGCCTCTGGCGCGGCGCGCGAGCCGCTCGTGTCCACCCGCCTGCTGTCGGCCTCCGAGGCCGGTCCTGACGACCTGCTCTCGGCCGACGGCTACCTGTTCGCTACGCCCGAAACGCTCGCCGGCATCGCCGGTCTGATGAAGGATTTCTTCGACCGTGCGTACTATCCGACGCTTGGCCGCATACAGGGGCGGCCCTACGCATCGTTGATTTGTGCCGGCAGCGACGGCCATAACGCGGCGCGCCGGATCGCCCGCATCGCCGCCGGCTGGCGCCTGCGCGAGATCGCCGAACCGCTGATCGTCTGCACCCGCGCCCAGACCAAGGAGGCGATTTTGGCGCCCAAGACCATCGCGGCGGCCGATCTGGCCCTTTGCGCCGACCTCGGCGAGGCGTTGGCGGCTGGGCTCGCGGCCGGGATTTTCTAGCGCGCCTGCCGGGGCCGCAGCGCCAGCAACGGCGCCTCGAAAAACCGGAACGACAGGTACGGCAGCAGAAAGATCAGCGCGAGCGACACCGGCACGATGGTCCACAAGCCTCGGCCATGGCGCAGCGATGCATCGACGACGGCGACCAGGATCGTCATGTTCATGATGTAGATGCCATACGAAATTTTCGCGACGGTGCGGACGATCCAGGCCAGCGGCCGCACCGGCGGCGGCAGCCGCAGCAGCCCGGCCAGCATCAGGCACAGCGCGGCCGACCCCAGGACCAACTGCAAGTGCGCGAACGCCATCCCGGTCATCGGCACGCCAAGCCCGACAATGTCCTGCGCCAGGAGGGCCGCCAGCAGCGCGGCCCCCGCCGCGAACGCCGCGCGCGGATGGCGGAACAGCCGGCTGCCGTCCCGCTCCAGCCGCGCCAGCGCCACGCCCCACGCGATCGCATCAAGCCGCAGCAGGGCGATGTGATAGATATTGTCGATGAAATTGCCGTCCGCCGGGATGAATGTCCGCACCACGGCCGGCACCACGACGAACACGCCGATGACCGGCCAGATCGCCTTCGTGCTCCGCGTCAGCGCGACCGCCCCGAGCAGCGCGGCGGCGAATAGCAAGTAGAACCATTCTTCGACGACCAGCGACCAGGATTCCGGAAACCACCGGTCGGGCGGCATCGGCCAGGCCAGATTCTGCGAGAGCGTCAGGTAGCGCCGCAGATCGGCGGCAAAATGCGCGGGCGGGCCGAGCACCATCGGCATCACCGCCAGCCACAGAAAATACAGCGGCAGCGTGCGCAGCCACCGCCGCGCCATGAACACCAGCCAGCCATGCGGCGAAGGGTCGGTCTCGGCCACCGCGAACAGCAGCCGCCCGATCAGGAAGCCGCTGAGCGTGAAGAACAACTCTACCCCGACGATGGCGCCATACATGACGATCAGCGGCGTGCCATGCCCGGCCACGCCCAAAAAATACCCCGAGCAATGCTCCCCCAGCACCAGCACGATGGCCAGGAACCGCGCCACATCCAGCCCGAAATTGTGCGGTGTCCGCGCGCCGGACGCTAAAGCGCGCACCGGATGGGCGAGCACGTCGCTCAGTCGTGTCATAACTCCGGCATCCCTGGCGCTTCGCGAGCCCGACCCGACCCGATCCCGCGGAATTCGTCAATGCGGGGCGGTGAGCACGTCGTGCGCAAACGCCAAGCCCCCTACGCCGACGCAAGCCGCCGGAATCACCGACGGAATCGCTTGGCCGCAAAAACGATTGCCCAGACGAATGCCGGGATGCCGAGCGGTGCGAAAGCCGCCGGCAATAGCCACGCGTCGATATCATTTCCCCGGCATGTCGGAATGGGACATTCGGATTGAGAAAACACGATGGTTGCCACAAACAGGCCCGCCGCGAAAAATCCGCATGCTCTCAAAAGCTGGCCGAAGCGCCGCATGTGTCTGTCGCCGTCGATATGCCGTTGCCAAAGTAAATCATGCTAACAGGCTGACGGCACCGTTTCCAAGAGACCGGACGCGATCCGGCATGAACGTATCCGCTGGACGCGAATGTCAGCTTACGATCTGTGTCGCCAGTGTTGGACGCGGTAGCCGCTCGCTTCCCGTAGGCCGCATCAGCGAAGCGCCATGCGCCGACGCAAGCCGCCTACGGGTCGCGTCGGCGCCCGACGCCGCAGCAGGCGGAGATCGCCGTCGATGCGTTCCGTCGTCTCGGCAAAGGCCAGCATCGGGCGGCCTTGAATATCGGCGATTGTTTCGCTTACGCGCTCGCCATCGCGACCGGCCACCCGTTGCTGTTCAAGGGCAACGATTTCAGCCGGACCGACGTGCGCTGCGCGCTGTAGCGAGCTGCCCGACGCGCTTCGGGGAGGGAGGCGGGGAAGTCGGCGATTGTTACGAATATGCGGTTGGGGAATGTTTGCGATATGTAACTGCACCTTTGCCTTGTCGGAGTGCCGCGAGGCATGGGTTGCTCAGTTTCGGTCGTATCTTGCGGAAGTTATAGCTTATTGGGGTAGATGGGGCGGCTGGGCGTTCCGAAGGTTTGATGGTTCGCAAGTCGTCGCAAGTTACCTCGGCACCCTTGGCCGTAGACATTGGAGCTACTCGAAGAGCGAACTAGCCGAGTGACCGGGTCGCTCTTACGATCTTGCGGAGGCTGTCGAAATTTTGCCGATTGCTTGCGAGGCAAAGCGGACGATTAATCGAAATGCCTCTAAATTGGCTATTCCGAGCAGAGCTCCAAGGGCTAGGGCAACATTTGTTTTAGATGGAACATCGGTTGTGGCCATATTTCCAAGCTTTAGAGTTGCCGCGTCTGTCGAAAGTGCAAGTGCTACTACCAAAGCTACGCCAGATCCCAAGAATAACCGAATGAAAGGTCGTTGTAGTGCGATAACATCGTCATCGAATGCTGCAAAGTCATGGTGCAAACCTCGCCCCGCCGACACAATTGTTACGCCGAAGGCCGCTGCGGTGGCGAAGTATGCGTAGTTGGCGACTTCGGTCCAGCCGACAACTCGCGCCGAAAGAAGCGCAACTCCAATCCCCCCAAATCCGACTACCAAAAAAGCTAGCACAAACCTCTGCTTATAATTCCACAAGATCGGTGAAAAATACTCCGTAAACACGCGCTTCTGTATAGACAATAATTGATCCACCGCCGTTTGAGTGTCACAATTCTTTATAACACCCCCAACAACGAAAGCGTTAACTACTAATGTAAGATCTTCTATCCTTTGCGCCTCGCTTATTTGATCTTTTTGTCCGCTTGATAATCGGTCGATGCGAGTATGCAATTCGACGGCCATCCTGCACATCGCAGCTTGCTTGGGAGAGGGCTTGGCGCGAATTGCATAATTCAGGGCCGGGACGGGCGCCTCCAGAGAGTAGCACGGGTTTTCATCCGTCGCCATATTTAATAGTCGCGTCCGCAGTAGAAGCAGATACTTGATGGAGGAACCACGCCAGCCGGTAAACGCCTCTGTTGCGATAGCTCATATATTCTCTGAGATATAACATGATCTTGACCTAATATTTCCAATTCTTCTTTTAAATATGAGACGTACTTGTCCAAGAGGTGGTCGTATTGGAAGTTATCATGCGTTTTATGTTGCTGGCGTTCGTCCAGCAATCTAAGTAGCGCGTTCAGGTTCTCCGGCAGAATGTATGGAATTCGCGCTGAGGTAGTAGCTGAGATCGCGTGCTCCTATCGGCGGATACTGTGATTGCTTCATGACTTCTCGGCTAACACAGATTAGATTAACACGCGGGCGACCGGCTTGGCTAGGGCGCGTGAGCAAAGCGCACCAATTGGATGCGAATCGGCGCGCACTTGCACGCAGAACCCGCCTCTTGTTAACCCTACTTGGCCTTTGTGCGAGGTTTGCGACGTATGGCAAAACGTCGATCCGCTAACTCAATCCAGTCCCGCGTCCGCCACCGGCCGAATCACCACCGCCATCCTAAGCTCCCCATCCGCGCTCCCACGGCAAAAAGCGCCGTCCCACCTCATTTTCCCCTTGCCCACCCAACGCCGTCCGCGGTAAGAACAAACTGTGAACAACACCCCAAACCTTTCCCCGGCCGAGCGCCTCGGGATTTTGATCGAGTTTCTGATCCAGGCGCTGCTGGCGCGGGCCTGCTGGTGGCTGCCCAAGTGGCTGGTCGCGAGGAT
>CAJCJG010000078.1 GCA_903970625.1 Solirubrobacterales bacterium 70-9 | reverse complement strand
CGAAATCAGCACGGACCGGGATTGGCATGGCGAACCTCCTTCGTTCGCCATGGTGAATCACACCCACGGCGCGTCGCGGAAGCCCCTCCGAGTCACCCCTTCAGAGACCTGGTATAAGTTGGTAGGGGAACGTGTTCAGGTTCCGAAAACCGGCCGTCGTCCCGCCAAACGCAAGAGCGTTCGCCTACCCAAACCCCGCCCGCTTCAACCGCCCGACCGCCAGATCCAGCGCCGACAAGAACGCCGACCGGTCTTTCTGCGCGAACGGCCGAGGCCCGCCGGTGATCTGCCCCGCCGACCGCAGATCGTCCATCAGGTTGCGCGTCGCCAGCGTCATGCCGATCGAGGCTTCGGTGAACGCGCGGCCGGTCGGGCCGATCACGTCGGCACCCGCCTTCACGCCGCGCGCGGCGAGCGGCACGTCGGCCGTGATGACGATGTCGCCGCGCACCGCCCGCTCCGCGATCCAGTCGTCCGCCGCGTCCGGGCCGCTCGCCACAATCACCCGCTCCACCCACGGCACCTGCGGAATCGCGATCACGCTGTTGGAGACGACCAGCACATGCACGCCCGTCCGCTCCGCCACCCGATAGATCTCCGCCTTCACCGGGCAGGCATCGGCATCCACGAAAATCCGGATCATCCGGCTGCGTGCCGCGCCACCACCCGCTGCAACAGCGGCGCGAAATCGGCGAACGAGGGCGTGATCGCGTCCGGGTCCTTGGCACATTCGTCCCAGATGCGCGCCCTGACCGCCTCGCGGAAAAACGGATTGCGCCGGAATTCCGCAACCTCGTCCGGCGCCATTGGGCCGCCCTGCATCGCCAGCGTCGCGACCGACGCAGGCGTCAACTTGCCGAAATAGGTCGGGTCCGTCGCACACAGATATCGCTTGGCCGCGACATGCAGGCGCACGCATTCCACCACCACCGGAGGAAAGAACGGTGCCAGCAGCGCCGCCCCGGCATCCTCGTGGAAATTGTCGGTGCCCTGTTCGATGTAGTCCTCGCCGAACTCGCCGGTGTAGTGGCCGATGTCGTGCAGCAGGGCGGCGGCCACCAATTCCTCCGGCGCCCCTTCCCGTTGCGCCTGCGCGGCCGCTTGGAGCATGTGCTGCTGCATCGTCACCGCCTCGCCGAGATACGAGTCCGAGCCGCGCCGCGTCAGAATGTCGGCGATCAGGCCGACGATGGTGTCCGTGGTTGCCGTGACCATCCGCCGCCCCCTCTGCTCAGGCGGCAGCACTCGCCCCCGCCGCCCGCTGCACCAGCATGTCCCCGAACGCCCGGATGACGCGCTGCATCTGCGGCGGCTTGTAGGGGAACACGTCGGCGGAATCCATCGTGTGAACGATGGCCGCCGTGTCCACTTCGAACAGCAGCAGCCGCCCGTCCGGCGCCTCGGCGCAGTCGATCTGGTGGTAAACCAGGCCCGCCCAGGCGTGAATGGCGGACAGCGCGCCCCGGTGCCGGTGGGCGAACCCGGTGTCGAACTCGGCGAACGCCTGCGCCTCCAGCGCCCGCTTGTCCGCACTCTCGGCCATGCCGGCGTTCAGATAATGGACCATCCAATGCTCGGACGCCGCCATGTGGCAGACGAACGGCCGCCCGTCGATGAAGACGATTCGATACTTACGAAACAGCCCGTCCGCCCCGCGATAGTCGATGAAATTGGCGACAAAGAATCGCTCCCCGTCCGTCGCTGCCAGATAGTCCGCCAGCGCCGCCGGCCCATCGAGCAGCGCACAGTCGCGCCCGGCGTGCGAGCCGACCGGCCGCACCACCGCCGGATAGTCGCACCCAAGCGCCAACTCCGCCCGCGACACGGCGACGAGACGCGGCGCCAAAATCCCCGGCACATCGGCGAATGCCGCCGCCACCATGTCCCGCGTCAGCCGTAGCACGCGCGCCGGGTCGTTCAGCGCCGGGCGCGGCCATGCCCGAAACAGCGGCGCGAGCCGCCGCAGCGCCGCCGGATCGGACTCGCTGACGGCGAAGAACGCCACATCGTGCTCGGGCACGGAGGCCGGCAATGGCTGGCCCGGCACCACGAACAGCAGGTCCAGCCGCACATCCAGATGCGCCGTGATGAAGTCCAGCGGCGTGTTTACCATCAGGTCGCCCGGCGCCATCACCGCCAGCACCCGCAACGGCCGCGCGCCCGCCGCGCTCTCCACCCGAAACACCCGCGCCCGGTCCAACGCCTGCGCCTGCAACGCCCGCGCCGACTTGTGCCGAAACCGCAGCGCGTGCGCCGTCGCGCTGTCCAACACCAGCGCTGCCGCCGCGTCCTCGGTCACTGCCCGCCGGCCGATGAACGCCAACAACTCGTCCAGCCCGGCGGTCCCGTAGGCGCGATGTGCCAGCGCCGCCGTGCCCTTGATCGGCGGTGGCGTCAGGCCGGAATCGATGGCGGGCGGCGCATCCACGGGCGGAGTCTCGGCACCGCCGGTAAACGGCCCATGAACGCGGTCCTACGTCGCCTCGCCCTCGACCTTCTTTTGCAGCTTTTCCAGCCGGTCCAGCCCACCCGGAGTCAGCGGGTCGATGTCGAGCGCCTTCTGCCACGCCGCCAGCGCGCCCGCCCAATTGCCCTGCTGTTCGGCAATATGCGAAAGACCCTCCAGCGCCGAAAAATGCTGCGGATCGCGTTTCAGCGTCGCCTCGATGTCCAGCACCGCGCCCGCATAGTCGCCCACCGCGGCCTTGGCCGCCGCGCGATGATTGTAGCCCTCGGCGAAATCCGGATCGAGCGCCAGCACCGCATCGAAATCCTGCACCGCCTCGTCGGCCGCCTCGTTGTGCATGTTGCGCTCGCCGCGCTCCAGCAGCAGCAGCGCGGCCGGCGACCCCTCCTCGGTCCACAGCGACCGGATGCGCCCTTCCAGCATGGCGGACGCCGCTTCGTCCGGCGCTGCCCGCAGCGCCTTCAGCAGCCGCTCGATCTCTGCATGCCGCGCATCGGCCGCCTTGTCCGCCAAGGCCGGGACCGTCGCCAGACACAGGACCAAAATCAGGATTGTCCGCATGGCACCACCCTGCCTTCTGGCGTTCAGGCCAGTTCCTCCGTCAGCACCGACGGCCCAGCGTCGTCCAGAATATCGACCGTCACGGCGCCGGACAGCACTTGCCGCGCCTGCACGCGATCAAAATCCCGTTCCCACGCCGCCACCACGACGGTCGCCACGCAATTGCCGATGATGTTGCCCAGCGCCCGCGCCATCCCGATGAACCAATCCACCGACAGCACCAGCACCAGCCCGATGGCCGGAATCGCCGGCACCGCGTTGAGCGTGGCCGCGAGGATCACGATGGCCGAGCCCGGCACGCCGTGCGCGCCCTTCGACGTGACCAGCGAAATCCCCAGCACCAGCAGCAGGTCGCCGAACGACAGGTGCGTGTTGGTCGCCTGCGCGATGAACACCGTGGCCAGGGTGAGGTAGATCGAAAAAGCGTCCAGATTGAACGAGTAGCCGGTCGGCACCACCAGCCCCACCACCGCCGGCTTCACCCCCAGCCGCTCCAGCTTGCGCATGATCTGCGGCAGCACCGCTTCCGACGACGCGGTCGCCAGCACGATGGTCAGTTCCTCGCGAAAATACAGCAGAAACCGCAAGATATTGAGGCCCGCGACCACCCGCAGAACGATCCCCAGCACCACCACCACGAACAGCGCGACGGCCACCCAGAACAGCACCACCAGCGAGGCCAGTTGCTCCAGCGAGCCGATTCCGTACAGCCCGACCGTGTAGGCGACGGCCCCAAGCACGCCCAGCGGGGCGAGCCGCACGATCAGCCCCATCGCCCGGAACAGCACTTTCGAGACCGACTCGATCATGTTGGACACCGGCGCGGCCGGCTCGCCCACCAGCGACAGGCTGATCCCGAACATGATCGCGAAGAACAGCACCTGTAACACGTCGTTGCGCGCCAGCGCGTCGAACGAGGTCGTCGGGATGATGTTCAGGATGAACGAGCCAATGCCCGCGCCTTGCAATTTATGGGCATTTTCCGAGTAGGTGCCCAAGGCATGGGCATCGAGTTTCGTGGTGTCGATATTCATGCCGACACCGGGCTGCACGACGAACCCCAGAAACAATCCCACGGCGAGGGCGACCGTGGTCATGATCTCGAAATACAGCAGCGCCTTGCCGCCGACGCGCCCGACCTTCTTCAGATCGCCCGCGCCCGCGATGCCGTGAACGACGACGCAGAACACGATCGGCGCCACGATCATCGAAATCAGTTTGAGAAACGCGTCGCTGAAGAATTTCAGCCCGACGGCAAATTGGGGCGCCGCCGTGCCGAGGACGATGCCCAGGATCAGGCCGGCCACGACCTGAAGGAACAGCGACTTGTGCAGCGGCGAACGTGATGGTGCGGTGGCCATGCCGGGCTGCTCCTTGTCGGATGGCTTGATCCAGCAATTAGGGTGCCAGCCCGCCGGTCTCGCTTCCGGCCGCTACCGACCCCGTCTTGGCATGCGGAAGGGCAGCATCGCCTGCACGATCGGCGACCAGAACCGGTCGAGCGACAAGCTCTCGTGGACGCTGACGGCGGCCTCGCCCAACAAGCGGGATTGGACAACCGAGCGCGCATAGAAGGGCGTGTCCTCCAGCGTACGCAGCACCCGCGCCTCGCCGCGCGTGCCGCGCGGGACGCGCCAGCCGGTGCGCGGCAGGGTCGTGCGCGGCGGCGGGTCGAACTGTTCGCAGCTACCTCGCGAGTCGAAACGCAGGGCCAGCGCGCCGTCGCCACCGCCGCGATGCCACGAATCGTAGAGCACGGCGGCGCCGTCGCGCAGCCGGGCGCAGCTCCAGTCCCAGCGCACGAAATCGGATTCCAGCGGCGTCGCACCCGCGTTCATGTCCAGATAGCCCGCGCCGGTCCAGCGCACCGACGGGTCTTGCAGCGCCACCTCCACGCGGGCGAGCGGGGCGAGCGGAGTCCAGGTGTGGCGGCCGGCGGGATCGAGGGTAAAACTTTGGCCCGGCCAGATCAGCGGGGTCAGCCTGACCTCGCCACGCACCCGTTTGGGCACCGGCATGCCGCGTTCGTCGAACCGCACCCGCAGGGAATTGCCGTCCCAGTCCAGCGCGCTCGGCCCGATCCGAAAATGATTTTGCGCCCGTTCGACAGCCCCGCGTCCACGCTCCGTCATCGCCCAGCGAGCGCGCGGGCCATAGAGCGCCACGTTTAGCGTGCAGTGATTCAGCGGATCGGCGGCGCCGCCCCGGCGTGCCCACGCATAGTACGGGGAAAACACACTGCCGACGAAGGCGATGATGGTCAGCGCGTGCAACCCGTCGTCGCTCAGCGCATCGAGATACCACCAGGCGTAGCCGTTCGGCGGGACATCGCGGTCGAAGCCGAATCCTGCAAAATGCTGGCTGCCGCCAGACGCCCCGACAGCGCCGCCATCGGCACCCCCGCGCCCGGATGCGTGCTGCCGCCCGCCAGATACAGGCCCGGAATCTTGCTCCGCGCCCCCGGCCGGCGGAACGACGCCATCGAGCCGTGGACCGCCTGCCCGTACAGCGCGCCCCCCGTCGCCGGAAACAGTTTCTCGAAATTCTCCGGAGTTGTCGTCACCGTCGCCTGCCGCTCCAGCGTCAGGCCGCAGCGTGCCAGGAGTTGGAATGAGGCCGTCTCGCATGCGGCGATCTCCGCTTCGGTGAGGGGACGGGAATCGCCGTGCGGCGGCGCGTTGACGAGGCACAGCAGGCGTTCGGGGCCATCCGGCGCAGGCGCGTCGGCCGCGCCGCGATCCTGGGCGCAGACATAGACGGTCGGCGCGGCAGGCAGACGGCAGGCGCGAAACAAGTCGGAAAATTCCGCCGGGTAGTCGCGCGAGAAGAACACGGAATGGCGCAGCAGCGGAAAGCCGCTTGCGCGTGCCTGCATCGCCCAGGTGACGGCGGAGAGCGAGCGCGTGGCCGGCGGCACGACGGAGGCGCCGCCGCGCACGGCGCCACCCAGCAGGCCGGCGGCCAGCGCACCCGAGTCGCCATTGAATACGACGGCATCGGCGGCAATGCGCTCGCCCTCGGCAAGCCGCACGCCGCTCGCGCGGCCGTTGGCGGTCTCGATCTGCGCGACGTGCGTGCCGTAGCGAATGACGCCGCCGCGCGCTTGCAGCAGGTCCGCCAGCGTGCGCGCGATCCGGTGCATGCCGCCCTCGACCAGCCAGACGCCATCCTGCTCGACATGCGCAATCAGCATCAGCGTGGCCGGCGCCAGGAACGGCGAGGAGCCGGCATAGGTGGAATAGCGGCCGAACAACTGGCGCAGGCGCGGATCGGCAAAGTGCTTTTCTAGCGCCGACGCCAGCGTCGCGAACGGCGAAATACGCCACATGTCGGCGAGGCCCGTCAGACCCGCACTGCGGACGAGCGAGACCGGCGTCGGCTTGCCGGAGCGGATGAACGGCCCCTCCAACGTGAGCCAGATGTTTTTCGCGCGGGCGCAGAACGCGCGAAACCCGCGCGCCTCGGCGGCGCCGGCAAATGCGCCGATGGCGGCTTCGGACCGGGCGGCGTCGGCGAACAAATCCAGGCGTTCCGTGCCGCTCCAGGCGTGGCGGGCGAGGATTTCGGCGGGCAGCAGCGTCAGATGGTCGGCGAGCGAGGCGCCGGCATCGGCAAAAATCTCCTCGAACACCCAGCGCATCGTGAACACGGTGGGGCCGGCGTCGATGGCGGTGCCGCCCGGATGCACCTCCCGCAGTTTGCCGCCGGGGGTGGCGGCGCGTTCCAGCACCGTCACGTCCATGCCGCGCACGGCGAGGTCCAGCGCGGCAACCAGGCCGCCCACCCCTGCGCCCACCACTACAATCCGCTTGTGCGCCAAACCCGCTCCAGTTCGTCCTTGACGGAGTGTCAATAGTCTATGACAGTCCCGAGTGACAATCACGCCTTACAGTGAAACCCTGGGGAGCATCGCATGGACCCGCTGTCGAGGATCGAGAAGGCGTTAACCGCCGCCGTCGGCCGCGCCGAGCAGCCAGGATGCCCGCCTTTGCTCGCCGCCGCCATGCGCCATGCGGTGTTCCCGCGCGGCGCGCGCATCCGCCCGCGCCTGACGCTGGCCGTCGCCGCCGCGTGCGGGGAGGACGACGCGGATGTGACGGACGCGGCGGCAGCCTCCATCGAACTGCTCCATTGCGCGTCGCTGGTCCACGACGACCTGCCCTGCTTCGACGATGCGGACACGCGGCGGGGCAAGCCTTCCGTGCATCGCGCGTTCGGCGAGCCGTTGGCGGTACTGGCTGGCGACGCGCTGATCGTGCTCGCGTTTCAGACGCTGGCGGCGGGTTCGGCGCTGGCGCCGCAGCGGCTGGGCGGCTTGGTGCAGACCGTCGGCCGCGCCGTGGGCGTGCCGGGCGGCATCGTCGCCGGACAGGCGTGGGAGTGCGAGGCGGAGGCCGATCTGGCGCTGTATCAGCGGGAAAAGACGGGGGCGCTGTTCGCCGCCGCCACCGTCAGCGGGGCCTTGGCAGCCGGTGCCGAGGGCGAGCCGTGGCGGCTGCTCGGGATGCGGCTAGGCGAGGCGTTCCAGGTGGCCGACGACATTCGCGACGTGGCGAGCAGTGCCGCCGATCTGGGCAAGCCGGTGGGGCAGGACGCCGCACTTGGGCGCCCGAACGCGGTGGCGCTGTTCGGGCTGGAGGGGGCGATCGACCGGCTGGAGGAACTGGCGCAGGGCGCCGTCGCCGCCGTGCCGCCCTGCCCCGGCGCCCACAGCCTGCGCGCCCACATTCTGACCGAGACCCGCCGCCTGCTGCCCAAGGAATTGTCGCGGCACGCCGCCTGAGGTGTCCACGCTGGTTGACACTCCGGTGCAGGATTGGCGCGAGTCCGCCGCCGGATGGCGCGACCGGCTGCTGGCGAGCCCGAAATTCCGGCGCTGGGCGGCGACGTTTCCGCTGACGCGGCCGATTGCGCGGCGGCGCGCCGGTGCGCTGTTCGATCTGGTGGCCGGGTTCGTCTATTCGCAGGTGTTGCTGGCCGGCGTGCGGCTGCGGCTGTTCGACCTGCTGGCGGACGGGCCGCTGACCGAGGCGGAACTGGCGCTGCGCCTGGGGTTGCCGCGCGAGGGCATTGCCCGGCTGCTGGGCGCGTCGGTGGCGCTGAAGCTGGTACGGCCGCGCACCGGCGGGCGGTTCGGCCTGGGGCCGCTGGGCGCCGCGCTGGTGGACAATCCCGCCATCACCGAAATGGTACTGCATCACACCATGCTGTATGCCGACCTCGCGGACCCGGTCGCGCTCTTGCGCGGCGAGCGGGCAGAGCGGGCGTTGGCACACTACTGGCCCTACGCCGAGACCGAGCGGCCAGCCGACCTGACCGACGCGCAGGTGGCCGCCTACACGCGGCTGATGGCGGCCTCGCAGCCGTTGGTCTCCGGCGAAATTCTGGACGCCTACGATCTGCGCCGGCACCGCCGGCTGATGGATGTGGGCGGCGGCGACGGCAGCTTTCTGTGCGCCGCCGCCGCGCGGGCGCCCAAGCTGGCATTGACGTTGTTCGACCTCCCCGCCGTCGCCGCGCGCGCCGAGTCGCGGTTTGCAGCCCACGGCCTGAGTGGCCGCGCGCAGGCCGTCGGCGGCGATTTTTCGCGCGACTCGCTGCCGAAGGGGGCCGACGTGATCTCTCTGGTGCGCGTCGTCCATGACCACGACGACGCGACGGTTGCCAAAATCCTGGCTGCTGCGCGGGCCGCATTGCCGGTGGGCGGCACGCTGCTGCTGGCCGAGCCAATGGCCGGGACCAGCGGCGCAGAGGCCATGGGCGACGCTTATTTCGGCCTTTATCTGCTGGCCATGGGCAGCGGCCGGGCGCGGACGCCGGCGGTTCTGACCGAATTGCTGCATGCCGCCGGGTTCGCCCGCGTGCGGCAGGTGGCCACCCACACGCCGCTGCTGACCGGCCTGCTGGTTGCCAAGCTTGATTGACACTTCCGTATGTAAATCGCCATTGACATGACGGGATGTCAATGTAGGCTGACGGTCAGCGCGGAAGACAGACAAAGCCAACGCGCCGCTCCGAGGGAAGGGACCTCGCCATGGATACCATCGCGGTTGTGCTGAACGAGCCGGAGCGTCTGTCGCTCAGCCGGCTCGCGCTGACGCCGCCCGGCGAGGCCGATGTGGTGGTCGCTATCGCCTATAGCGGCATCAGCACGGGCACCGAGCGGCTGCTGTGGAGCGGCAAAATGCCGTCGTTTCCCGGCATGGGGTATCCGCTGGTGCCCGGCTACGAATCGGTGGGCCGGGTGATGCAGGCCGGGCCGACCTCTGGCTCCAAGGTTGGCGAGCAGGTCTTCGTTCCCGGCGCGCGCTGCTTCGGCGATGTGCGCGGGTTGTTCGGCGGTGCCGCTGCCCGCGTCGTGGTGCCGGGCGGGCGCGTGTTGCCGATCGACGACACGCTGGGCGAACGCGGCGTGCTGTTGGCGCTGGCTGCGACAGCGCGGCATGCCATTGCCGGCGGACAGAAGCCTGACCTGATTGTCGGCCACGGCGTGTTGGGCCGCCTGCTCGCGCGCCTTTCGGTGATCGCCGGCGGCGAGCCGCCGACGGTGTGGGAGCGCAACCCGGATCGGGCGGCCGGGGCCGAAGGCTACGCCGTGATCGACCCCGACCAGGACCCGCGCCGCGACTATCGCGCGATCTACGATGTCAGCGGCGATTCCGGCCTGCTCGACACCTTGGTCGGCCGGCTGGCGATGGGCGGCGAAATCGTGCTCGCCGGATTCTACAGCGACCGCCTCAGCTTTTCGTTTCCGCCGGCATTCATGCGCGAAGCGCGCCTGCGCATCGCCGCGCAGTGGCAGGACGTGGACCTCATCACTGTCCGCGATCTGGCGCAGGAAGGCCTGCTGTCGCTCGATGGGCTGATCACGCATCGCGCCGACGCGATGCAGGCGCCCAATGCCTACCGGACCGCCTTCAGCGATCCGGCGTGCCTGAAAATGATTCTCGATTGGAGGGCTTGCGCATGACGGTCCAGCTTCGCACACCGACGCCGAGCGCGCAGGCCAACATGACGGAGGCGCTGCGGGCGGAAGCCTCACACGAGCCGGACGCAGTGCCGACCGGCGAGGTGAAGAAAGAGACGCAGATCATTGCCATCTACGGCAAGGGCGGCATCGGCAAGAGTTTTACCCTCGCCAACCTCAGTTACATGATGGCGCAGCAGGGCAAGCGCGTGCTGCTGATCGGCTGCGACCCGAAAAGCGACACCACGTCGCTGCTGTTCGGCGGCCGAAGCTGCCCCACGATCATCGAGACGTCGTCGAAGAAAAAGGCAGCCGGCGAGCAAGTGAAAATCGGTGACGTGTGCTTCAAGCGCGACGGTGTGTTCGCGATGGAACTCGGCGGCCCGGAAGTCGGGCGCGGCTGCGGCGGGCGCGGCATCATCCACGGCTTCGAACTGCTGGAAAAGCTCGGCTTCCACGAGTGGGGCTTCGACTACGTGCTGCTGGACTTCCTAGGCGACGTGGTGTGCGGCGGCTTCGGCCTGCCGATCGCGCGCGACATGTGCCAGAAAGTGATCGTCGTCGGCTCCAACGATCTGCAATCGCTGTATGTGGCCAACAATGTCTGCTCGGCGGTGGATTATTTCCGCAAGCTGGGCGGCAATGTCGGCGTGGCCGGCATGGTCATCAACAAGGACGACGGCACCGGCGAGGCGGCGGCGTTCGCCGCAGCCGTCGGCATCCCCGTTCTGTCCGCGATCCCGGCCAACGAGGATATTCGGCGCAAGAGTGCCAATTACGAGATCATCGGCCGGCCCGGCGGGCAGTGGGCCTCGGTGTTCGAGGAACTGGCGCAACAGGTGGCCGAGGCGCCGCCGGTGCGGCCGAACCCGCTGACGCACGATGCGCTGCTGGGGCTGTTCAAGGGCGATGTCGTCGGCCGCAACGTCGTGCTCGACCCGGCGACGAGCGAGGATATGTGCGCGGCCAGCGTGCTGACGAAGCCATCTCTCGAAGTCGTTTACGAGGGCGTTTGAGATGGACGGCAGCGTCGCCCCCGCATCCGGCTGCCATGGCGGGCGCGAGACCATGCAGGAAGCCGCGCGGGCGGCCGGAAAGAGCGAAACGCTCGACCGGCTCCTCAGCGACTATCCGCGCGGCCCGCACGACCAACCGCAATCCATGTGCCCGGCGTTCGGCTCGCTGCGCGTGGGTTTGCGAATGCGGCGGACGGCGACGATCCTGTGTGGCTCTGCCTGCTGCGTGTATGGGCTGACGTTTACATCGCACTTCTACGGCGCGCGGCGGACGGTCGGCTACGTCCCGTTCAACTCGGAAACACTGGTCAAAGGCCAGTTGTTCGAGGACATCCGCAACGCCGTTTACGAGACCGCGAAACCGGAAAACTACGACTGTGTCGTCGTGATCAATCTGTGCGTGCCGACCGCCTCCGGCGTGCCGCTGGACCGGCTGCCGAAGCAGATCGACGGCGTGCGCGTGATCGGGATCGACGTCCCAGGGTTCGGCGTGCCGACGCATGCGGAAGCCAAGGACGTGCTAGCCGGGGCGATGCTGCGCTACGCGCGGCTGGAAGCAGAATCCGGGCCTGTCCTGCGGCCGCGCAATGCGGCGTCGGCCGAGCCGACGGTGACGCTGCTGGGCGAGTTGTTTCCGGCCGATCCGGTCGGCATCACGGCGTTGTTGAAGCCGATGGGCCTGGCGCTGGGTGCCACGGTGCCGACGCGGGAGTGGCGCGATCTGTACGGCGCGCTGGATTGCAGCGTCGTGGGGGCGATCCATCCGTTCTACACGGCCTCCGTGCGCGAGTTCGTCGCGGCGGGGCGGCCGGTGGTCGGGTCCGGTCCGGTGGGCGTCGAAGGCACGGCCGCATGGCTCGATGCGATTGGCAAAGCCGCCAACGTGTCGGCGGAGAAAATCGACGCGGCCAAGGCGCGGGCGCTGCCGGCGATCCGGGGTGCGCTCGATGCCAGCCCGATCAATGCGCGCATCACCGTCTCCGGCTACGAGGGTTCTGAACTTCTTGTTGCCCGCTTGCTGATCGAGGCCGGCGCGGAGGTTCCATACGTCGGCACCGCCTGCCCGCGCACCGAGTGGAGCGACGCGGATCGCGAGTGGCTGATGGCGCACGGGACGCATGTGCAGTTCCGTGCCTCCCTGGAGCAAGACGTACACGCCATGATGGAAGTGCGGCCCGATCTCGCGGTTGGCACGACGCCGCTGGTCCAGAAAGCCAAGGAGCTTGGCATCCCGGCGCTGTATTTCACCAACATGGTGTCGGCGAGGCCGTTGTTCGGGCCGGCCGGTGCGGGTGCGCTCGCCGGCATCGTCGCGGCGCAGACACGCGGCAAGGAGCGGTTCGGCCGCATGGTTTCGTTCTTCGATGGCGTCGGCAGCGGCGACAACGCAGGATACGGGTTCAAGGGCGGTGTCCCCGAAGCGCATCCGCAGGCGCGCGAGCGGTTCAAGAAGATGCGGCTGGCACGCGCGAAAGCCCTCGAAGCGGTGGGGACCTAGGGCATGCTGGTTCTCGACCACGATCGTGCCGGTGGCTACTGGGGGGCGGTGTATGCGTTTACCGCGATCCGTGGCCTGCGCGTCATCATCGACGGGCCGGTCGGCTGCGAGAATCTGCCGGTGACGGCAGTGCTGCACTACACGGACGGGCTGCCGCCACACGAACTTCCCATCGTCGTCACGGGACTTTCCGAAGACGCGCTGTCGATGAGCGGCACCGAGGGTGCGATGAAGCGCGCCGCTGCGTCGCAGGACCCGGATCTGCCTGCCGTCGTCGTGACCGGCAGTATTGCGGAAATGATCGGTGGCGGCGTGACGCCGGAAGGCTCGAACGTGATGCGCTTCATCCCGCGCACCATCGACGAGGACCAGTGGCAGGCGGCGGATCGCGCGATCTTCTGGCTATGGAGCGAGTTCGGCGCCAAGAAAAGCAAGCCGAAGCCCCGCGCGGCCCGCGCTGCCGGCGCAAAACCCCGCGTCAACATCATCGGGCCGATCTACGGCACGTTCAACATGCCGTCCGACCTCGCGGAAATCCGCCGGCTCGTCGAAGGCATCGGCTGCGAGATCAACCTGGTCTTTCCGCTCGGCTCTCACATCGAGGATATCGGCAAGCTGCCGGACGCCGACGTGAACATCTGCATGTATCGCGAGTTCGGCCGCGCGCTGTGCGAGGAGCTGGACCGGCCATACTTGCAGGCGCCCATCGGCGTGTTCGCGACCACCAACTTCCTGCGCACGCTGGGCGAGCTGACCGGCCTCGACCCGGAGCCGTTCATCGCGCGGGAGAAGCACACCACCATCAAGCCGGTGTGGGACCTTTGGCGCAGCGTGACGCAGGATTTCTTTGCCACGGCGACGTTCGCGGTCGTCGCGACCGAGACTTATGTGCGTGGGCTGAAAGTGTTTCTGGAAGATGAGCTGGGCATCCCCTGCACGTTCTCGTTCGCGCGCAAGCCGGGGCAGAAGCCGGACAACGCGGCGGTGCAGGAAGCGTTGCGGACCAAACCGCCTTTGGTGCTCTACGGCTCCTACAACGAGCGGATGTATGCGGCACAGATCGGCGCACGCTGCCTGTATATCCCAGCCTCGTTCCCCGGCGCCGTGATCCGCCGCGCGACCGGCACGCCGTTCATGGGATATGCGGGCGCCACCTACGTGGTGCAGGAATACTGCAACGCTCTGTTCGACGCGCTATTCCACATTTTGCCGCTCGCCAGCGACATGGACAAGGTGGAAGCCACGCCGGCGAAGGCCGGAGAGTTCAACCAGACGCCGTGGGACGACGACGCGCTGGAACTGCTGAACGAGTATGTCGAGGCGCAGCCGTTCCTGGTGCGCATCTCGGCGGCCAAACGGATGCGCGACCAGGTGGAGCGCGATGCGCGCGCCGCCCGCGCCGGCCGGGTGGACGCAGCCCGCGTCTCCCGCACGTTGGCCAACCTCACAACCGGGCAGGCCGCATGAGCGCCGCCCGCAAAGAACCCCCGCCCGGCGACGCCGGACGGGCGGGCGGAGGGGGTGGCAATGCCCCCTCCATCCCAGCCGCGCGGGAAGGGCGCGGGATGGGCCGGAAGGCCCCGCTAGGGAGTTTGATCCCATGTCAGGCGTAACGAAAGGTAGCTCCACATCGGGGCTAACCGAGTCGGAAGCGAAAGAGTTTCACAGCATCTTCGTTTCCAGCTTCATCATCTTCACGGTGGTCGCGATCATTGCGCACATTCTTGTGTGGCAGTGGCGCCCGTGGCTGCCGGGTGTGAACGGCTATTCCACGTCGTTGCTCGACGGCGTGCAGTTCGTCAAATCGTTCCTGGTGTAGGAGGCCGGCGAGATGTGGCGTGTATGGCTGCTATTCGACCCGCGCAGGGCGCTGGTCGCTCTGTTCGTCTTCCTGTTTGTTCTGGCGCTGCTGATCCACTTCATCCTGCTCAGCACCGACCGGTTCAACTGGATCGAAGGCCCGCACCACGGTGCGTTGACGACGATGCAGGCGGCGCCGAAGTAGCGCCGATTTCGCTCGCGACAAGGATGGGCACCGGATTCCGGGCGCCCATCTTGGCCGCACGAGGGGCAGTTCGGCATCCGGCCGGCTGCCTCTCACGACCGCGCCGGTAGGCGGAGGGGACGACGATGGCAATGCTCAGTTTTGAAGCGAAATACCGCCTACGCGGCGGCACGCTGGTCGGCGGCGACTTGTTCGATTTCTGGATCGGGCCGTTCTTCGTCGGCTTCTTCGGCATCACGACGGTATTCTTTTCGCTGCTGGGCACGCTGCTGATCGTGTACGGCGCGGCGATCGGGCCGACGTGGAATGTGTGGCGCATCAATATCGCGCCACCGGACCTCAGTTACGGGCTTGGGCTCGCACCGTTGCAAGAAGGCGGGCTGTGGCAAGCGATCACTGTCTGCGCCATCGGGGCGTTCGTCTCGTGGGCACTGCGGCAAGCGGAAATCGCCCGCAAGCTCGGGATGCAATATCACATCCCGATTGCTTACGGGGTGGCGGTGTTCGCCTATGTCGTTCTGGTCGTGGTCAGGCCCGTTCTGATGGGCGCCTGGGGCTACGGCTTCCCATATGGGATCTTGAGCCACCTCGATTGGGTGTCGAACACCGGCTACCAGTATCTGCACTTCCACTACAATCCGGCGCACATGATCGCGGTGTCGTTCTTCTTCACCACGGTGCTGGCTCTGTCGTTGCACGGCTCGCTGATCCTGTCCGCCGCCAACCCGCCGAAGGGCGAACTGGTGAAGGGCCCCGAGCACGAGAACACGTTCTTCCGCGACTTCGTCGGCTACTCGATCGGGCCACTGGGCATCCATCGCCTCGGCCTGTTCCTGGCGCTGTCGGCGGGGTTTTGGAGTGCGGTGTGCATTGTGATCAGCGGACCGTTCTGGACACGGGGCTGGCCGGAATGGTGGGGCTGGTGGCTGAACCTGCCGATCTGGCATTAACGCGAGGGGGAGCGCCACTATGGCCGAATACCAGAATATCTTCACCCGCGTGCAGGTCCGTGGACCGGTGCATGCCGGTGTGCCCCTGACCGGGGCAGGCTGGGCCCGGCTGGGCAAGCCGAACTTCGTTCATCTGCTCGGCATCTTCGGGGATGCGCAGCTCGGGCCGATCTATCTCGGCGCGACCGGCATGGCGTCGCTGATCTTCGGGTTCTTCGCGTTCGAGATCATCGGGCTGAACATGCTGGCCTCGGTGAACTGGAACCCGGTGGAGTTCGTCCGGCAGTTGCCGTGGCTCGCTTTGGAGCCGCCGGCCCCGCAGTACGGCTTGCACATTCCGCCGATGGCGGAGGGCGGCTGGTGGCTGCTCGCCGGCTTCTTCCTGACCACCTCGATCCTGCTGTGGTGGCTGCGCATCTTCAAGCGGGCGCGGGCGCTGGGCATGGGCTCGCACACCGCCTGGGCGTTCGCCGCCGCGATCTGGCTGTATCTGGTGCTGGGCTTCATCCGCCCGCTGCTGATGGGGCATTGGTCCGAGGCGGTGCCGTTCGGCATCTTCCCGCACCTTGACTGGACGGCCGCGTTCTCGATCCGCTACGGCAATCTGTTCTACAACCCGTTCCACATGCTCTCGATCGTCTTTCTGTATGGCTCGACCCTGCTGTTTGCCATGCACGCGGCGACTGTGCTGGCCACCAGCCGCTTCGGGTCGGAGCGCGAGATCGAGCAGATCACCGACCGCGGCACGGCGTTCGAGCGCGGCGGCTTGTTCTGGCGCTGGACGATGGGCTTCAATGCAACCGCGGAGTCCATCCATCGCTGGGCGTGGTGGTTCGCGGTGCTGTGCCCGCTGTGCGGCGGCATCGGCATCTTGCTGACCGGCACGGTGGTCGATAACTGGTATCTCTGGGGCGTCAAGCACGGGATCGCGCCGCCGTATCCGGCGATGTGGGGCACGGTCATCGATCCGGCGACGACGGGGGCGGGACAATGAGCGACTGGGGCATCAAATTCTCCCTCGGTGCCGTGGCCGTGGTGGCCGGCACGTTGCTGACCATCGCCATGGTCAACGGGTTCGAACGGCCGCCGATCCAGACGGCGCAGGGCGGCTTTCGCGGCACGGGGATGGACGAGAACTACAACCCGCGCACGCTGGCCGTCGAGCACGCTGCCAGCGTGCTGCCGGGGGTGCTGCCGCCGCTGCCGGCCTCGGGGCCGAAGGCGTCGGCGGCCTATAAGAACGTGCTTGTGCTCGGCGACCTCTCGGTCGGGCAATTCACGCGGCTGATGGCCTCGATCACCACCTGGGTGGCCCCCAAGCAGGGCTGCGCCTACTGCCACAACACCAAGAACATGGCCGACGACGGCCTGTACACGAAGGTCGTGGCGCGGCGGATGATCCAGATGGTCCAGCACATCAACGGCGACTGGAAGCAGCACGTCGCCGCCACCGGCGTGACCTGCTACACCTGCCATCGCGGCAACCCGGTGCCCTCGATGATCTGGTTCAACGAACCCGGCCCCGAGCATGGCCACGGCATGGCGGAAGCCTATTTCGGCAAGAACCAGGCGTCCGGCGCAGTTGGCGATGCCGCCCTGCCCTACGACCCGTTCACGCCGTATCTGGAGAAGGCGACCAACATCCGCGTCCAATCCACGGCGGCGCTGCCCGGCACGGACTCGCAGGACATCAAGGATACCGAGGCGACCTACGGGCTGATGATGAACATCTCGCAGTCGCTCGGGGTGAACTGCACCTACTGCCACAACAGCCGCGACTTCAGCGACTGGAGCCAGAGCACGCCGCAGCGGGTGACGGCGTGGTATGGCATCCGCATGGTCCGCAACCTGAACAACGACTATCTGAACAAGCTGCACGACGTGTTCCCGGCCAACCGGCTGGGGCCGCTGGGCGACGCGCCAAAGATCAACTGCGCCCCCTGCCACCAGGGCGTCTTCAAGCCGCTGTTCGGGCAGAGCCAGATTGCCGGCTTCCCGGAACTGCAAGGGCCGCTGGCGCCGGCTGCGACCGCGCAATAGACCATCCCGCGAACCGACGGCCGGGCGCCCAGCGCGCCCGGCCGTTTTTTTGTGCCTTGACGTTCGCGCCCGCACGCTACCTTGGTTCCCAAGGCCCAAGTCGCGGGCTAGACAGACAGCACAGGCCGTCACGCAGGAGAGAGAGTCGCTATGCAGGCTATGGAGGTCAACAAGCTGGTCGCCGCCGTTCTGGTGTCCGGCATCGCGTTCATGGTGGCCGGCGTGATCAGCGACGGCTTGGTGCATCCGACCAAGCTGGACAAGCTCGCCATCAAGATCGACGCACCGCCCAGCGCCGCGACGGCCGCCGCCGCCCCCCCGGAGACGCCGATCGCCGTGTTGCTCGCCAGCGCCGATCCCGCGCGCGGCGAGGCCGACGTGAAGTCGGTCGGCTGCGTTGCCTGCCATTCCTTCAACGAGGGCGGCAAGGCCGGCGTGGGGCCGAACCTGTATGGCGTCGTCGGCGGGCCGCATGCCCATATGGAAGGCTATGCCTACTCGGCCGCGCTGAAGGCCAAGACCGGGCCGTGGACCTACGACGAGCTAAACGAGTGGCTCAAAAAGCCGTCCGCCTACGCACCCGGCACCAAGATGAGTTTTGCCGGCGTGGCCGACGAGAAGAAGCGGGCCGACATCATCGACTATCTGCACACGCTGTCGG
>CAJCJG010000077.1 GCA_903970625.1 Solirubrobacterales bacterium 70-9 | reverse complement strand
CGTTTACTGGCTATGCGCCCGCCTCGGCCTGCCGCCCGCCGTGGCCGCCGTATGGGTGCTGGCGGCGCAACTCCTGGCCACCGGCGCGCTGCATGAGGACGGGCTGGCCGACACCGCCGACGGATTCGGCGGCGGGCGGACGCGGGACAAAAAACTGGAGATCATGCGCGACAGCCGCATCGGCACGTTCGGCGCGCTGGCGCTGCTGCTGGCGCTTGCCGCGCGGGGCACCTCTATTGCCGCCATCGCGGCACCCGGCGGTGTCGCGTGCGCACTGCTGGCGGCGGGGGCGCTGGGGCGAGCAGCCATCGTGCTGGTGCTGCTGGTCCTGCCCCCGGCGCGGACGGACGGGCTGGCCGCCGGGCTGGGGGGGCGGTCGGCGCGCCGTTCGGCTGTGGGGCTGGTGCTCGCGGTCGCGGTCGCGCTCGCGCTGCTGCCCATCGGCAAGGCGCTGCCGGCCGTGGGAACTGCCCTTATCGTCGCGCTGGCGCTGGCATGGACCGCACGCCGACAGATCGGCGGCTACACCGGCGACGTGTTCGGTGCCGCCTCGCTGGCAACAGAGTGCGTCGTGCTGTCGCTGCTCGCGGCCGGCTGAGCGGCAAACACCTCCACCGACCCAAGCGGCGGCGGCGGCGCCAGCAAATCCGGCACCTCGCCGCGCAGCAGCGCCGCCAGCACTTTCAGCGGGCCGCCGTGGGAGACGATCGCGACATCCTCGCCGGCTTCGATCAGGTCGCGATGGACCGCCGCGACGCGCGCGCACAGGGCCGCCCCGGATTCGCCGCCGGGCGGGGCGAAGCCGGCCACATCGGCCGCCCATGCGTCGAGCGCAGTGCGCGGCACGTCGTCCCACGCCATGCCTTCCCACGCACCGAAATCCAGTTCCTGCAAGCGGGGATCGACGCGCAGCTTCAAGCCGGTGGCGTCCGCCACGGCACGGCAGCGCATCGCCGGGCTGGTCCATATGCGCGCGAGCCGATGCGGCGCGAGGGCCGCGACGATGGCTTGAATTGCCCCGGCCGCATCGCCCCGGAGCTTCATGTCGAGCCGGCCGTAGCAACGTCCGGCTGCGACATCGGCCGGCGGATGGCGGATGAGAATGACCGGCATGGCCCCCAACATAGCAGTGGCGCGAGCCGATATCGGCCGGCGCATGGCCCATGGTAGGATCGTCCAGTTTCTGTGGGTTTTTGCAAATAAATGTCTCAAGTTTCTGCCGGCTCCGCACAGGCGCGGCGAGTCGTGGCCTTTGTCGGCAACTGCCAGGCGGAGAGTCTGGCCGGCGTATATCGCCGTCGCATCGCCCCGCTGCTCGGCGAGGAGGCGATCCATGTCCCGTTCACCCCCAGCGAGTCGGGCGGCAATGTCGGGCCGCTACTGGAAAGGTTGCGGACGGCGGACATCATCGTCGAACAGAAATTCGACACGCCGTACGAATTCCCGGCCGACCTGTTTGCCCGCCCGGGCGTGCGCCGCGTTCGCTTTCCCTATCTCGGCGGCCGGTTCTACTGGCCCTACACCGGTGTCGCCCACGCCCGCGCGCAGGCACACCCGCTACGGCCACGCAGCCTGCCCTACCACGACGAGATCGGCGATTCGTTCCTCAACAAGATGATCACCGAGCAGGTGCCGCCCGACGAGGCGCTGCGTCGCTACGACGCGGCCGTGGCAGAGGGGGCGGGGCGCATCCGGCGGCTGGCGGAGGTGCATTTCGAGCGGCAACGGGCGCGCGACGAGGTGTGCGGCATGGCGTTCGCCGACCCGATGCTGGCGACGTATCAGGGCGAGCCATTGTTCACCACGCAGGGGCATCCGGGGCTGAGCCTGTCGCGCCTGTTCGTGACGACGGTGTTCGAGGCCATCGGCGTGCCGTTCGCGCTGGTGGACCTGGCCGCACGCACGCTGGAACGGCCGCCGTTCCCGGTGCCGGAACTGCCGATCCACCCCGGCGTCGGGGCAGCCCTGGGGCTGCGTTTCGCGACGCCCGAGCGGCGCTACCGGTTCTTCGACGAGGGCTTCTTCACGTTCGAAGAATATTCGCGCCGCTACATGGCGCACACATGGCTGCCGGACCTCGCGATCGGCATGGACCTCGTGCGCGACGGCAACATCGGCGAGGGCGTCCCGAAACTGCGCACCGCCCTCACACAATGCGAGGGCACTGGCGGCGCATGGCGGACCCTGGCGCTGGGGCTGCTGCGGGCGGGCGAAGCGGACGACGCGGAACAGGCCGCCCGCCGCGCGGTGCAGGTCGGCCCGCCGGAGCCGGAGAATCTGGCTGTGCTGGCTCAGGTGCTGCTGCAACGCGGCGACATAGGCGGCGCACAGGCAGCGGCCCGCGCGGCCATCGTCGCGTTCCCCGGCAGTTCCGAGGGCCAGCGATGGCTCGCCCGCATCCTGGCCCGGCGCGGGCGGTTCGCGGACGCGGCGGCGGTTGCCAGACTGATCTGCATGGGCAGCCCTGCCGAGGTCGATGCGCTGTGGCACCTCGCCGAATATTTGCGCAAGGCGCGGCGACCCGAGGAAGCCGAGGCGGTGTTGCGGCAGGCGCTGGCGGTCGAGCCGGACAACGTGAATCTCGGTCAGGCGCTGGCGGCACTGCGCCCGCCCGTGCCCCCGCCCCCGGCAACCCCCGCGCCGCCGGCCACGACGCACTATCGGCCGATCAGCCTGCCGGATTTGCAAGCCGATCTGTCGATCCGCATCGACGGCGGGCCGGTCGCCCGGTCGCTCGACCATTTCCCCGCCGGGCGCGTGGCGGTGCCGGCGCTGGCCTTCGGCGACACCGAGGGGCCGATGGCGGCCGGATATGTCGTCGAGCACCCGGCCCTGCCGGCGTGGCTGCTGCGCAACGTGACGCTGCACGGGCCGGTCGGCGCCATCATCGTCGGCGACCGCGTGATCGCCGAGACAGTGGCAGCGCCGGCCGGCGGCGGCGACGGCACGGTGGCGCTGCCGGCGCGGCTGCGCGGGGCGAACGTCCACACCGCGCTCCATCTTCTGTCTCACGAGCCGGACGACTATGCGTCGTGGCAGCTCGACCTGATCGCCCGTCTTGGGCGCGCGGCGGCGATGGGGACGCTGACGGCGCAGCCCGGCGCCTCGGCCGCCCCAATCGTGCTGACGCAGCCGTTGGACCGGTTCTGGAAGTGGGAGAGCCTGGACCTGATACTGCCATCGACGACGGCGCGAATGGCGGTGGAACCGGACGGCGACGTGTTCGTGCAGCGGCTGCTGTATGTGCCGACGCTGGCCGGCGAGGGTTTCGCGACGCACCCGGGCGCCGTGCCGCTGTTCGATGCGATCCGCACCCGGATTCTCGGGGCGGTGTTGCTTCCGGCGGGCACCGGGCGACGGCTGTTTCTGGGCACCGAGGGGCCGATGGCGGACAGCGCCGAACGCGCCGGGTTCGAGCGCGCCGCGCCGGAGGCGCTGCCGTACACCGAACAAATCCGGCTGTTCGCCAGCGCCTCGCATGTGATCGGCGCGCACGGCCCGATGCTGGCAAACATCGCGTTCTGCCGGCCAGGCACCACGGTCTGCGAACTGCGGCCGGACGCGGCAGCGCCGTTCGGGTATCGCCATCTCGCGGCGCTGCGCGGCCTACGGTACGGCTGCGTCGGCGGCGACGTGGCGCAGGGGCTGGAGGCGCTGCTCGGCGACCCGGCATTCCTGGGCGAGTGAGGACGTTGCCAACCCGGCCCACTCCGGGCCATGGTCGATCGCAGAGCCGTGACGCAACGCGGCCAGCCAGGGGAAACGTCCGATGTCCGAACCGCACCACCCGCCGATGATCCCGCGCCGGGGCGCACTGATCGGCGCCGGCCTGCTGCTCGCCAGCGGCCGCCGCGCGCGCGCAGCCGGGGCGGCAATCAAGATCGGCTTCGTCAGCCCGCGCACCGGGCCGCTCGCCAGCTTCGGCGAAACCGACGGCTTCATCGTCGATCTGGCGCGCAAGGCGCTGGCCGGCGGGCTGGAGGTGGGCGGCACCACCTACACCGTCGAACTGCTGGACCGCGACACGCAATCGGACCCTGCGCGCGCGGGACAACTGGCGAAAAGCCTGATCAACGACGACGGCGTCGATCTGGTGCTGGCCACGTCCACGCCGGAAGTCGTCAACCCCGTGTCCGATGCGGCTGAGGCGGCGGGCGTGCCGGCGCTATCCACGGTGATGCCGTGGGAGGCGTGGTATTTCGGGCGCGGCGCCAAGCCGGGCGCGCCCTCCCCGTTCAAATGGACGTATCACTTCTCCTTCGGCGTCGCGGAGTTCGCCGGGGCCTACATTTCGCAATGGAGCAGCACGGTCGCGACCAACAAAAAGGTTGGCGTAATGTATCCGAACGACGCGGACGGCAACGCGATCCGCGCGCATCTGGCGCCGGCCTTGGAAAAGGCGGGGTTCTCCATCGTCGATCCGGGACCCTACGAGGACGGCACCAACGACTATTCGGCGCAGATTGCCACGTTCAAGAAAAACCGCTGCGAGATCTTCAATACCTTCCCGATCCCGCCGGACTTCGCGACCTTCTGGCGGCAGGCGGCGCAGCAGGGTTTCACCAAGATCGTCAAGATCGCGCAGACCGCCAAGACCGGGCTGTTCCCGTCGAGCATCGAGGCGCTGGGCAGCATCGGGCACAACATCTCTTCCGGCTGCTACTGGCACCGCGATTTTCCGTACAAATCGCCGCTGACGGGCCTGGACGGGCATGCGCTGGCGGACGGCTACGAGGCTGCGAGTGGGCGGCAATGGACGCAGCAGCTCGGCGCCTCGCTGGCGCTGATCGACGCGGGCATCGCGGCCCTGCGGGCCAGCGGCAACCCGAAGGACAAGGCGGCGGTCGCCAAGGCGCTGAGTACGCTGCAAACCACGACCTCGCTCGGCAAGCTGGACTTCACCAAGGGGCCGGTGCCGAACGTGTGCGCGACCCCGATCATCGGCACGCAATGGGTCAAGGGCAGCGGCAAATTTAAGCTGGACTACGTCATCACCGAGAATTCGGGCGACCGCAACGTGCCGGTCTCGGCCAAATTGCTCCCGTATTCCTGAGGTGCTGACGGCGACCGGCCTGTCCAAGCGGTTCGGGGCGCTGGTCGTGCTGAGCGACGTGGATTTTTCGGTGCGGGCGGGGGAGGCGGTCGGCATCGTCGGGCCGAACGGGGCGGGCAAGACGACGCTGCTGAACATCCTGTCCGGCACCTACCCGCCATCCTCGGGCCGGATCGCGTTTCGCGGCACGGACGTATCCGGCCTCGATGCGGCGGCGCGCTGCCGCATCGGCATCGCGCGCTCGCACCAAATCCCGCGCCCGTTCCACGGCATGACGGTGTTCGAGAACCTGCTCGTCGCCGCCCGCGCCGGCGGCGGGCTGCGCGGGCGCGCGGCCGAACAAAAATGCCTCGATGCGCTGGGACAGTGCGGCATGCTGAAACTCTCCAACCGGCCGGGCGCCACGCTCGGGTTGCTCGACCGCAAGCGCCTGGAACTCGCGCGGGCGCTCGCCACAGGCCCGGACGTGCTGCTGCTGGACGAGATCGGCGGCGGGCTGACGGACGGCGAGGCGGCGGAGCTGGTGGCTATCATCCTCGCCATCCGCGCGCGTGGCATCGCGGTGGTGTGGATCGAACACATCGTCCATATCCTGGTGCAAGTCGTGGAACGGCTGGTCTGCATGGATGCCGGTCGCATCATCGCCGAGGGCGACCCGAAAAGCGTGCTGCGCGACGCCGCCGTCATCGACGCCTATCTCGGCCCATCGGCGGCGCATGCTGCTGTCGGTTGAGCAATTCGAAGCGCGGCACGGGCTGTTGCAGGCGGTGAGGGGCGTGACCCTGCACGTCGCGGCCGGGGAGACGCTGGCACTGGTGGGCGCCAACGGCGCCGGCAAAACCACCCTTCTGCGCGGCATTGCCGGCGCCCACAAGGCCAGCGCCGGGCGTGTGAAGTTCGACGGCACCGACATCACCGCCCTGCCCGCCTACGCACGCGTTCCTTTGGGCATCGCGCTGGTGCCGGAGGGGCGAAAACTGTTCGGCGGCATGACGACGCAGGACAATCTGCGCGTCGCCGAACGGCGCGGCCGGCCGGGAAAATGGAACGTCGAGACGGTCGTGCAGGCGTTCCCGCAATTGCAGCCGAAACTGACGGCTTTGGCGCGGAACCTGTCCGGCGGCCAGCAACAGGCGGTCGCCATCGGCCGCGCGCTGATGAGCAACCCCCGCCTGCTGCTGCTGGACGAAGTCTCGCTCGGCCTGTCCCCCGTCGCCGTCGAGCAGCTTTACGCCTCGCTGCGCGGACTGATGCGGGACGGAACGACCATCGTTCTGGTGGAACAGGATTTGACGCGGGCGCTGGCGGTCGCGGATCGCGTCGTCTGCATGCTGGAAGGCCGCGTGGTGTTCGAGGGTCTGGCGGCAGAGACCACGCGCGAGGAAGTGCTGTCCGCCTACTTCGGTGTTGGGACATGATCTTCCTCAACCAGCTTTTGCAAGGCGTGTTTCTTGGCGGCTATTACGCGCTGATCGCGTGCAGCCTGTCGTTCCTGTTCGGCGTCATGCGCATCGTCAACCTCGCCCACGGCAGCATCGTCGTGCTCGCCGCCTTCCTGCTGTTCGTGCTGGCCGACCGGTTCGAGATCTCGCCGTGGCTGGCGCTGATCGCCGTCGTGCCGGCGATGGCGGCACTCGGCTGGCTGCTGCAACGCTTCGTGCTCGACCGCGCCCTGCGCGGCGGCCTGCTGGTGCCGTTGCTGGCGACGTTCGGGCTGGCCATCGTGCTGGACAACGCCCTTTTCGAAACTTTTGGGGCCGACACGCGCTCGCTTTCCCCCTTCATCGGCGATCTGTCGTTCGATAGCTGGTCGCTCACCGACGACATCACGGTCGGCAAAATGGACGTGCTGATCCTGGGGTCGGCCGTCGCCATGCTCGGCGCCGTCAGCCTGCTGCTGGCCCGCACCCGCATCGGCCGCGCCATCCGCGCCACGGCCGAAGACCCCGGCACCGTCGAACTCATCGGCATCGACGCCCGCGCCGTCTATGGCATGGCGACGGCCCTCGCGCTGGCGATGGCGGCCGTCGCCGGCGCGTTCCTGGCGATGCGCGCAACGTTCGACCCTTACACCGGCGGCGCCCAACTGATCTTCGCGTTCGAGGCCGTGGCCATCGGCGGCTTCGGCTCGCTGTGGGGCACGCTGTGGGGCGGCATCGCGCTCGGCGTGGCGCAGAATGTGGGTGCGTCCATCGACCCGTCCAGCTTCTTCATCGCCGGCCACGTCACGTTCCTGGCCGTGCTGGTCGGCCGCGTCGCGCTCGGGCGGGTCGCCGCATGAAGGTCCAACGCTGGACGCCGCAGTCCGGCGTGTTCATCGCCGCACTGGGCGCGATGGTCCTGGTCCTGGCGGTGGGGCCGACGTGGTTTTCGGCCGGCGTGACCGACCGGCTGAGCGCGCTGTTCGTGTACGTGATCCTCGGCGCGATGTGGAACGCGCTGGCGGGTTACGGCGGCCTCGTCTCCGTCGGGCAACAGGCGTTCTTCGGCCTCGGCGCCTACGCCGCGATCCGGCTGTCGCATGCGGACGTGCCGGTCTATCTCGCCGTGGCACTCGCCGGCCTCGCCGTGGGCGTCGTGTCGCTGGCCATCGGCGAGGTGATGCTGCGGCTGCGCGGCGGCGAATTCGCGGTTGGCATGTGGGTCGTGGCCGAACTCGCGCACCTGCTGGTCAATCTGGACCCGCTGGTTCAGGGCGAGACGGGCACCTCGCTGATCGCGCTCAACGCCATCGCGGCGGAGGCGCGGCGCGCGTACACCTACTGGCTATCGCTGGCCGCGATGGTGGCGCTGCTGGCCGTGCTGTTCGCGCTGCTGCGCGGGCGCCTGGGCACCGCCATCCAGTCGATCCGCGACGACGAACGGGCGGCGTCCTCGCTCGGCGTGAACGTGCTCGCGACCAAGCGGATCGTGTTCGTGCTGGCCGCCACCGGCTGCGCGATGGCCGGCGCGCTGTGGCTGGCCTCCGCCATCACGTTCCAGCCGAAAGCCTATTTCTCCGTCCAATGGACGGCCTACATGATTTTCATGACCCTGGTCGGCGGCATCGGCACGTTCGAGGGGCCGATCCTCGGCGCGATCCTGTTCTTCCTGGTCGAGACCTTCTTCGGCGGTCGCGGCGTTTGGTATCTGGTCGGCCTGGGCGCGGCGGCGCTGGCGTTCTCGCTGTTCCTGCCACGCGGGATTTTCGGGGCGCTGGAGCAGAGGTTTGCGCTGCGGTTGCTGCCGTTGGGGTTTCGGGTGGTGGAACGGACGAAGCCTTAGGTCGAGCGAAACCCGCCAACGCCGCATCTCGTTACCGGCGGCATCGACGGAGCATGCCGCCGCTTACGTCGGCGGATTACACGACAAGGGTATCTGCGATCCGGGCTACGCTTGCTTCGGAGGCTTCGGCGGCGGCGGTGGCGGAATCACCATCGTCGTGCGCGGCAACGCGCTGTCGCCGACGAAAACGCGACCGCCCGGCCTTGTTCCGGTCGTAGGTGGTTTGTCGTTCATGGTTCCTGCCGCAACTTCATACTATCAAAATAGGAAGAGGTTTCTCTTTCCGCCAGCACCAAAAACTTCCGTTTGATACGCAGGCCCGTTGGCAGGTGCTTGGCTTCCGCATCATGGCGCAGTCGCATGAGGGCATGACGGCGACGCGTGATGTCGCGGGCGCCGATCTCGCCGGAATGGATGTCCTCCCACTCCATTAAGGCGTCGATCAAGACATAACGGTCAACCACGCTCGCCACCTTCCTTGACAACCCGACCCCGCTCCCCCCACCCTGTTCGTCAGAACGCACAGACGTTCGCCTAACGAACTTCCGGGGGAAACAACATGTCGGCTGTGCTGGAAATCCCGCGCGAGACCATTCCGAGACCGCGCAACCACTACACCGAACCCCATTTCCTGACCGTCGAGGGCCTGCCGACCGCGTATCGCCGGAAGGGCACCGGCGAGACCGTCGTCTTCCTGCACGGCGCCGGCATGACGCGGATGTGGTTGCCGGTGTACGATCTGCTGGCGCAGAGGTTCGACGTGATCGCGCCGGAACATCCCGGCTTCGGCGAAACCCCGCTGCCGCCCTGGCTGCGCGGGATCGACGATGTGGTGCTGCACTACCACGAGATGTTCCGCCTGCTCGGCCTCTCCCGCGTGCATCTGGTCGGCTTCTCGCTCGGCGGCTGGATCGCGGCCGAATTCGCCGCATTCTACCCGGACCTGGTCAAGAGCCTGACGCTGATCACCCCCATCGGCGTGCGCGCCGGCGTCAGCGGGCCGGACCTGTTCGAACTGGGGCCGGAACGCATCTGGACCCACCTGTTCAACCAGCACGACAAGATCGCCGAATTCGCCAGCGAGCCGAATTTGGACGAAATCTCGTTCGGCTACGGCGAGGCCATCGCCATCGCACGGCTGGCCTGGACGCCGCGCTACAACATCCAGCTTCCCCGCCGCCTCAACCGCGTCAAGGCGCCGGCTTTGATCGTGCGGGCGGCGGACGACCGGCTGATCCCGGACGCCATCGCGCTGCAATACGAGAAGCTTCTGCCGGATGCCCGAAGCGTCGTCATCCCGCGAACCGGCCACGCGCTGATTGCCGAGGAGCCGGCCGCCACCGCCGCCGCTATCGGCGATTTCATCGGGAGTGTCCGGCCATGAACAGCCTCGATTTCTATTTGTTCAACACCTTCCACTACCCGTACATCCCGCCGGTGGAAGACGTGCCGAGTTCGTGGGTCACGCTCTCGAACAAATACTGCGACCCGAAACTGGCGCACGAGGTCTATCGGGAAAATCTCGATGTCTGCGTGGCGGCGGAAAAATTCGGCTTCGACGGCGTGCTGGTCAACGAGCATCACGTCACCGCCTACAGCATCCAGCCGGCGCCGAACCTCACGGCGATGAACATTATTGCCCGCACCAGCCGCATCCCGGTCGGCATGATCGGCAACGCCCTGCCGCTCTACGCGAACCCCATCCGCGTCGCCGAGGAAGTGGCGATGCTGGACGTGATCTCCGGTGGCCGAGTGATCTGCGGTTTCGTCCTCGGCACCGGCATGGAGTACCTGTCCCAGCCGATCAATCCGGCCTTCGCCCGCGAACGGTTCTGGGAAGCGCACGACCTGATCATCAAAGCATGGACGCAGGATGGCCCATTCGTGTGGGAGGGCGACAATTTCCACATCCCGAACGTCAACCCCTGGCCGCGCCCGTTGCAGCAGCCGCATCCGCCGATCTGGATTCCGGGCATCGGGTCGCTGGACACGGTGCGCAAATGCGCCGAACTGCGCTACCACTACATGACGGTGTTCTCGCCGCAATGGTTCGCCAAGCGGATGTTCGACGGCTACCGCAAATCGGCGGAAGAGTCCGGCTACGAAGCCTCGCCGAAACAGATGTCCGCCGCCGTGCCGACCTACGTGGCAGAGACCGACGAGCAGGCGCACCGGGAGGCGAAGGCGCATTTGACGTGGCTGTACCATATCGGTCTGCGCCACCCCGCCCATTACCACATCCCGCCCGGCCATTCGACGAAGGCGTCGTTCACCAGCTTCATCGGCGCGCGGATGAAATACGGCATGAAGGATCACGACCAGCTCAGCTACGAGGAACTGGTCAAGGACCGCTACATCATCGTCGGCTCCGCGCAGACGGTCGCGCAGATCTATCAGGAGGAATACGTCGAGAAGCTCGGAGTCGGCGGCATCATCGGCGCGGGCGGCGTGTTCGGCCCGATGCCGCAATGGATGGTGATGAAGAACATGCAGATCATGGCCGAGGAGGTCATGCCCCTGTTCCGCGACGCGGACGGGCAGCCGTCGTACATGAAGCGGCCCTCGCCGCTCGGCGCCACGCTCGCGGAGCGCGCCGCCACGCGGGGGCCTGCCACCGCGCCGATGGTGCGGCTGGACGGCGTGCCGCACGCGGTGGACACGCGCCGCGCCCATGTGCCCGAAACCATCGCCAACGCCGGCGGCGAGATGCCCCGATACGCGGCGGAGTAGCCGGCCCGCTACTCCTGCGCCCCGTCCGCGCCCTGCACCAGTTCGCGCAACTCGGTGGCGAGCAGTGCCGAATCGACCGGCTT
>CAJCJG010000076.1 GCA_903970625.1 Solirubrobacterales bacterium 70-9 | reverse complement strand
CCGTCGGTCTGCTTCGCAGCCCGACCCCACAAGGGGAGAGGGGGTTTTTGGGCCATGTTGGGCGAGAGTCCGGTCCGGCGCTCGCGGCGGCTCCCGACCGGCTGGCCCTGCTCGACGCTGGCGGCGAGGCGGGCGAAATCTTCGCCCATGCGCCGAAAATGCGCCTCGATCATCGCGACCAGCGGCGCCGGGAGTTTGCCTCCGGACTGGGCGACAACGGCCTGAATCAGCATCAACAGGAAGGCGTTGAACCGATCTGCCGGGGAGAGGATGGGGGGGTTTTTCACCCCATTATGTTAGTATTTATGACTATGGCTGGGCAAGGGAAAAATGACATGTTTCGGTCTTTCTTCACTGCCGCAACGGGCCAGGAGGAAGACAAGGACGGTCATCCGAAGATCACGCAGATGGACAAGTCATGGATTCTGTCCGAGTCCACCCGGCGGACGAGCCAATCCCACCGAGCAGCGATCATCCGACTTCACCATCTGCGCCATCTGCGGATCAGCCGGTTCGCGCGATCGCTGCATCGACCTCCCGACCCTCGACGACGCGGCGCCGCCGGCATGTCGTATTGGTTGCGCAACCGGCCCATTCATGGCATGGCACGGCCGCGAGCGGGGGTGTTCGATGCTGCAACGCTTTTACCAGCGGGTCCTGGCCCTGTCGGCCAGCCGCCACGCGCCCTGGTGGCTGGCGGCGATCAGTTTTGCCGAGGCCAGCTTTTTTCCGATTCCGCCCGACGTGCTGCTGATCCCGATGGCACTCGCCCGGCCGGAGCGGGCGTGGCGGCTGGCGCTGACCTGCACCGTCGCCAGCGTCGCGGGCGGCGCGCTGGGCTATTACATCGGGTATGCGCTGTTCGACCAACTCGCCCAGCCTCTGCTGCACGCCTACCACTACGATGCCGCCTTCGCCCGCTTCCAGCAGACCTACGCCGAATACGGCCTGTGGGTGATCCTGGTCAAAGGCCTGACGCCGATCCCGTACAAGATCGTCACGATCGCCTCCGGTGCGGCAAACTTCAACTTTGGGCTGTTCATGCTGGCGAGCCTGATCACGCGCGGCGCCCGCTTTTTTCTGGTCGCAACGCTGCTGCATTTCTTCGGCGAGCCGGTGCGCATTTTCATCGAACGCCGGCTGACGCTGGTGACGACGGTGGTCGGAGTCAGCGTGGTCGGCGGGTTTGTGGTGCTGCGGTATTTGTAGGCGGCGAGGTCATCTCGTCAGGTCGCCTGTTCAAGCCTCACGCATCTGTCCTGCTCAAATGCCTTTTCAGAGTGATCGGATAAAGTCCTTCTCCGCCCTTGAGGGCGGAGAAGGATTTAGGATGAGGTGGGTGGAACACCGGCCATGACGGTTCGCTCCAGAACCTTGATCGCCCGTCAACTACGTCGCGCTTCGACGGACGTCGAGAAAGTTCTATGGCGCGCACTGCGGGAACGTTGTCCGACCTGGAAGTTCCGACGGCAGCATCCGATTGGCCGTCGCATAGCCGACTTTGCTTGTCCTGCGGCGAAACTGGTGGTTGAATTGGACGGTGGTCAGCATGACCAACAGCAAACAGAAGATTTCCTTCGAACCAACGAATTGGCCAGCCATGGTTATCGGGTAATTCGCTTTTGGAACAACGACGTAATCGATAACATCGATGGCGTCCTTATGACAATTGTCCGCGCGCTGGAAAGTCTCCCACCTCTTACTTAATCCTCATCGGCGCTGAAATAGGAGCATTCTTCTCCCTCTCCGCCCGCTCTTCGCGGGGGGAGAGGGCCGGGGTGAGGTGGGTGCGCCAGCCAGCGAAAAGTTGGAAGCGACACTCGGACATCGGCGTCGCGGCATACCCCACCTCACCCCGACCCTCTCCGCCCCAACGGGGCGGAGAGGGAGTTAGCCGTTGTCTGGAATTGAAATCATGGTCACTCGCTACTGGCCCACCGGCGCGCAATTGCTCCGCCCCGCCATCACGCAATCCTGGAGCTTTCCGCCCTCGTGCAGCGTGCGGCTCAGCCAGATGCCGCCGGCCACCAGGACCACGACGACGACCAGCGCGATCAGCGGGCCACGCCGCGAGGGGCCGTCGTCGGCGGGGTCGTCCGGCGTCGGGCGGGAGGCATTCGGGGTCGGGTCGGACATGATGCAGTTCGGTTGACAGATCAGGAGTCGGAGAGGCACGCAGTCAGCCGCATGCTGATCCTCCGCGCAATTGCTGTCGCCGCCACAATCATCACGCTCGCGTGCGCGCCGGCGCGGGCGGCGGACCGGTGGTTCACGACCAGCGATGGGGTAAAGCTGCATTACATCGAGCAGGGCGCCGGCCGCACCATCGTGCTGGTGCCCGGCTGGACCATGCCGGCCTGGATTTTCGGAGCCCAAATCGCGGATTTTTCCCGCTCCTGGCATGTCGTGGCCCTCGACCCGCGCGGGCAGGGGGACAGCGAGATCGCGCCGGACGGCTACGAGCAGGACCGGCGCGGACAGGACATCGGCGAACTGATCCACCATGTTTCCACGCAGCCGGTGGTGCTGGTCGGCTGGTCGCTCGGCGTGCTGGACAGCCTCGCCTATATCCACGAGAGCGGCGACGGCGCCATCGCGGGGCTGGTGCTGGTGGACAATTCGGTCGGCGAAGACCCGCCACCCCCACCACCGAAACATCCGATGCACGCCTCCCGCCATCTGCCGCGCGACGTGATGATGCGCAATTTCGTCACGGGCATGTTCCGCAGCCGGCAGTCGCCCGCATATCTGGCGCAACTGACGGACGTGTGCCTACGCACGCCCGAACACGCCGCCGCCGAGCTGCTGGCCTATCCGGTGCCGCGCACCTACTGGAAGGAGGCGGTGTATTCCACGCTGCATCCGGTGCTGTACATCGTCACGCCCCGGCTGGCCGGGCAGGCGGAGAATTTGCGGCTGCACCATCCGGCGGCCGAATCCGTGGTGTTGCAGGGGGTCGGGCACGCGCTGTTCGTGGATGATCCGCAACGGTTCGACGCGCTGGTTCGCGACTTCGTGCATCGGCGCGTCTGGCCTTGAGTCGGCTGCGCGGCGCGCCGTGGCCGCTGTTCCTGGTGTCGCTTTCCAGCCTCGGGTTCGAGATCGCGCTGACCCGCTACTTCGCGGTCGCGAAATGGTCGGAGTATGGCTACTGGGTCATCTCCATCGTGCTGGCGGGGTTTGCGCTGAGCGGGGTGGTGCTGGCGCTGGCGCGAGATTTTTTTGCGCGGCACGGCCAGCGGTTCCTGGCGTGGTTGCCGGCGGCACTGATCCTGGCGGCGGCGGCCGGGTATCATCTGGTCACGACCAACCCGTTCAATCCGCTGCAATTGCAGAATCAGGCGACCTATGCGCCGCAATTGTGGAACATCGCCGGCTATTACGCCTGCCTGCTGCCGTTCTTCTTCCTGACCGGCGTGTTCGTCAGCCTCAGTTTCGTGCTCAACCCCGCGCAGATCGGCCGTGTGTACGGTTTCGACCTGACCGGGGCGGGTGTCGGCGCGCTGCTGGTGCTGGGGCTGATGGAGGTGGTCCATCCGTTCAGCCTCGTGCCTTGCCTGCTGGTGCCGCTGGCGCTGGCGGCGCTGGTGGGTCGACCTTCGGACAAAACGGACCAATCTCGTCACCCCGGCGAAGGCCGGGGTCCAGGGCCGCGCGAAAGTCGGAGCGGGCGGCCCTTGGATTCCGGCTTTCGCCGGAATGACGAAAGGGGCGAGCGGCGAGGCCCGGCGCTTCTGGCCGCAATGCTGGCGCTCATTGCCGGCGAGGCGCTGCTGATCCTCGACAACGAGGCGGCGTTCAACGATTTCAAGGCAATCTACGCGCCGTTGCATGTGCCGGACTCGAAAACGCTGGCGGAAATCCGCTCGCCGCGTGGTCTGTACATGCTGCTCGACGATTTCACCGAGCGGGTGGACACGGATTTGTCCAACAACGCCGGGATGCTCGGCCTGACCGGGCCGCCGACGACGCTGGGGATGTATCGCGACGGCAACCGCATCGCCGCCATCCCGAAACCACCCGGTGCCAACGCCACCACGTACGCCGGCGCGACGCTGGCGGCGCTGCCATACATTCTGCTGCCGCACCCCAGCGTGCTGCTGGCCGGCGCTTCAGGCGGGTTCCGCATTGCCGAGGCGCGGGCGCTCGGCGCCGCGAGCGTGCTGGCGCTGGAACCGGAGCCGGTGCTGCGCCGCGCGCTGCGCGACGGATTGCCCGGTGCCCCCAGCTTCGCGCCCGACGCCGCCGTGCGCATCGACGGCATCAGCCCGATTGCCGCCGTGGCGAGCGGCCAAAAATTCGACCTGATCGACATGTCCGGCGATTTCCTGGATTCGGGCGAGGCCAACGCCTCCGCCTTCGCCGCAGAGGCGCTGGCCGCCGATCTGCGCGCGCTGACGCCGGATGGACTGGTCTCGATCCCGGTCTCGATCCGGGAATTTCCGGCCTATGCGATCCGCATGCTGGCGACGGCCCGCGCGGCGCTGCTGGCGGCCGGCATCGCCGACCCGGTGGCGCACGTGATCGTGTATCGCTCGGCCTGGAACGTGCGGATTTTGCTGTCGCCCGCCCCGTTCGACGCAGCGCGGGTCGCGGTGGCCAAAAAATTCTGCGACGACCGATCCTTCGACATGTCGTTCTATCCCGGCATCGACATCGCCGCCGCCCGCGCCGGCATCTACAACGACCTGCCGGCCGTCTCGTTCGAGGCGGGCGAAGTCACGTCCGGCGACGGGGCGCACGACGCCATCGCCGACGAGGCCGGTCTTATTCTGGCTGGCGAGGAGACATCGTCGTCGCGCAGCTTCAACCTCTCGCCGATCACCTACGACCGGCCGGCCTACTACGCGGTGCTGCGGCTGGCTCATTTGGGCACGTTGCTGCAACGGCTGGAACTGCTGCCGCAGGCGGAGATCGGGCAGATCGTCAATCTGGCCGTGCTGGCGCAGGCGGTGGTGATCGCGGCGCTCGTGCTGGCGGTGCCGCTGGCCGGGCATGGGCGAATCCGCGCGCCGGGAGTCGGCACGCTCCGGGCGGCCACTTATTTTGCCGCGCTGGGCCTGGGTTTCCTGTTCATCGAGATTTTTTTCATCGAGCGGGCGGCGTTCTACCTGAACGACCGGACGAGCGCGTTTGCGCTGGTGCTGACCGGGATGCTGATTTTTTCCGGCTTCGGCGCGATGCTGGCGGGGCGGTTCGCGGCGCGACCGGCGCGGGGGATGGCGCTGGCGGGCGGGGTCGCGGTGGCGTGGTGCGCCGCGATGCTGGCCGGGTTACAGCCGCTGCTGCTGGCCACGCTGGGGGCGCCGTGGCTGCTGCGCGCCGCCATCGTGCTGGCGCTGGTCGCCCCCCTATCGGTGGCGTTGGGCCTGCCGTTCCCATTGGGCCTTGCCCGCACCGGGTCCGGCGCGTTCCTGCCGTGGGCATGGGCGCTGAACGGCGCGTTCTCCGTGGTATCCACGCCACTCGCAAACCTGATCGCCGTGCAGCAGGGCTACGACGGGGTTCTGTTGCTGGCTTTGCTGCTGTATGTGCTCGCCATTCTGACATTCCCCAGCCCAAGGACATAACGTGGCAGGCCGCCTCTCCCTGAGACGACGTGACGTGATCGCCGCAGCCCTCGCTGCCCCCGCGTTGCTGCGCGGCACTGCCCGCGCGGCCGCACCCGCCGCCTGGACGCGAAAAGCGTACGAGGAGGCGATGGCCGCATCAGGCCGCCCCGTCAGCCTGACGGACGGGCAGTTCGAGGCGATCCAGGCGCGCAAGCCGGCGGCGATGAAGCTGATCGAGCAATATTTGAAGGAGCATCTCGGACACGCGGATCCCGCAGTGCTGGCCGGCTTCCAGGCGGTGCCGCGCGAGTATTTCCACTACATGTACGAGGGCCATCACTCCACCGGCGGCGACGCCTACGAGGAGAACCCGAAGCCGTGGGCGCTCGGCTACGGGTCGGCGCTGTCCGATTATCTCGGGCAGGCGTACATGACGCAGGTGTGCAAGCCGGGGCCGGAGGACACGACGCTGGAGATCGGCACCGGCAGCGGCTTCCAGAGTTCGCTGCTGAGCCGGATCGTCAAGCAGGCGTACTCGATCGAGATCATCGAGCCGCTGGGCAAGGCGGTGGGCAAAATCTTCGCGCCGCTCGGCTACGACAACATCCAGTCGCGCGTCGGCGACGGGTATTACGGCTGGCCGGAAGTCGCGGGCGGCTTCGACATCATCATCGTGACCTGTGCCGCCCAGTACGCGCCGCCCGACCTGTTCAAGCAGTTGAAGCCGGGCGGAAGAATGCTCATCCCCATCGGCCAGCCGTTCAAGCGCGGGCAGTTTTTGTACGTCTATACGAAGGACGCGGACGGCAAAGTGCATTCCCGCAAGGATGTCGGCGTGTTCTTCATCCCGATGACGGGTGCGATGATGAAGACCCCGGCGCCGACGGGCGTGTCGGTGCCTTCCCCGGCGGCCCCCGCTGCTCCCGCGACGCCGGCCGGGCCGGCGGCGACGAACACGAGCGGTTAAGGCGAGAGGCGACCATCCCGCGTGGCCGTTGACCTGTGACCCGTTGGGCGGTACATAGACACACTCACTTTGCGGCCAAATGATCGTTAGCTTCAGAGACGAATGGTTGCAGGCGTTTTTCGTCACTGACGTCCGTTCACATCGCATTCCGCCCGATCTCGAATCGCGTCTGTTCCGCCGGCTCCAGATGCTTGACAACGCCGTGACCGACCAGGATTTGCGTGTGCCGCCCAGCAACCACTTCGAGAAGCTGCGCGGACATCTGGGCGGTTGGCATTCGATCCGTGTCAATCAACGATGGCGTTTGGTGTTTCGATGGGATGCGGGCGAGGCGGCAGCCGTTTATCTCGACGATCACAGCTACAGATGAGGCGATTGATGCTGATGACCGCTCGCAAACCGGCAACCGTCGGCGAAATTCTCATGGAAGAATTCCTCGTCCCGATGCGCCTGACACAAGGCGCGCTGGCGGAGGCCATGGGCGTGCCGCGCAAGCACGTCAACGAACTGTGTAACGACCGCCGCGCCGTGACGGCGCCGACCGCGCTGATCCTGGCGCGCGTGTTCGGTAACAGTGCCGATTTCTGGCTGAACGTGCAGCGGCGCAACGATCTGTGGGACGCGATGCACTCGCCCACCGAGCGCGAGCGGATCGAACGTGCCCGGCCGCTGAACACCGCCGCCTGACCGCCGGCGCACCCGCCCCTTGCCCCCATCCCGCACCTGCGAGATGGTAGGGTCCATGAGCACGCATGACACCCATTCGTTCGACGCGGTGGTGATCGGCGCCGGTATTGCCGGGGCCACAGCCGCCGCCCACCTCGCCGCCGACCGGCGCGTCGCGCTGGTCGAGGCAGAGGAGAGCGCCGGATACCACTCCACCGGCCGCTCCGCCGCGATCTGGATTTTGAATTACGGCCCGCCGTCCGTCATCGCCATGACTGGCGCCTCGCGGCCGTTCTTCGAGAACCCGCCACCCGGCTTCGCCGACGTGCCGCTGATGTCGCGCCGGGGGGCGATGTTTTTGGCCCCGCCCGACCAGTTGGACGCCTTCGGCGCGCTCATGGCGGAAGGCAACGGCCTGAAGGACATTTCGCCCGAACGCGCGCGGGAGCGGGTGCCGGCGCTGCGGCCCGGCTATGCGGTCGCCGCCGCCATCGAGGAAGACGCGTTCGACATGGACGTGGCCGCGCTGCATCAAGGGTTTCTGCGGCAGGTGCGCGCCCGCGACGGCGTTCTGGCACTGCGCAGCAAGGCCGGGCGGATCGAGCGTGCCGGCGGCGCGTGGCAGATCGAGGTCAGCGGCGGCGCGGTGTTCTCGGCGCCCGTGCTGGTCAACGCCGCCGGCGCATGGGGCGATGTGGTGGGCAAGATCGCCGGCGCCACGCCGCTCGGCCTGCAACCCAAACGCCGCACCGGCGTCATCATCGACCCCGCGCCCTGGGCGCCGGCAGACTGGCCCATGGTCAACGACGTGAACCATACCTGGTACATCCGCCCGGAAGCCCGCACCAAGCTGATGGTCTCGCCGGCCGACGAAACGCCGGTCGACCCGCAGGACATCCAGCCCGACGAACTGGATATCGCCATCGCGATCGACAGCATGCAGCAGGCGCTGGATATCGAGGTCAAGCGCGTCGAGCACTCCTGGGCCGGCCTGCGCAGTTTTGTGCCGGACCGCAATTTTGCCCTGGGCTGGGATGCAGTGGCCGAGGGGTTTTTCTGGGCGATCGGTCAGGGAGGCTATGGTATTCAGACCTCGCCGGCGGCCGGGCAACTGGTCGCCGATCTCGTGGCCGGCCGCGACCCAGGCGATTTGAAACGCATTCTTCCCAAGATCGACCCTCGCCGCTTCGCCGCCATGCCGGCATAACCCCCTCCCGACGACCCCCCTTCCGGACGCCACTTCCCGATGTCGATTCATGCCGCGCTGACCCACCGCACGTCGTACCGCTACGACCATCCCATCGCGCTGGGACCGCAAACCATCCGCTTGCGTCCGGCGCCGCACGCGCGCACGGCGGTGCTCAGCTACTCGCTGACCATTGCGCCCAAGCCGCACTTTCTGAACTGGCAGCAGGACCCGCAGGGCAATTTCCTCGCCCGCGTCGTGTTCCCGGAGAAGGTCACGCATTTCGACGTGACGGTCGATCTGGTCGCTGACATGGCGACGATCAATCCGTTCGACTTCTTCCTGGAGCCGGAGGCGGAAACGTTCCCGTTCACTTACGACCCGGTGCTGGAGCAGGAACTCGCGCCGTTCCGCCGCACCGCCCCGGTCGGCCCGCATCTGGCAGCCCTGCTGGCCCTGGTGCCGCGCGAGCCGAAGCGGACGGTCGATTTCCTGGTTGAACTCAACAACATGGTGCAGAGCCGCACCTCCTACATCGTGCGGATGGAGCCGGGCGTCTGGACGCCCGAGGAGACGCTGAGCGCCGGCAAGGGGAGTTGCCGCGATTCGGCGTGGCTGCTGGTGCAGTTGCTGCGCAACCTCGGCTTCGCCGCGCGCTTCGTCTCCGGCTACCTGATCCAGCTCGTCGCGGACGTCAAACCGCTGGTCGGGCCGGAAGGCCCCACGTCCGACTTCACCGACCTGCATGCCTGGGCCGAAGTGTATCTGCCCGGCGCCGGCTGGATTGGCCTGGATGCCACCTCCGGCCTGATGACCGGCGAGGGCCATATCCCGCTCGCCGCCTCGCCCGAGCCGCAATCGGCCGCCGCGATCTCCGGCATGATGGAGCCGGCGGAGACGACGTTCGATTTCGAGATGACGGTGCGCCGCGTCTCGGAAACGCCGCGCGTGACCAAGCCGTACACCGACAGGCAGTGGCAGGGCATCCTGGCCACCGGCGCCCGCGTGGATCGCTCGCTGCTGGCCGGCGACGTGCGGCTGACGCTCGGCGGCGAGCCGACCTTCGTGGCCGCGACCGATCAGGAAGCCGCCGAGTGGAACACCGACGCGCTCGGCCCGACCAAGCGCGCCTATGCCGGCAAGCTGATCCGACGGCTGACCAAATTGTGGTCGCCCGGCTCGGCGCTGCAATACGCGCAAGGAAAACAGTATCCGGGCGAGCCGCTGCCGCGCTGGGCGCTGTATTCGCACTGGCGGGCGGACTCGGAAAAAGTCTGGCTCGACCAGGGATTGCTGGCCGACCCGGACCGCGATCGCGGCACCGCGACGGCCGAGGACGCAGCGGCATTCGCCACCGCGCTCGCCGAACGCTTGCAGGTCGATCCCGGCATGATCCTGCCGGCGCACGAGGACGTGCATTACTATCTGTGGAAAGAGCACCGTCTGCCGGCGAACGTTGTCGTCGAGGACAACAAATTGCGCGACCCGCTGGAGCGGGCGCGGATGACTCGCGTGTTCGCGCAGGGTCTGGCCTCGCCCGTCGGCAGCGTGCTGCCGCTGCGCGCGGTGGCCGATGGCGGGACACGCCGCTGGTCCACCGGCCGCTGGGTGTTCCGCGATTCGACGCTGTTTCTGGTGCCGGGCGACAGCCCCATCGGCTACCGCCTGCCGCTGGACAGTTTCCCGTGGATCGATCCGGACAAACTGGAGACGGACTTTGAGCCGGACCCGTTCGCGCCGCACGAAAAACTGCCCGCGCAGGCGCTGCTGCGCCGGACCCGTGGCGAGCGGCCCGGTCCGGAGGCTCTTGTCCCGTTCCCGCTGTCCTCCCAGGTGGCACCGGACGAGTGGCAGGACGACCCGAGCGTGGTGCGCACCGCGCTGACGGTCGAAGCCCGCCAGGGCATCGTCCATGTCTTCTACCCGCCGCTGTTCACTGCGGAAGACTGGCTGGACCTGACCGCCGCCGTCGAGGCGACGGCCGCCGAGTTCGGCCGCCCGATCGTGCTGGAAGGATACCTGCCGCCCTCCGACCCGCGCCTGCTGCAATTCTCCGTCACGCCCGACCCCGGCGTGATCGAGGTGAACATCCATCCCGGCTCCAACTGGGCCGAGCATGTCGAGCGCACCGAGCAACTGTACGAGGAAGCGCGGCAGGTCGGTCTGGCCACGGAAAAATTCATGCTGGACGGCCGCCATGTCGGCACCGGCGGCGGCAACCATGTGGTGATGGGCAGTGCCAAGGCGGAGGATAGCCCGTTCCTACGCCGCCCGGACCTGCTGAAAAGCCTTTTGGGCTTCTGGCACAACCACCCCAGCCTATCGTTCATGTTCTCCGGTCTGTTCATCGGCCCGACCAGCCAGCATCCGCGCATCGACGAAGCGCGCGACGACGCGACCGGCGAACTGGAGATGGCGTTCTCCCAGATCACCCCGTTCAAGCCGGTGCCGCCGTGGCTCACCGACCGGATTTTTCGCAACATCCTGGCGGACATGACGGGCAACACGCACCGGACGGAATTCTGCATCGACAAGATGTACGACCCCGGCAGTTCCAGCGGCCGGCGCGGACTGGTCGAGTTCCGGGCGTTCGAGATGCCGCCGCATGCGCAGATGTCGGCCGCGCAAATGCTGCTGATGCGCGCGGCCGTGGCGGCGTTCTGGCACCATCCGTACGAGCGCAAGCTGGTGCGCTGGGGCACGCGGCTGCACGACGATTTCATGCTGCCGCACTACGCCGTGGCCGATTTCAACGAGGCGCTGGAGGAATTGTCGTCCTGGGGCTTCAAGCTGGACCCGGCCTGGTTCGCGCCGCACATCGAGTTCAAGTTCCCGAAAATCGGCGACGTGAGCGTGCATGGCGTGGATCTGGAACTGCGCAATGCGCTGGAGCCGTGGCATGTGCTGGCCGAGGATCAGGTGGCCGGCGGCACCGCGCGCTATGTCGATAGCTCGGCCGAGCGGGTGCAGGCCCGCGTGTCCGGCTGGGTGGACGAACGGTTCGTGCTGGCCTGCAACGGCGTCGCCGTGCCGCTGAACAAGACGGAGCGGGCGGGCGAATACGTGGCGGGCGTGCGGTTCAAGGCATGGGCGCCGCCGAGCGCGCTGCACCCCACCATCGGCGTGCAGGCGCCGCTGGTGTTCGACGTGTACGACCGCTGGAGCGGGCGCAGCATCGGCGGCATGACGCATCACGTCGTCCACCCCGGCGGCCTCGCCTACGACACGTTCCCGGTCAACGCCAACGAGGCGGAGGCACGCCGCCGCTCCCGCTTCTACCCGATCGGCCACACGCCGAGCGCGGGGCCGGAGCCGCGCCGCGTCGTCGGCTACGAGCACCCGCGCACGCTGGATTTGCGCCGCTTCGCCTGATTGGCGCGCCAGTTGAAGTTTGTTCGAGACGAAAAGCTATCAACGTCGTCATTCCGGCGAAGGCGCATGGGCGCTGACATAGGCGCTTTCTTCTCCCTCTCCGCCCCAACGGGGCGGAGAGGGAGAAGAAGAGCGCAGACCAGTTTCGTCTTATGTCAGCGCCTTTGGGCCTTCGCCGGGGCCACGAAGTGAATCGGTTATTTCCGCACGCGCTCTTATGCTGAGGATGAAGAGGCAGGAGGATTGGGAGTTGGCCGCTTTCAAGCCAGTGGCATAGCGATGCGGACGCTGCGGCTTGTGGCCGTGTTGCTGTGCGTGGCCCTCTCCGCCCACGCCCCCGCCTTGGCGGACAGCCATGGCGCCCGCGTGGCGCTGGTGATCGGCAACGGCGCCTACGCCACGGTGGGGCGGCTCGCCAACCCCGGTAACGACGCCAAGCTGATCGCGCACACCCTGAAAGCCGCCGGCTTTACCCTGATCGGTGGCGATGCCGAAATCGACTTGGACAAGGCGCATTTCGACCGTGCGGTCGCGGAGTTCGGCCGCGCCATCGCCGGCGCCGACGTGGCGCTGTTCTACTATTCCGGCCACGGCTTGCAGGTGGACGGCACCAATTTCCTGGTCCCGGTGGATGCCAACCCGAGCCGGCGGCAGGATCTCGATTTCCAGATGGTCAGCGCCGACCTCGTGCTGCATCAGATGAGCGGCAGCGGCACCAAGCTGAACATCATCGTGCTCGATGCGTGCCGCAACAATCCGTTCGAGGGCACCGGCCTGCGTTCGGCCGGCGGCGGGCTGGCGGAGATGAAGGCGCCGGAGGGGACGCTGATCTCCTACGCCACCCAGCCCGGCTCCGTCGCCCGCGATGGCGCCGGCAACGACAGCCCTTATACGCTCGCCCTCGTAGAAGCGATGCGGCAACCCGGACTGGACATTTTCCGGCTGTTCAACCGCGTCGGGCTGGATGTGAAAAAGACCACCGGCGGCCAGCAGCAGCCGTGGCTGGCGGCCTCGCCCATCGAGGGCGACTTCGCCTTCACCGGCGCGACCGGGGCGCCTGCCGCGACCGCAGCGCCGCTGGCCCCGGAACCCGCGACGGGCGCCAAAACTGCGGCCCTGGCACCCCCACCCGCGACGAACACGACGGCCGCGACTTCGGTGCCGCTGCGACAGCCGCCGCCGCCCGCCAACGGCTTCAGATGCCCGGCCAACGGGGTCGTCGTGTCGGGCCGCGACGAGATCTTCGACTGGAAGGGCGACGACGTGCGGGTGCGCAAGCACACGATGACCTGGGCGTGGCGGTCGCTCGGCGCCGATCCGGGCAACCCGAATCTGTGCGTCCACAGCGGCACACTCGGGCCGGTGCATCGGCTGGTCGGCTGGTTCGACTCCGACAGGACCGATTTTTCCGACGATCCGGCCCAGCCGCTGCTGGCGCTGCTGGCAGGCAGGTCCGGCGAACTGGTGGTGCGCGGCACGACCAAGGGGCGGCTGCTGATCCACACGACGACATGGAAGCCGCACGGCCACGCCAGCCTGCAAATCGGCGCGCAAAATTACGACACGCTCGTCTTCGACCTCAAGGAAGCCACCAACCACAATTCGTTCGCCGCCGAGGGCCGCGTGTGGTTCGCCCCCGCGCTCGGCATGTTCGTGCAGAAAATCTGGCGGCACACGAACTCGGACGATGTGCTGGGCTGGACGATCACCGACGTTTCCGCCGCCGGCACGGGCAACGCCGAGGCGAACACCGACACGGAGCAGTGATGCCCGCCAATCACCCGCCACCAGCGCGGCGCAAAGACTTCCGCCTGTTCACGCCGATGCCGACCCGCTGGATGGACAACGACGCCTACGGCCACGTCAACAATGTCGTCTATTACGCGTGGTTCGACACGGCGGTGAACCGCTTCCTGATCGACTCCGGCAGCCTCGACATCGAGACCAGTCCGGTGATCGGGCTGGTGGTGGAGACCGGCTGCCGCTACCGCGCCTCCGTCAGCTATCCGGAGGACGTGACCATCGGCCTGCGGGTGGCGAGACTGGGCACCAGTTCCGTGCGCTACGAACTGGCAGTGTTTCGCGCCGGCCAGGACACGGCGGCGGCGGAGGCGCATTTCGTCCATGTCTATGTGGACCGCGCCACCCAGCGCCCGGTGCCGATTCCGGAGGATGCGCGGGCGGCGATGCGCGGTATCCTGGTCGACAGCGAATAAGGGGGCAGCGCCGTGGACCTGGAAGCCGAATACAACAATCGCGCGAAGGTGCCGAACAGCGCCGAGATCCGCGAAAGCTGGGTGCGTGACGCCGCCGCGTTCCGGCAAACCCATCCGCATGCGGAACTCGATCTGAGCTACGGCCCGACCGAACGGCAGGCGCTGGACCTGTTCTGGCCCGGCCCGGCCCGCGAGGGGCCGGTCGCGGTGTTCGTCCATGGCGGCTACTGGCAGTGGCTCGACCGGAAATTCGGCAGCCATCTGGCGCGCGGCCTGCTGGCGCATGGCATCGCCGTCGCTATGCCGTCCTACGATCTGTGCCCGACCGTGACCTTGGCCGTCCTGGTGGAACAGGTGCGCGACGCCGCCGCCTTCGTCGCCCGCCGGCATGGTCAACGCATGCTTGCAACCGGCAATTCCGCCGGCGGCCACCTCGCGGCCATGCTGCTGGCCACCGACTGGGCATCGCGCGGCCTGCCGCCCGGCACGATCAAGGCGGCGCTGCCGATCAGCGGCCTGTTCGACCTTCCGCCGCTGATCCAAACGTCTGTCAACACCGCCGTCGGGCTGGACGAGGCGGAGGCGCGGCGGCTCTCGCCGCTATTCCTGCCGTCGCCCGGCCTGCCGCTGCATGCCGTCGTCGGCGGCACCGAGGGCGCCGAATACACCCGCCAGTCCCGCAGCATCGCCGAAGCGTGGGGCGGGACGTGGGAGGCGGCGGAGGGCTATAACCATTTTACGGTCATCGAGCCGCTGACCGATCCGGACTCCGCGCTGGTGAAAAAGGCGGTCGCGCTTCAGACGGGCTGATGGTTCTCGTCACCCCGGCGAAGGCCGGGGTCTAGAGCATGACCGGATCATGTCTGGTCATATCCTGCGTGCCTGACGTATTCGGCGCACTCCGCTGGGCTGAATTGGTTCAGGAGTGATCCGATGCGGTTCCAGACGGCGGCGATGGA
>CAJCJG010000075.1 GCA_903970625.1 Solirubrobacterales bacterium 70-9 | reverse complement strand
ATTTCCCCCGTCATTCCGGCGAAGGCGCATAGGCGCTGACATAAGACGAAACTGGTCCGCGCTCTTCTCCTCCCTCTCCGCCCCGTTGGGGCGGAGAGGGAGAAGAAAGCGCCTATGTCAGCGCCCATGGGCTTTCGCTGGGGTGACGGTATTTGTTTTGATATCGTAACGTTATAGACGTGCCAAGGCGCGGGCTTGGGCCAGGCCGTTTTTGGGTGAGGCCGTCCCTCGGCCAACGCACGGAGGCGACGCTGTGGCACGGTGAGCCGGGCGGGGGCAGGCGAGCAGCGGTCGGGCGATTGCTCGCCTCCCGGATTTCGCCGCAGGGTTCGGGTTGTTCGGACTGGGTGCCGTTGGCGGCGACGCCGCCTTGCCGGGCTTTGCGCGCGGGGGCCGCACCGATTCGGCGGGCATTGCCGCTTCGCACGGCCGCTTGCTTATCGGACACAGGGACCGGGCGGGCAGCCTGTTCGGCGGCGGCGGCCTGTTGGCGTTCCGCGATCGTGACGGCGAGGAGGGACAGAGCCTCGACGAAGCCGCGGACATTGTCCTCCATCGCCGCGACCACCCAGCTTGGCATGAGCCAGCCGGCCCGCGCCGCGATGGCCCGGATCAGACCTATCAGGGCGACGCCGAGGCGCTCCGCCGGGGGAAAGGTTGGGGTTTTGTTCACGTGTTGTTCTTACAATGAACCGCGTCGGACGGGCAAGGGGAAAAATGACATGTTTCGAACATGGCGGCAAAAGAGGTGGAGTGCCCAAGCGCGTTCCACCCTACTTGACGAGGTTGCGGGGTTCTCGGCCGGCGAGGATGGCGTCGATGCCGTCCAGGGCGAGGTTGCCCATCGCGTCGCGGGTTTGTTTGGTGTTGCTGCCGAGGTGCGGCAAAAGCACCGCGTTTTCCAGCGTCAGGTAGCCGGGGTTGAGGCGCGGTTCGCCGTCGTACACGTCCAGGCCCGCGAAGGCGACGCGGCCGGTCGTCAGCGCGTCGATCAGGGCGGCATCGTCCACCAGCGTGCCGCGCGCGGTGTTGATCACCACGGCGTTGGGCGGCAGCTTGGCGATCCGTTCGGCGTTCAGCCAGCGGCGGGTGCCGTCCCCGCCCGGCGCGTTCAGCGAGATCACGTCGCAAATGGACAGGAATTTGTCCTCGTCGTCGTGATACATCGCCGTGCCCTCCAGGTCGGGCGGCAGGCGGGTGCGGTTGTAATAGTGGACGATCATTCCGAATGCGGCGGCCATGCGGGCGAGTTCGCGGCCGATCCGACCCATGCCGAAAATGCCGAGGCGACGGCCGGAGACGGCGGCGCCGATCAACTGCGTCGGGCACCAGCCGGTCCATTGGCCGGCGCGCAACAGCCGCTCGCCCTCGCCCGCGCGGCGGCTGGCCGAGAGGATCAGCAGCATGGCGATTTCCGCCGTCGCCACGCTCAGCACGTCCGGCGTGTTGACCACGGGCAGCGCGCGCATCCGCGCCGCCGCGAGGTCGATATGGTCGTAGCCGACGGAGAACGTGCCGAGCACTTTGATGCTCGCCGGGAGCGCACCGATGGTGGCAGCATCGAGTTTTTCGGCGGGACAGCACAGGATCGCGTCGGCCCCCTGCGACAGGCGGAGAATGTCGGCCCCGGTGCGGGGCGAGTCCTCCGGGTTCAGTCGCGCCTGATAGTCGCGGCTCGCGCGCGCCTCGACTCCGGCGGGCAGGCGGCGGGTGACGAGCAGGGTTGGCTTCGGCATCGCTAGCTCCACAGCGGGTCGATCGGCGGCTTGCCGGCCAGCACGGCTTGGATGTTGTCCAATGCGCGCATCCCCATTGCGTTGCGCGTCTCGACCGTGGCGCTGCCCATGTGCGGGACCAGAAAGACGTTGTCCAGCGCGGCAAAGCGCAGGTCGAACGCGGGTTCGTTGTTGAACACGTCGAGGCCGGCAGCGAACAGATGGCCGGATGTGAGCGCGGCGAGCAACGCGTCCTCGTCCACCAGATTGCCGCGCGCGGCGTTGACGAATACAGCACCTTTCGGCAACCGCGAAAATTTGCCGGCGTCCATGATGCCTGCCGTCTCCGGCCCGCTGCGCGCGTGCAACGTCAAGATGTCGCAGTGCGGCAGCATCTCGTCGAAACTGGCAAAATAGGTTGCCCCGTGTTCCTGCTCCGGCGGCAGGCGGCGCGGGTGGCTATACAGAATCTGCATGCCGAACCCACGCGCCCGTGCCGCGACGGCTTGCCCGATCCGGCCGAGGCCCAGAATGCCGAGTCGCTTGCCCGATACTTTCAGGCCCAGCATCTCGCCCAGGCCGTACCCGCGACGCCAGCCGGCGCGCATTATCCCGTCGTATTCGTGGGCGCGGCGGCAGGCCGCCAGAATGAGCATGAACGTCAGGTCGGCGGTACAGTCGGTCAGCACGTCCGGCGTGTTCGTCACCGGCAGACCACGCGCCTTGGCGGCTGCGACGTCGATATGCTCGAAGCCCACGCTGCATGTGGCGGCGATCTTGACGGTGGCGGGCAGGCGCGCAATAATTTCGGCGCCGAATTTCAAGTGCGAGGTCAGCATCAACGCGTCGGCATTGGTCTGCGTGAGTGCCGCGATCACGTCGTCAGCCGTCATGTCGCGGCCCTCCGGCCATGGGCAGTCGAACTCGGCGCGGATGCGCGCGGCGACGGCGGGCGGAATCTGGCGGCTGACGATCAAACGAGGCTTCATGCGTGCTCCCTTCCGCTCGGCTGTGCATGATGCCGGGCGGGACGCGGTTGCGAAAGGGGCGGCCGCGCGCCACTGTCCGCGCAGGAGATTGCGATGCGTTCGAACCTGATCCCCGACCTGGACCTGGCCGAGCATCTGTTCGATGTGCTTCGCCTTCGCACCTTCGACGGCGTCGGCATCACCCGCGAAGCCTACGGCCCCGGCGAGCGCATCGCCCACGCGATCGTGGCGGCGGAGGCGGAGGCCCTGGGGCTGGACGTCGAGCCGGATTTCGCCGGCAACCTGCTGATGACGATGCCGGGCACGGATTCGTCGCTGCCGCGCGTGGTGATCGGCAGCCATCTGGACTCGGTGCCGCAGGGCGGCAATTTCGATGGCGCGGCGGGTGTGCTGGCGGGGCTGGCCGCCGTCTCGGGCATGCGGCGGGCAGGGTTCCGCGCCACCCACGACATCACCGTGATCGCGATCCGGGCGGAGGAAGGCGGGGCGTGGTTCCCGACCGGCTTTCCCGGCAGCCGCGCCGCGCTGGGGACGCTGCCGCCGGCGGCGCTGGACACCAAGCGCCTGGACAGCGGGCGGACGCTGGCCGACCACATGGCCGAGGAGGGATTTTCGCCTGACGCCGTGCGGGCCGGCAAAAGCCTTCTGTCGCCGTCGGGCGTCGCGGCGTACCTGGAGTTGCACATCGAACAGGGGCCGGTGTTGGACACGGAGCAGATCCCGGTCGGCATCGTGACCGGCATCCCCGGCTCGCGCCGGTTGCGGGCGGCGCGGGTGCTGGGCGAATACAACCATTCGGGCGCCACGCCCCGGCGCTTTCGGCGCGACGCGGCCATCGCACTGGCCGAACTGGCAAGCCGGCTAGACGATTGCTGGGCGGAATTGGACGCGGCGGGCCGGTCGCTCGTCTGCACGTTCTGCGTGCTGGCGACGGCGCCGGAGGCGGGGTTTACCAAGATTCCGGGCGAGGCGCGCTTCCAACTGGACGTGCGCAGCGTGACGCCGGCCGACGTCGATGCCGTTTACGACCGGTTGCACGCGTTGGTGCGCGAGATCGAGGCGCGGCGGGGTGTGCGCTTCGAACTCGGCGACGAAGCGGTCGCGGCCCCGACGCCGATGCATGCGGATGTGCGGGCCGGGCTGGCGCGGGCGGCGGCGACGCTGGGTGTGCCATTCATGGAGATGCCGAGCGGCGGCGGCCACGACGCGGTGGCGTTCGCGCAGGCAGGGGTTCCGGCCGGGATGCTGTTCGTGCGCAACCAGAACGGCAGCCACAATCCGCACGAGGCGATGCGGCCGGAGGATTTTGCCGCCGCGACCAGCGTGCTGATGCGATGGGCGGCGGAGATGGCGAAATAGGGTTCAGAAGTCTCGGTCTGTCGGGTCCTTGGGCGGGCTGCGCGCCTGCACGCACGGCACCAGTTCGCTGAGCTGCGCGAAATCGCCGATCTGCCGATACTCGTCGCCCGTGGTGGCGGCGAGGTGAAACAGACTGGCCTTCCGGCTGATCACGAAATGCGCCGCCGGCGCATCGGGCGAACTCAGCAACAAGGTCAGATCGCCGTCGTAGCCTTCGTGGCGATCCAGCACCCATTGGCCGGCAAGGTGCGGAAGCGCCTCCGACAGGGCGGTCACATGCCGCTCGGTGAGGCTGTGCAAGGCCCGCACGGGCGAAGCCGTGTCTGCGCCATTTCGGGAATAAGGCATTTTCGCGTCCTCGCTCTCGGGACATAGCTCGTCAGTAAGCGATGGCACGAGATCGCAACAGGATCGGAAAATACTCACGGGCAGGGCGGGCGATTTCGGCACGGGATATGTGACCTGGGTCACATGGCCGCGCGGCCATCCCGGCAAGTCTCTTGGCGAGGTCGTTCGAATGTCCGCCAAGGAGAAGCCCATGCTGGTCCTGCACCGCCGCGTGCTGCTCGCGTCCGTCACTGGCCTGGCCGCCGCCGGGCTGCTGCGTGCCGCCCCCGTTGCCATGGCCGCGGACGCCGTCCCGTTCACGTTGCCGCCGCTGCCGTATGCGGCGGATGCAAACGAGCCGCATATCGACGCGCAGACGATGCTGCTGCACCACGACAAGCACCACGCCGCGTATGTGACCAATCTGAACAAGGCGCTGGCCGAGTATCCGCAGGTGGCCGCCCTCGGCCTGACCGGGATGTTCGCCAAGCTCGGCGAATTGCCGGAGGGGGTGCGGACCGCCGTGCGCAACCAGGGCGGCGGGCACGCCAACCATTCGATGTTCTGGACCATCATGGGCGGCAAGGGCGGTTCCCCTTCCGGCGATCTCGCTGCCGCCATCGACCGGGATTTGGGCGGCCTGCCCGCGTTGCAGGCGGCGTTCAACAAGATGGGGCTGGGCGTGTTCGGCTCCGGCTGGGTATTCGTGACCGTCTCGCGGGAGGGCAAGCTGGCGCTGGTGGCGAAACCCAACCAGGACACGCCGGTCAGCGACGGCGGGCGCGTGCTGATGGGCAACGATGTGTGGGAGCACGCCTATTACCTGAAATATCAAAATCGCCGCGCCGACTACCTGGCGGCATGGTGGAACGTGCTGGACTGGTCGCGCATCGCCGCCCGCTACGACGCCGCGAAGGCGGGTACGTTGGACGTATGATTGGCGACATGTGACGGGCCTTGACGGGCGGGCGGGTCCGGGCAACCTGCACGGATGCAATCCGCTCGTCTCGCTGTCGATATCGGCGGCACCTTCACCGATCTTGCCCTGGAACATGCAGGGCGCCGCAGCACCGCCAAGGTTCTGACCACGCCGGCGGCGCCCGAGCGCGGGGTGATGGAGGGCGTGCGCGCCATCCTGCGTGCAGCTAGTTTGTCGCCAGGCGACATTTCGATCGTCGTGCATGGCACGACATTGGCCACCAACGCGCTGATCGAACGCAAGGGCGCGCGCACGGCGCTGGTGACGACGCAGGGGTTTCGCGATGTGCTGGCGATGGGCAACGAGAGCCGCTACGACCAGTACGATCTGAACATCGTGCTGCCCGAACCGCTGGTGCCGCGCTACCTGCGGTTGCCGGTGCCGGAGCGGCTGGACAATACCGGGCGCGTGCTGCGCCCGCTGGACGAAGCCGCCGTGCGCGCGCTGGCGCCGCTGTTTCAGCGGGAGAGCGTGCAGAGCATCGCCATCGGCTTCCTGCATTCGTTCGTGAACCCCGCGCACGAGCGGCGCGCGCGCGACATTCTGGCGGAGGCGTTGCCCGAGATCCCTGTGTCGCTGTCGAGCGACGTGTCGCCGGAGATGCGCGAGTGGGAGCGGTTTTCCACCACGGCCGCCAACGCCTACGTGCAACCGCTGATGGCCGGCTATCTGCGCCGGCTGGAGACGGATTTGCACCGCGAGGGCGTCGCGGCGCCGGTGTTTTTGATGCTGTCGGGCGGCGGGCTGACGACGATCGAAACCGCGTGCCGGTTTCCGATCCGGCTGGTGGAAAGCGGGCCGGCGGGCGGCGCCATTTTTGCCGCGCATATCGCGCGCGAAAGCGGGCTGCCGAGCGTGCTGAGTTTCGACATGGGCGGGACGACGGCAAAGGTCTGCCTGATCGACGAATTTCGGCCGCAGACGTCGCGGACGTTCGAGGTGGCGCGGATCGGGCGCTTCCGCAAAGGTTCGGGGCTGCCGCTGCGGATTCCGGTGATCGAAATGGTGGAGATCGGCGCCGGCGGCGGCAGCCTGGCCCATGTCGATGCGCTGGGGCGCATTGCGGTGGGGCCGGAGAGTGCCGGTGCCGATCCGGGGCCGGCGTGCTACGGGCGCGGCGGCACGAAGCCCGCCGTGACGGACGCGAACCTTGTGCTCGGGCGCTACGACCCGGAGAAATTCGCGGGTGGCTCGATGGCATTGGATGCGGCGGCGTCGCGGACCGCGCTGGCGGCGCATGTCGGCGAGCCGCTGAAGCTGGCGCCGGAGATGGCGGCGCTGGGTGTGATCGAGATGGTGGACGAGAACATGGCCAACGCCGCGCGCGTCCACGCCATCGAATCGGGCAAAACCTATGCCGGGCGCACGATGATTGCGTTCGGGGGCGGCGGCCCGGTGCATGGCTATCGGGTGGCGGAAAAAATCGGCATCGACCGCGTGCTGATCCCGTCCGGCGCGGGCGTGGGCAGCGCCATCGGGTTTTTGCGGGCGCCGGTGGGGTACGAGGTTGTGCGTAGCCTGTATCAGCGGTTTTCCACGTTCGACGTGGGGGCCGTGAACGCGCTGCTGGATGCGATGGTGGCGGAGGCGGACGGCATCGTGGCGCAAGGCAGCTTTGGCGCGCCGACGCGGCAGGGGCGGATTGCGTTCATGCGCTACGTGGGGCAGGGGCACGAAATTCCGGTGGCGCTGCCCGCGCGCACGCTGACGCAGGGCGATGTGCCGGCGATCCGGGCCGAATACGATGCACAGTATTCGCGTTTTTACGACCGCCCGGTGCCCGGCTCGGATGTGGAGATTCTGTCCTACGCCGTAACCGTCGCGACGATGGCGGATGCGCCGGACAGCGTGGCCGTGAATACGCAGTCGGCGACGGCGACTCCGGCCCGGACGCAGACGGTGCGCGACACGGCGAGCGGCGAGGCCACGGAATGGGCGGTGTTCGATCGCGCATCGCTCGCACCCGGCGCCACGTTGTATGGCCCCGCCATCGTCGCGGAGGACGAGACATCGACCCTCGTCGGCCCCGGCTGGACGGCCCGCATCGACGGGCGCGGCTACATCGACCTGACACGCGGAGGCGCCTGATGTCGCTTGCGGAAATCCAGCGGCAGGTGATGTGGAATCGCCTGATCGCCGTTGTCGAGGAACAGGCGCAGACGATGATTCGCACCGCGTTCAGCACCACGGTACGCGAGGCGGGCGATCTGTCGGCCGGCATCTTCGACTTGCAAGGCCGCATGCTGGCGCAGGCCGTGACCGGTACGCCGGGGCACGTGAATTCGATGATGGAAAGCGTCGGCCACTTCCTGAAAAAGTTTCCGGCCGAGACCATGAAAGCGGGCGATCACTACATCACCAACGACCCGTGGCTCGGCACCGGCCATCTGCACGACCTTACCGTGGTCACGCCCGCGTTTCGCTTGGGTAAAATGGTCGGGCTGTTCGCCAACACAGCGCATGTGATCGACGTGGGCGGATTGGGCTTCGGGCCGGAAGGGCGAAGCGTGTTCGAGGAAGGGATGTACATTCCCATCGTCAAATGCTTCGACCAGGGCAAGCCAAACGAGACGTTCTTCGACATCGTGCGGGCCGGCTCGCGCCTGCCCGTCGAACTGGAAGGCGACATTTTTTCGCTGTGTACGTGCAACGAGGAAGGCGCGCGTCGCCTCGTGCAGATGCTGGACGAATTTGCGCTGGACGGGTTGGAACCTCTTGCAGACTTCATCTTCGAAAACTCGCTGCGGGCGACGCTGGCCGAAATCGCCAAGCTGCCGCGCGGCACGTTTTCGGGCGATATCAGCTCGGATGGCTACGACGAGCCGGTGACGCTGCGTGCATCGTTGACGATCCTGCCCGACGCCATTGAGGTCGATTTCGCCGGCACCTCGGGACTGTCCGGTCGCGGCATCAATGTGCCGGCCGCGTACACGCGTGCGTACGGCAGTTTCGGCATCAAAGTCGTCGTGGCGCCGGATATTCCGAACAACTGGGCCAGTTTGCTGCCGTTCCGCTTCACGATCCCGGAGGGCTGCATCCTGAACGCGCCGCGCCCATACCCCGTGTCCGTCCGCCACGTCATCGGCCATCTTGTGCCGGACCTGATCATGGGCTGCCTGCATCAGGCGGTGCCGGATCGCGTGACGGCGGAAGGGTCTTCGAGTTTGTGGAATCCGCCGTTGCGGGGCGGCAGTTCCGTCAGCGGCCAGGCGCGCGGCAACTGGCCGGTGCTGCCGGATTTCGAGATCATCACCTTCAATTCCGGCGGCACCGGCGCGCGGCCGACGCTGGACGGGTTGAGTGCGACGGCGTTTCCCTCCGGCGTGCGCACGATGCCGGTGGAGGCGACGGAGAATGTTGCTCCAGTGATATTCTGGCGAAAGGAACTGCGGCCGGATTCGGCGGGTGCGGGGCGGACGCGCGGCGGTTTCGGGCAGATCATGGAGATTGCCGGCAAGGGCGATTTGGAATTCGCCGTCAACGCGGTGTTCGACCGTGTCGCGAACGCGCCGCGTGGGCGGGACGACGGCGCCGACGGCGCGGCGGGCGAAGTGCTGCAAAAATCGGGGAAGACGCTGCGCACGAAGGGGTTCCAGGTTATTCCGGATGGCGAACGCCTGCTGCTGAACCTTCCCGGCGGCGGCGGCATGGGCGCCCCCGTCACGCGCGATCCGGCGCTGGTCGCGCGCGACGTGCGCGACGGATTGGTCTCCGTCGCGTCCGCGCGCGACGACTATCGTGTTGTGATCGGCACCGACGGCGAAGTTGACGCCGCCGCAACGGCCATTTTGAGGGGCTGACACGATGCGCACATTGTCGGTGGCCGTGACGCAAATGGCCTGCTCCTGGGACCGGGACAAAAACATCGCCCGCGCGCGCGAGATGGTCGAGGAAGCGTCGTCGCAGGGCGCGCAGATCGTGCTTCTCCAGGAGTTGTTCGAGACACCGTATTTCTGCATCGACAAGGACCGGACTTTCTTCGCCGAGGCGACGAGTGTTGCGACGAACCCCGCCATCCACGCGATGCGCGCGCTCGCCCGCAAGCTGAACGTCGTCATTCCGGTGTCGTTCTACGAGAAGGATGGCGAGCACCACTACAATTCCCTCGCGATGATCGACGCCGGCGGCGAGTTGCTGGGTGTCTATCGCAAAACCCACATCCCGGATTTTCCCGACTACGAGGAAGCGTTCTACTTCGACCCCGGCGACACAGGCTTCATGGTGTTCGACACGAAATTCGCCCGCATCGGCGGCGCGGTGTGCTGGGACCAGTGGTTTCCGGAAGCTGCGCGCATCATGGCGGTGAAGGGCGCGGAGTTGTTGCTGTACCCAACTGCCATCGGCCGCCCGCTCGATCCGAACAACCAGTTCAAGAACTCCAAGCCGCACTGGCAGCGCGCGATGCAGGGCCATGCGGCCTCCAACGTCATGCTGCTCGCGGCGTCGAACCGCATCGGCGTGGAAGCAGGGCGGACGCAGTTCTACGGGGGCTCCTTCATCGCGGACCACACCGGCGACAAGGTCGCCGAAGCGGGCGAGACGGACTCCGAAGTGCTGGTGCGCACGTTCGCGCTCGACGACATCGCCAGTTACCGTGCCAACTGGGGCATTTTCCGCACCCGTCGGACCGACATGTACGCCCCCATCCTCGCCGACCGGGCCTAAACCCCGTCGCGCAGCTCCTTCAGCGTGTGCAGCGCGCTGTCCCGCACTTCCACGATCCAGCTTGGCCGGTCAGGGTCGCCGGCGGCGTTCCAGGTGCAATCGCCCAACATCGGGTCGCGGTCGGCGGTTGTGGACAGGCTCCGCAGTGCCTCGGCCAGCGCCGCCGGTTCGGCCTTGCCCGCCCGCACCAGCCCGGCCTTGGCCATGCCGACCGCGAGATAGCCGGCAAACGCCAATTCGTCCGGCGGCTGCTTGTTGGCGGCGAGGTAGCGTGCCGCAAAGCCCCAAGCTGCCTCGGGCGGCAGCAGCACATGCGCCCGCAGCCCCTCCGCCGCCGCCCCTG
>CAJCJG010000074.1 GCA_903970625.1 Solirubrobacterales bacterium 70-9 | reverse complement strand
GTCCTCGCGGCGGTGGCGGCGGCCGTTCGGCGCCGCGTCGCGACCCATTCCGCTGGCTGCGCCGCATCGCCACCGTGCTGATGGCGCTGCTGTTCCTCGCCGCTGGCGCGGCCGGCGTCGCCGGTTGGGGCGCGTGGCAGCATTTCAGCAAAGACCTGCCCGACGTGCAGGGCCTGCGCGACTACCAGCCGCGCGTGATGAGCCGCATCTACGCCGGCGATTCGCGCCTGCTCGCCGAACTGGCCACCGAACGGCGCATCTTCGTGCCCTACACGGCCATTCCCGATATCGTGAAGCACGCCTTCATATCGGCAGAGGACCAGAATTTCTTCACCCATCGCGGCGTCGATCCGGTGGCGATGGCGCGCGCCGCCATCACGGACGCGATGCAGTATGGGCAAGGGCGCCGGCCCATCGGCGCCTCGACAATCACCCAGCAGGTCGCCAAGAACATGCTGCTGGGCAACGAGGTCTCGGTCAGCCGCAAGGTGAAGGAAGTTATTCTGGCGCTGCGGATCGAGCGGGCGCTGCCGAAGGATCGCATCCTCGAACTGTATCTGAACGAAATCTATCTCGGACTGTCCGCCTATGGCGTGGCATCCGCCGCGCAGACCTACTTCAACAAATCGCTCGACGAACTGACGATCGCCGAGGCGGCGTTCCTGGCGGCACTACCGAAGGCGCCGAACAACTACAACCCATTCCGTTTTCCCGAGGCCGCCCGCGCCCGCCGGGACTGGGTGCTGGACCGGATGGCCGACGATCATGTGATCACGCCCGAGCAGCATGCGGCGGCGAAGGCGGCGCCCATCGTGCCGGCGCCGTTCCGCCGCCCCGATCAGGTGGCCGGCGGCGACTACTTCACCGAGGAAGTGCGCCGGCAGCTTCTGGACAAATTCGGCGCCGACCAGAGCACGCAGGGCGGTCTGGTGGTGCGTACGAGCCTCGATCCGACGTTGCAGGCGGCGGCAGACAAGGCGCTGCATGCCGGGCTCGTCGCGTTCGACCAGAAGCGCGGTGGCTGGCGGGGGCCGGTGGCCAAACTGCCGGTCGGCCCGAATTTTCGCATCGTCTGGGCGGCGGGCCTCGCGGCCCAGGGCAAACCCCCCGGTCTGCTGCCGGAATGGCGGCTCGCGGTCGTGCTGGAGGAGACGGACGGCGAGGCAAAGCTCGGCTTTCTGGAGCGCCCGCCGCTTTCCGTCGCCGCCGTGCCGCGCGTGCTGCCCTTGTACCTGTCCGACCTCGGCTGGGCGCGGCCAGTCAAGGACGGCAACCTTGGGCCGTCGCCGCACAAGCTCGCCGACGTGATGGTGCCGGGCGACGTGGTGATGGTGGAGATCGCACCCGCCATCGCGGCCCAAGGGAAGGCGGCGGGCAAGCCCGAGCGGCTGCTGTTGCGCCAGATTCCGAAAGTGCAAGGCGCGTTGGTGTCGCTCGACCCGGCCACCGGCCGCGTGCTGGCGCTTGTCGGCGGCTGGTCGTTCGAGATGAGCCAGTTCGACCGTGCCACCCAGGCGGCGCGCCAGCCGGGATCGAGCTTCAAGCCGTTCGTCTATCTGACCGCGCTGGAACAGGGTATCTCGCCGTCGCAGCGGTTTCTCGACGCGCCGTTCGTGCTGGACCAGGGGGCGGCCGGCAAATGGCGGCCGGGCAATTACGAACTCGATTTCAACGGCCCGGTGCCGCTGCATGTGGCGCTGGAGAAGTCGCTGAACCTCGTCACCGTCCGCGTCGCCAATCAGGTGGGCATGGAGGCGGTGGCGCAGACGGCCGGCGCGTTCCACATCGTCGATAACCTGCCGCGCCTTCTGCCGGCGGCGCTCGGGGCGGTCGAGACGACGGTGCTGCGGGAGGCGGGGGCCTATGCCGGCATCGCCGCCGGTGGGCGGGAAGTGGTGCCGACGCTGATCGACAGCGTGCAGGACCGAGACGGGCATCTGCTGTATTCCGCTCCCGGTCTGTCCTGCGACGGCTGCACAGACGCCGCGCACCCGCCGACCCTGTTGGATCAGCGCAAGCAGGTCGCCGACCCGCAGAGCATTTTCCAGCTCAATATGATGATGCAGGGTGTTGTGCTGCACGGAACCGGCTTTAATGCCGGCGTCGGCATGAACCGCCCGCTCGCCGGCAAGACCGGCACCAGCCAGGATTTCCAGGACGCCTGGTTCTCCGGCTTCACGCCGGACCTCGTGACCACCGTCTGGGTCGGCTACGACACGCCGACCAGCCTGGGCGAGAACGAGACGGGGGCCGCCGTCGCCATCCCGATCTGGCACGATTATATGATGTTTGCGCTGAAGAACCGGCCGAAGCTGACCTTCCCGCCGCCGCCCGGCGTGACCGTCGCCTCCTACGACGGCGGGTTCGGGACCGTCACCGACGCCTTCAAGCCGGGCCAGGAGCCGGGCGCCTCCGGCCCGATGGGCGGAGCGCCGGCCACCGCCGACAACGGCGACGCGCAGGGCACGCCCACTGCGGCCGGCGGCACCCCGGCGCCGTCTGCCGGGGTCGACAGCGGGCTGGGCGGCCTGTATTGACCCCGCCCTCATCGTTCATGTGAGTTTGAAGAAATGTCCGCCGAGACCTTCGCCCTCAACGAGCAAATTCAGCAGTCGGTGGCACTGCTGAGGAGGCATCTTTGACTGGGATGTCGCGACTGCCCGGCTAGAGGAACTCAACGCCCGCGTCGAAGACCCCGCGCTTTGGACCGACGCGGCGCAGGCGCAGGCGATCATGCGCGAGCGCAACCGGCTGGCGAGCGGCATCGAGGCTGTGCTCGCCCTCGAACGCGATGTCGCCGACTCGCTGGAACTGGCCGAGATGGCCGAGGCTGAGGGCGATGCCGCCATGGTCGCCGACGCGGTCGCGACGCTGAAGCGACTGGCCGAAGAAGCGAAACGCCGCGAGATCGAAAGCCTGTTGTCCGGCGAGGCCGACGGCAACGATGCCTACCTCGAAATCAACGCCGGCGCCGGCGGCACCGAGGCGCAGGACTGGGCCGAGATGTTGCTGCGCATGTACGTCCGCTGGGCCGAGCAGCACGGCTACAAAGTGCAGTTGATGGAGCAGAGCGAGGGCGAGCAGGCGGGCATCAAGTCCGTCACGTTGCAGGTCAGCGGCCCTACGGCGTACGGCTGGCTGAAGACGGAGGCGGGGGTGCATCGGCTGGTCCGCATCAGCCCGTTCGATTCGGCGGCGCGGCGGCAGACCAGTTTCGCCAGCGTCTGGGTCTATCCGGTCATCGACGACAGCATCCAGATCGACATTAACCCGGCGGACCTGAAGGTCGATACCTACCGCGCCTCGGGTGCCGGCGGCCAGCACGTCAACAAGACGGAAAGTGCCATCCGCATCACCCACGTCCCGACCGGCATCGTCGTTGCCTGCCAGACCGACCGCAGCCAGCACCGCAACCGCGCGACCGCGATGGAAATGCTGCGGGCGCGGATGTACGAAGCCGAGTTGCAGCGCCGCGAGGCGGCCTCCAGCGCCACCGAGGCGGCGAAAACCGACATTGGCTGGGGACATCAGATCCGCAACTACGTGCTGGCGCCGTACCAGTTGGTGAAGGACCTGCGCACCGGCGTCGAGAAGGGCAATCCGGAGGCGGTACTGGACGGCGACCTGGACGCGTTCATGGCGGCGGCGCTCGCGGCGCGGTCCGGGGCGACACGGAGCGAGGCGAGCGCGCAGGCGCAGTAACGGCTAGCGCCGTCGCTTGGGCTTCGTTTCTGTCGCTGGCTTGATCCGTGCGGTATGCAACGCCGCAACATCTGCGAGGTCTTGTGGGCGTCCGGCCGCTTGTTTGGCGACGATGAGGTCGTCGGCCGAAATGAAGGTGGCGGTCAGGCCGGTCGTCGCGTCAATAACTGCAACGACGCGCCTCCCCCACACCGCGTCGAAATCGACACCGGAGATCTCCGGCAGAATGTCCACCATGACGGGTGGCACGCCCATGCGAAAAAAAGATCCGCGCTCGGCGAAATCTGCGGGCGTCAGGTCTGCGAGCGGCGCGCCGAATTGTGTCAGCGCCCGAAACAGCGCGGCGGCGTTTCGCCTGCTCGGCTTGACCAGAATGTCGATGTCCTTGGTCGCGCGCGGTTGGGCGTGAGCGAGACGGCGTAGCCGCCGACAACGAGATATTTGACCCGCTCAGCGTTCAATGCGCTGAAGAGTTCTTTGAAGTCTGGGTACACGGGGCATCGACTGATTGACGATGAAGGCCGTTGTCGTGATTTCCGTCACGGCATCCATGCGTGCGTGGGCGGATTGTGTGCGCCAATAGGCATATTCGTCCGCCTTCATGTCGTCCAGGCTGGCGAATTGCCGAATTTGGAACTGCGGTTTCGTCGTCATGAACCACATCCTACATTCCTGGAGCGGACAAGCGAAGGGTCATCCGGCCGACGTCACTCCTCCGCGTACGGATTCTTCGTCCCGCGGAACTGCATCCGGATCGGCGTGCCCGGCAGGTGGAACGTGTCGCGCAGGCTGTTGGTCAGATAGCGTTGATAGTCCTCCGGCGTCTGCTCCGCCCGGGTGCCGAACACGATGAAGGTGGGCGGGCGGGCCTTCGCCTGGGTCAAATAGCGCAGTTTCAGCCGCCGTCCCTCCACCAGCGGGGCCTGATGGCGTTCCAGCGCGCCCTCGAACCAACGGTTTAACTCGCCGGTCGGCACGCGGCTGTTCCAGACCTCGTGGGCGGCGCGCACGGCGGGGAATAATTTGTCCACGCCTTGCCCGGTCAGCGCCGAGAGGGTGACGACGGGGATGCCCTTCATCTGCGCGAGGCTGGTTTCCAGCCGGTCGTCCACGCCACGCCGCGCCTTGCTGCGGTCGGCCACCGCGTCCCACTTGGTCAGCGCCAGCACGCAGGCGCGGCCCTCGCGTTCGACGAGGCGGGCGATCTGCAAATCCTGCTCGTGCAGCCCCTCGGTCGCGTCCACCGCGAGGACGACGACTTCGGCCATTTTCAGGGCTTCGATGGCGGCACTGACCGACATTTTCTCCAGCGGTTGCTCGATCCGCGCCCGCTTGCGCAGGCCGGCGGTATCGACGAGTTCGATCGGCGTGCCGTCCGTGTCGTGCATGTGGACGGCCACGGCATCGCGGGTCAGGCCGGGTTCGGGGCCGGTGATCATCCGCTCCTCGCCGAACAGGCGGTTAACCAGCGTGGATTTGCCCGCGTTCGGCCGGCCGACGATGGCCAGTTTCAGGATGCGCGGCTCCTCGGCGTCGGGTGCGGCCGGCGGCGGGAGGCGGTCGGCGATTTCGGCCATCAGTTGCGACAGGCCCTCGCCATGCTCGGCGGAGACGGCCAAAGGTTCGCCGAGACCCAGCGAATACGCTTCGAGGGCGGCCGACGTGCCGGCGCGGCCTTCAGCCTTGTTGGCGATCAGCAGCACCGGGCGCCCCTGGCGGCGCAGCCACGCGGCAAAATGCGCGTCCGCGGGCATGATGCCGGCGCGGGCGTCGATGACGAACAGGATCAGGTCCGCCTGCGCCACGGCCGCCTCGGACGAGGCGCGCATGCGGCCCGGCAACGTGTCCGGCGCCGCTTCCTCCAGTCCCGCCGTGTCGATCAGGCGGACCGGACGGCCGCGCAGCATCGCCTCGGCCTCCTTGCGGTCGCGGGTGACGCCCGGCGTGTCGGAGACCAAGGCGTGGCGCCGCCCGGCCAGTTTGTTGAAAAGCGTGGACTTCCCCACGTTCGGGCGCCCGGCGATGACGACGGTGGGGAGCATCTCCCTATCTCAACGCGAGCAGGTTGCCGTCGTCCGTCACCACGAACACCGTGCCGTCTGCCGCGACAGGGGGCACCGAGGCGCCGCCCGACAGCGGTTGCCGGCCCAGGATTTTGCCCGTGTAGGGGCTGATCGCCAGCGCCTCGGAATCGCTGCCGGCCACGATCAGGCGATCGCCGGCCAGGGTGGGGCCAAGCCAGCGGATCGCGTCCTCCTGCTTTTCCATGTCCTGAAAATTCGGCAGTTGCGTCAGCCACGCGATGGTGCCGTCGTCGCGGTTCAGGGCCACCATCACTTGATCGACTGTCAGCACGAACATCCAGTCGCCGACCACCCAGGGCGTCTGGTCCGAGCCAATGTCGCGCTCCCACAGCCGCCGGCCGGAGCGCAGGTCCAGGCAGACCAGCAGCCCGCCGAGGCCGGCGGCATAGACGCGGCCCTCCAGGATCACCGGCATGCCGTGGATGGCAGACAGATCGACCAGCGAGGTGCGGCCGCGCACGGAGGCAAGGCTATCGGTCCAGCTCACAGCGCCGCTGCCGGCGCGCAGGCAGATCAGGTCGCCGCCGCCGAAGCCGGCCACCAGCAGCCCGTCCGCATAGGCGGGCGCGGGCAGGCCCAGCACGGACGTGTCGGCCGAGAGGGCCTGATAGGACCAGATTTTCTTGCCGTCGACGGCGGCCAGCGCGGTCATCTGGTCGTCGAGCGTGGGAATGAACAGCCGTGCCTCGGCGACCGTGGGGGCCGAGCGGGCGGCGGTCGGCAGTTTCACCCGCCAGCGCACCTTGCCGGTCGCGGGGTCGAGCGCCAGCACGTCGGCAAGCCCGGTCGCGGCATACAGCGTGCCGCCGTCGAAGGCGATGCCACCGCCGACATTGGTGCTGTCGTCGTCCGGGTTGGCGGTTTCGGTGCGCCATAACTGGCCGCCGGTTCGCGCATCGAACGCGCTGATCACCGCATCGCTGTCCATCGTGAACACATGGCCGCCGGCCACGATCGGCTCGGCCGTGATCTTGCGCCGGTAGCCGCCGCCCTTGCCGATGTTGGCGCGCCACGCCTCGGCCAGCGTGTCGCGCACGGCGACGTGGCCGACGACGTGGGCGGGCGTGCCGCCGGCCTGGAGCGATTCGGGCACCGCGACCGGCGGCGGCAGGGCAATGGTGCGGCTGGCCGGGTTGTCGATCTCCAGCCCGCGCTTGGCGGCCAGGATGCCGACGCGCTTTCCCTCCAGTGGCACTTTCTTGTCGCCGAACAGATCGTCGAACAGGCTGCATCCGGTGGCGGCGAGCGGCAGCAAAAGGGCGGCGCGGCGGGACAGACCCGGCGCGGTCGGGCGATTCTTATACATGGGGATCAGCTATCCAACCGGTCCAAAAGACCCTCGGCGCGGCGCCGGACGCCTTCCGGGGCGGTGGTGTCCTGCGCCAGCGATTTCAGTGTGTTGCGCGCCGCATCCGGCCGGCCGCGCCGCAGATCCAGCATCGCCGTCGCCTCGGACGCGAGCGCGTGCCACGGATTCGGCGCGATGGTCAGGGGTGCGAGCCTCGCCTCGACGGTCGCGGGATCGGCGGTGTCGATCTGGTGCCACGCCCATTGCAGCGTCGCGAGGTCGCGCAGCAGCGGGTCCGCGGAGCTGTCGGCGGCAATCTGGTCCCACAGCGCGCTGGCGGCCCCGAGGTCGCCGGCCTCGGCCTTGAGGGCGGCTTCGTGCAGGCGAGCGAGCGTCCGGTAGCCGACACCGGCCTTGTCCGCGATGGCATCGAAGTCGGCGGCGGCCGCGGCCTTGTCGGCGGCGGTCTTGCCGTCGGCGGCCTTCATCGCGGCGATGTAGCTGTCCGCCACTTTCGCGGAGTGCTTGCCGTCGTACCATTGCCACGCGCGCCAGCCGCCGGCCCCCACGACCACCAGCACGGCAACGGCGATCAGCGCCGGCGCGTAGTGCCGGAGCAGCAGTTTGGCGCGGTCGGCGCGCAGGTCTTCATCGACCTCGTCGAAAATATCAACCACGGAAACCCTCTCGGTCGGTGCGCCGCCATCCGAAGGCTTGCGCGAAGCGGGCCGGACCATAGCGACGGCGCGGCGGCGGGGCAAATTGGCGAGTGGGCCGGCATTAATATTACGAAATAGCAACAATAAGGACGTGCCAAGGCGCTAGCTTGGATCGGCCCGGAATTTTTGGGGGGCCGCGGGATGTTCGCAGCTCCGTTCGAGAGGGGTGGGTGAGGGGTGTTGCCGGCTCCGATGTCCGGGCGGGGCGACCCCTGTCCCCGGTCCTTTCGCGGGACGGGGGAGCGGGTTTTTCGGCTACGTTCGGAGAGAGTCCGGTCCGGCGCTCCCGGCGGGACGGGACTTGCCCTTTCTCGACGCTGGCGGCGAAGCGGGCGAAATCTTCGCCGATGCCCCGAAGGTGGGCCTCGATCCGCGCGACCAGACAGGCCGGGAGTTTTACTCCGGCCTGGGCGACGATGAGCTGAATCAGCATCAACAGAAATTCGTTGAGCCGGTCTGCCGGGGAAAGGGTGGGGGTGTTTTTCACATCATTATGTTAATATAAATGACTCTCACAGGGCAAGCGAAAAATGCCCGCGCGTCAGGGTTCGCGTGCGCAGCCTGCCCATGCGGATCGAGAACGCGGCGGCCCGAGGCGCCAAGTCTTTGAATTGACGCATGTGTTTTCTTGTTGGTAGGCTCGGAACTGGGCTTTCCCGCAGGACGCAACGGGTGGTTTGGCAATGGTGGCTGGTGAAAGCAGGAGCATCGACCCGCCCCCACGCGCTCCGCACGGTGCTGGGCCTGTCCCTGCCATCGATCAAGACCAAGTGGACGCTGCCGTCACGGCCGCCGTCGCCGCCCGCGAGCGGGGTGACTTCGACGCGGCCGATGCCATCCTGGCCGATGCACTGCGTCGTTCGCCCCAGCAGCATCGCCTGCTGCACGAGTATGGCTGGGTCGCGTTCTATCGGGGCGATATGCTCGAAACGGCGCGCCGGTGGCTCACGGTCGCGCTGCTGTTCGACGGCGGTTCGGGGGGGTGGCTCGGGCTGAGTCGGGCGCTTACCCGGTTGGGCAAGATCGAATTTGCGGAGGTCATCCTCGAATTTGCCGGCGCCAGACTTCCCGACGACCGCGACATCATGATCGGCAAGGCGGAGTTGGCGAGCGCGCGGCAGCAATGGAGCAAGGCGCTCGCGATGTGGCGCTCACTCAAACCGCGCGAACAAGGCAGCGATCGCTTCGACGGGCGGATTGGCGAGGCCGTCTGGCATTTGCAGTTCGACGAGGCGTCGCACGCGCCCGGGGCACGGCGCGTCGAGATCGAGGCGGTGGACGATCCGATTGCGCGGGAATTTTTCAAGAAGTTCGAAAGTCTTGGGGAAAACTGCGAGTTCGGCTTGGTGCAACGGCGCTACGGCGCGGAGCCGCTTGGCCTGTTGCGATGGAACACGACGCCGCCGGACATGTTGCTGAAGATGCTCGACGCGCGCTTCGAAGGCTTGGGCGACCCCGGTGCCACGACCATCGCGGCCGACTCGTCCGGGGAGTACTATATCGGCGACGCGACATACCGACTGCATCTGCATACCTTCATTGCTCAGCATCAGGCGGATGCACGCGAGGTTCTCGCCAAACAACGGCAACGCATCGTCCGTCTGCGGCAAATGATGATCGATCGGCTCACGGACGGCGGGAAGTTATTCGTCTATAAGACCGCCGAGCCGAACTGGCGCGATATCGTCGGTCGGATATACGCGGCGCTGCGGCGCTATGGCCGGAACGGCTTGCTGACTGTGCATCTCGCCGATGCCGGCAATCCGCCCGGCACGGTCCGTCGGTCCCAGCCGGGGTTGTTCCACGGTTATCTCGACCGCATGCAACCAATGAGGCCCGGCGAGCCCGCCATCCGCTGGGATATCTCTTTCGATGCGTGGCTGGACGTGTGCGTGGCCGCCCATAGGCTCCACGAACAGGACCTCGCTGTCGCCAAGCCGGCCGGGCCGAACGACTCGTACTGCTGGTACGCATAGGGTCTCGGGATACCGGCGAAGACTGGCGCTCCGCGCGGCCTCCAGCAGCCCGGCCGGCGCCAGCGGCGCCGAGGGCAGTGAAAGCCGCGCCGAGAGATCACCGCACGCCGCCCGCAGCGACCTCCGCCCGGCGCGGCAGCTTCCAGCCGGGCCGGACGAAATGGCAGGTGTAGCCGTTTGGAATCCGTTCCAGATAATCCTGGTGCTCCGGCTCGGCCTGCCAGAAGTCACCGACCGCCGAGACCTCCGTCACGACCTTCCCCGGCCACAGGCCCGAGGCCGCGACGTCGGCGATCGTGTCCTCCGCGATCACCTTCTGCTCGGGGCTCGTGTAGAAAATCGCCGATCGATAACTCACGCCGACGTCGTTGCCTTGGCGATTCTTGGTTGTCGGATCGTGGATCTGAAAGAAGAATTCCAGCAACGCGCGGAAGCTAATACGTGTGGGGTCGAAAATGATCTCGATCGCCTCCGCATGGGTGCCGTGGTTGCGGTAGGTGGCATTGCGCACCTCCCCTCCGGAATATCCGACCCGTGTCGAGACGACCCCAGGCAACTTGCGGATCAGATCCTGCATTCCCCAGAAGCAGCCTCCGGCAAGAACCGCACGCTCAGTGCTCATGTCAAATCCTCCATCTCGGAGAATTATAGGCATCACGGCCTCCCACTTCCAGGACGTCGCGACGGCAGGTCGTGCAACACAGCCTCGGCACGCTCTGCGGCGAACAGGCGCACGATTGCGCTGCCGATGCCGCCTGCGCCGCCCGTCACCAGCGCCGGTTGCCGGCGAGGATCACCAGATGCTCCAGCCGCCATCGACCTTGAGGTCGACGCCGGTAATGAACGCCGCTTCCTCCGAGGCGAGGAACGCGACGGCGTGGCCGATCTCCGGCGGGTCGCCGAAGCGGCCGGCGGGGGTCATCTTGACCAGGGCGGCGATGACCTCGGGATCGACGACGGCCTTGGATTGCTCGGTCAGGAACATCCCCGGGCTGATGCAGTTCACCGTCACGCCCCACGGCGCGACGGCGATCGCGAGGTCGCGCGTCAGATTCAGCACGCCGCCTTTCGACGTGTGATAGCCGACCTGCCGCGTCGGCCCGTTCGGCGTCTCGGCGGCAAGCATCGTGCCGTAGAGCTGCGCGTTCATGCCGAGCGAACCATAGACGGAGCCGATATTGATGATGCGGCCGAAATTCTGCGCTCGCATGGTTGGTAGCGCGGCTTGCGCGAGGAAGAACATCGCGTCGAGGTTGGTCGCCATCACTCTGCGCCAATCCTCGGGCGTTGCGGCAAGCAGCGGCGCCTGGTGCGAGATGCCGGCGTTGTTGACCAGCACGTCGAGCCGGCCGAAGGCGGTCACGCAGCGCTCGACGACGCGGCTGCGATCTTCAGGCAGCGTGATGTCGGCCACCACCGGCTCCGCCGTGCAGCCGCCTGCGGCGATTTCGGCGGCGGCACTGCGCAGGGCCGCCTCGCGCCGCCCGGCGAGGACGCAACGGTAGCCCTTCTGCGCGAGCACGAGCGCGGTCGCGCGCCCGAGCCCGGAACCCGCGCCGGTAATCAACGCCACCCGGTCCGCCATGGTGCCACCTCCTCCGGCTGCCGGCCCGTCGTGCCTGTCCTATGAGCAGGTGTCGGTATAGAGCACCGTGTGGGCGATCTCCGGCGTATCGACATTGGCCCTCGTCACCACCACGGCGCCGGTCTGGTCGAAATACGGGACCTGGTCCTTGCTGACCTGATGGCGCAGGTATTTTGCGAGCAACGCCACCGCGCGGTAGCCTTCCTGATACGGTTCCTGCGCGACAAGACCATCGAACACACCGCTGCGCAGCGCCTTCACCTCGTCCGGCGCCGCGTCGTAGGCAACGACCTTTACTTTGGTTGCGACGCCGCCCGCGCGCACGGCCGAGGCCGCTCCCTCGGCGTCGTTCGTGTCGGTCGCGTAGATGCCCGCCAGATCGGGGTTGCGGGCGAGCAGGCCCGAGGTGATCGTGGCCGACTTGCCGGCGTCCGCGCCGCCGTATTCGCCCGGCAGCACCTTGATGCTCGGATACTTCTTCTTGATCTCGGCCACGAAGCCATCCACGCGAGCCGCCTGCACGGGACTGCCCGGCTGGAACGAGATCACGGCAACGGTGCCCTTCCCATGGAGCGCCTCTCCCAACATGTCGGCGGCGACAGCGCCGGCACCGGCGTTGTCGGAATGAATGTTTTGCAGTTCGACTTTCTGATCGAGGCTCCCATCGACGGTCACGACCGGCGTGCCGGCGGCCATGAGGTCCTTCACCGGCGCGATGAAGGCGGTGGGCCTGAACGGCGCGAGCACGATGCCGTGCGGTTTCTTCAGCTCCACCGCGTGGAGAATGCTGATCTCCGGCCCGTAATCGACCGACGGGCTGCCCTGCCAAGTCAGGTTGACGTTGTTTTCCTTCGCCGCCGCCTCGGCGCCGCACTTCATCGTCAGGTAGAACGGATCCGCCGAATCCGCGACCACGAAAGCGATGTCGAGCGGCGAGTCTGTGGCGCGCGCGATGCCGGCGGCGAATGCCACGCCGGCCACCGCTGCGCCGAGCAGCATGGCCCGCAGGCTGGTACGCTTCCCCTGTGTGAGATCAGTCCGTCCGAAGCCCGTAAAATTCATCATCGGATTTCCCCTGTTGTCCTTGCGGTCGATTCGCAGTGTTGCTTCCGGTAAGCGTGTCCGCGTCTCATGCGGCGCCCCCACGCAAGAGGTTCATCAGCCGGCCCGACAGCGGCGTCGGGTCGTCGCCGCTGCCGGCGAACTCGCGCAGCGACACGGCGATGATCAGCACGATCCCGACCGCGATGAGCTGGTAGAATGCCGCAAGGCCCACGACGACGAGTCCGTCCTGTAGGATCACCGCGAGCAGCGCGCCGAACACGGCGCCCCAGACGGAGATGCGCCCACCGAACAGATTCGTCCCGCCGATCACGGCGCCCGCGATCGCGGCCAGCGCGTCGGTTTGATGTCCGCTGATGTTGGTCGAGGCGTAGCGCCCGAGATCGATGAAGCCGGACAGGCCCGCACAGCCGCCGGCGAGCACGAACAGCGTCGTGAGCTTCGCGCGCACCCGCACACCGGCCCGTACGGCCGCCTCACGCGACGAGCCGAGCGCGAGCGTCTGTAGCCCGAAACGGGTGCGGTTGAGCAGGAACGACGCGCCCACAGCGACGGCGAGTGCGATCAGCGCCGGGTAGGGCACCACGTCGGCGAGCTTCGCGACGCCGAAGTCAGACTGGAGCTCCAGCGGCACGTCGGCGATGTTGTAGCCGTTGGTAATGACGTAGGCGACGCCCGTGACGATGCCGAGGCTTGCAAGCGTGGCGATGAACGAGGTGACGCGGAGCCGGGTCACGATCAGCGCGTTGCACGCGCCGACGGCCGCACCGCACAGCACGCAGACCACGGCGCCCGCGAGACTGGCGGCGAGCGGACTTTCGAAGGCTCCCATCGTCTTGCCGCCGACGACCGACGACAAGATGACGTTGGCGCCGATCGAAATGTCGAGTTCACCGGCGCCGAGCAGGAAGGCGACGCCGATGCACAGCAACACGCTCTCGCTGCTGTCGAGCGCGATGTTGCTCAGGCTCTGCGGCGAAAGGAACACGAAGCCGGACAGTGCCGAAAAGATCAGCACTGCCACGGCATCGACCGCGAAGACGCTCAACGCCGCCCCGGCCCTGCGCGGCCGCCAGTTGGACGGCAGGGCAAGGCTGTCCTCGCGGTCGTCTTCCGTGAGTGCAAGGGGGCGCGGCTGGCTCATGCCGCCGCCCCCACCGTGGAGACCCCGCCGAGCATCGCCTCCACGATCTGCGCGAGCGTGACCGACGCGGCGGGGAATTCGGCCGCGACGGCACCACGGCGCATCACCACGATGCGATCGGCGACACGCTTCAGCCGGTCCATGTCGTGCGAGATCAGCAGCACACCGAGGCCCTGCCGCGCGACATTGCGGATCAGTTCGACCACGATGTCGGCCTGCCGCGTGCCGAGCGAGGCGGTCGGCTCGTCCAGCAGGACGACGCTGCGCGCCCACTTGACCGCGCGGGCGATCGCGACGGCCTGCCGCTGGCCGCCGGAGAGCAGGCTCACCGGTACCTCGACCGTCGGCAGGGCAATGCCGAGGCGCCGCAGTGCCGCCTCCGCCTCCCCGGCCATCGCTCGCCGATCGAGCAGGCCGAGCCAGCGCGGGCGGCCAGGCATGAGCGACTCGTGGCCGAGGTAGATGTTTTCCAGCACCGAGAGATGCGGCGCGAGTGCAAGGTCCTGGTAGACGACGCCTACGCCTGCGTCCGCTGCGTTGAACCGCCCGGCCTCGACACGCAGGCCGCCGCCGAGTACGACCTCTCCCGCGTCCGGCGCGACGGCGCCGCACATCACCTTCATCAGCGTCGACTTGCCAGCGCCGTTGTCGCCGACCAGTGCCACGATCTCGCCCAGACCGACGCTCAGGGACGCGCCGCGCAGCGCCTCGACGTGTCCATAATGCTTGCGGATGCCGTGCGCCACGATCGCCGGCGAGCGGGCGTCTGTGTGTGCGGTGGGGTTGGTGGGGTGCATCCGCCGTTCCGTTTCACAAGGTTCCGTGGCGCGCGTACACCTCGGCAAGGGTCGCGCCGTCCTGCAATTCGGTGCGCGTGACGTTCTCGCTCTCGATCTTCTCCATCGCGCTCGCAATCACCTTCTCGGAGATCGCTTGCGGGATAACCACGACGCCATCCCGATCGCCGAACACAAGGTCGCCGGAGCGGACTGTCACGCCGCCGCACACAACTTCGGTGTCGCGCGCGACCATCTTGCCGCGTCCTTTGGAATCGAGCGGGCGATAGCCCCCGTGGAATACCGGGAACTGCATTCGCGCAATCGTCCGGGCGTCGCGCATGAGTCCGTCCATCACCGCGCCCGCTGCGCCGCGCGCGCGCGCCGCCGTCGTCAGAAGTTCGCCCCACGGGACGATGGTTTCGGCTGCCCCGCCGCACGCCAGCACCGCGACGTCACCCGGCTTGAGGTCGTCGATCAGCGCGATCTCGATGTCGTAGGGATGCTCGCCGGGCCGCTCGCCGTCGCGCGGCTCGAACAGGCCGGTGCGGACCCGGCCGAACAGTGGGATGTCGGGGTCGAGCGGGCGGATGGAGGAGAGCATCGCCTGGTGCCGGTGGCCAAGGCTGTCGAGCACGTCCGACAGCACCGCCGTGTACAGGGTCTTGCTCAGGTCTGGCACGGGCATGCACGCCTCTTCGACCGCATTTGCAGGGGCAGGATCGCGCCGCAATCACCTTCCGACAACGGCCCGGCGTTTCGCGTCACGAATTCGCGGCGCGCATCAGCGTGACAGCCCGGTCGGCGACCGCCATCGTCGGGGCGTTGGTATTGGCCGAGACGATGCGCGGCATCACGGAGGCATCGATCACCCGCAGACCGGCGATGCCGCGCACCTTGAGGTCATCGGCGACCACGGCCATCGCGTCGTCCGCGCGGCCCATGCGGCAGGTGCCGACGGGGTGGTAGTCGGTCCGCACCGCCTGCCGCACGTAGGCGTCCAGCGCCTCGTCGCTGTCGGCCTCCGGACCCGGCGCGATTTCCTCCCGCACGATACCCCGCAGCGGCGCGGCGCAGAGGATTTCGCGCGCCACCCTGAGGCCGGCGCGCAGATGCGCGACATCCCAGGGATCGCCGCAATAGTTTGGATGGACCAGCGGGGGCGCCTCGGGGTCCGCCGAGTGAAGCCGCACCCAGCCGACCGAACGCGGACGTAGCAGCACCGAATGCAGCGTCAGCCCGTCGCTGCCGCCGGCACCGCGCACCGTCTCATGCACGTAGCCCGTTGATGGGACGCAATATATCTGTACCACCGGGTCGCCATCGCCGTCCTCCGGCACGTGGAAGGAGCACGCCTCGACGCCGTTGGTGTTGATTCGCCCGCGGCGGAACAGCGCGTACTCGACCGCATTCACCAGCAGTCGCCAGCCGCGATCCTGGCCGTAGTAGCCGTGCCCCCCGGTCGCGGTCGCGATCAGCGGCACGCCGCCATGGTCCTGGAGGTTCGCGCCGACGCCCGGCAGATCGGCGAGCACAGTGATGCCATGCGCGCGCAGGTGCTCGGCCGGTCCGAGCCCGGACAACATCAGCAATTTCGGCGAGATCAGCGCGCCGGCGGCGACCAGCACCTCGCCGTCGGTATGCGCCGTCCGCACCTCGCCGTTCCGCCGGTAGATGACGCCGCCCGCCCGCCCATTCTCGATCAGCAGTCGCTGCACCTGGGCACCGGTCTCGACGACGAGGTTCGGGTTGCCCAGCACCGGCCGCAGGAACGCATCGACGGCGCTGCATCGCCGCCCGCCGCCCGCAGTGACCTGCGGATAGCCGACGCCGCCGGGTGCGCCCTGGTTGAAATCGGACGTGAACGGCAGGCCCATGCCTTGCAGCGTTTGCACGTAGATATGGCTGAGGTCGCAGACGAAGCCGGGGTCCGACACACGCAGCGCGCCGCCGCAGCCATGGAAGGCGTTGTTGAACTTCTGGTTGCGCTCGGCCCGCACGAAGTGCGGCAGGATCCGCTCCCACGACCACCGATCGCTGCCGGCGATGCGGCCCCAGGCGTCGTAGTCGGCCGCACGACCGCGCATATAGGCCTGCGCGTTGATACTACTGCCGCCGCCGAGCACCTTGCCCTGCGGGATCACCTGCACCCGGTTGCCGAGCTGCGCCTGTGGCACAGTCCGATGCTGGGTCAGGTATTTGGTGCCGCCGAGAATGCGGCTGAACCCGGCCGGCGCCCGCAGCACGAAGGCGCCGTCGCGGCCACCCGCCTCCAGCAGCAGCACGCGCGCACCGCACTCGCCGACGAGCCGCGCGGCCGCCACGCAGCCGGCACTGCCGCCGCCGACGACGATGTAGTCGTACCCCTGCGTCGCCATCCGCTTCGCCCGCCGCCAACACCCGACAAACCGTGCGCCGTGGCCCGCCTCGCGGCAACCGAGGTGCGTTTCGTCTTGCGAAGTTTTGGGCGCTTGACGCGCGGAGGTGCCGGCGGGACCGTGCGGGGCCGATGTCCGAGACGCCGTCGAAGCGGAGACCCGGTCGTGCCCCAAGCCGCATCGCCACGCGTGGCCATTGCTTCGCTGATGCAGGAGACCAACACGTTCTCGCCGGTCGCGACGACCCGCGAGGTGTTCGAGACCTACTACGTGTTGCACGGCGACGAGCTGCTCACCGGCTACGGCGCGGCCCGCGTCGAGGTGCCTGCGTTCTTCGCCGTCCTTCGCGAGGCCGGCGCCACGGCGGTGCCGCTGTTCGCCGCCTACGCCGCAGCGGCGGGCGCGTGTACGCGCGCGACGTTCGAATCGTACATGCAGGAGATAGAGGCCCGCCTGCGCGCGGCGGGGCCGCTCGACGGCGTGCTGCTTGCGCTGCACGGGGCGCTGGTACTGGAGGATTCGCCCGATGGCGAGGGCGAGATCATCGCCCGCGTGCGCGCGATTCTGCCGGCCGACAAGCCGATCGGCGTCAGCCTCGACCTGCACGGCCACATCACGCCGGCCATGTTGCAGCCCAATACATTCCTGATCGGCTACCAGAACTATCCGCACACCGACATCTACGAAACGGGCGAGCGCACCGCGCGGCTGATGCTCGACGTGATCGGCGGCCGAAGGCGCCCGGTGATGGCGCTCGCCAAGCGCCCGGTTCTGGTCTCGCCGGTGTGCGCCCGCACGACCGACGGCCCGCTGAAGCCGGTCGCGGACGCGGCCCGGCGAATGGAAGCGGACGGCGAGGTGCTGCACGCCGCGATCTTCCCGGTGCAGCCCTGGCTCGACGTGCCGGCTCTCGGCTTCGCGGCCCTCGTTTGTGCCGACGGCGACGCGGAGAGCGCCCGCCGCGCGGCGGAACGGCTGGCCGACGACCTCTGGGCGCGCCGCGGCGACTTCGACCCGGGTCTGGTCTCGCTCGCCGAGGCCATCGCCACGGGGCTCGCGTCCCCAGGCGTGACCGTTGTCAGCGATACCGGGGACGCGCCGACCGGCGGTGCCGCGGCGGACAGTCCCGCAGTGCTCGCGGGCTTGCTGGCGGGCGGCGCCGCCGACGCGC
>CAJCJG010000073.1 GCA_903970625.1 Solirubrobacterales bacterium 70-9 | reverse complement strand
AGCGGACTGCCGACGACGGCCGCAGCCGCAGTGATCAAGGCGGCGAAGGCGCGCATGGCGGGATCGCGGCGGGAGCGGGAGGCATTGCTCGCCTGACGATCGATCAAGGCTGTATGGCGGCACTGAGGTTTATCAAGCGCAGCCGATACCCCACCAGCCACCGTCCGTCCGCGCCTGTTCATTCAGTATGCCGCGCACGTGTAGTCCCGTCGTTTCGGATCGGGTGTTCGCTCAGGTTGATCTGGCCTGCCCCTTGTAGATCTCGACAAGGCCGGCGAGCGTCTCGATGCCGAAGTCTGTGAACGCCATCACGCTCGTGTCGCCCGGACCGTAGACCCAGATCAGGCCGTCCTCCTGGTCCATTTCGGTGGCAACGTCGCACAGCCAGTCCTCATCCTCTCCGAGCATTTCCGCGACCCGGGTGACGGTGTGGACGTGGTGAACCTTGTTGACCGGGGCCAAGATCAGATCCTGACGAACATCAACGCCGCTCAGTCTCGCCGGCAACAACCTCCGCCGGCCCTTCAGCAAGTTCGACGCGACGCACACGACGGCGAGGCGCGGGTGCCCGGCCGTCCAGCAAGTCAGCAATCTCCTGGGCAACCTTATCTGACGTCATCATCAGCGCTTCGTCGATATGGATGTAGCGCTGCGTCACCCCGCGTGCCGCGTGTCCCAGGAGTGCTGCGATGGTCAGTTCTGAAAATCCGAGCTCTGCCGCGATGCTGGCGAAGGTGTGCCGCAATGTGTGGGGCGTCACATCCTCCAGCTTTGCCATGGCACAAACGCGATCGAGAACGCGCACCACGCCAATAAAATGGCCATCGCCCCAATCAGCCGGGAAGAAGAAGGGCGATTTTCCAATCTGCGGCTGGGCAAGGAGAACCTTGATGGCGGCGTCGCCGATCACTCGGGTCTGCGCGCCGCTTTTCGTGTCGGGGAAACGGATGGAGCCTTCCTCGTCATCCAGCCAAGCCCGCTGAAGTCCTAGCCCCTCCATGCGCCGGAAGCCCGTCAGCAATAAGAAACGGATGGCGGCGATTCCTTTCGGATGCTCGCCGTCCGCCTCGGCTTTGCGTAACGCCTCACCCAGCTTGCCGATTTCAGCCCGGCTGAGGCGGCGGATGCGCGCCGTGCTCGCCATGCGGCGAACACCCTTGGCGGGATTCGCGCTGATCTTCCCGAGGCGCACGGCGTGCTCGAAAATCGCGTGCAGCGACGACATGGTCCTCGCCGCGACGCCCTCGCCGCCGGTGGTCACACCGCCCCGGCTGCCGACGCGTGCCTTTGACGTCTTGCCTGCGGCAATGTCAGCCTGCGCGCCTTCGATATCGCCGAGTTTGAGCGATCCGATCTGCCGCTTGCCGAGGAGCGGTTTGATGTGGGCGTCGATCCGGCTGCGGTCCATTCGGAGCGTGGACGGCTTGATCGGGCGCCGACGCCGGCCAAGGATACGCCCGGCCTCGGCTTCGTCCAGATACCAGTCACAGATGTCGGCGACCGTCAGGGCGGCCGCTGCTTTGGCTTGGTCTTGCTCCTCGGGGTCGATGCCCCGAGAAACCACGACCAGCTTCTCAAAGGCGATCTGACGCGCTTCCTCGACCGTCATCAGCCCGTAGCGTCCGATCACGGTCCGCTTGTTGCGCCCGGTGGGCGTCCGGTACTGGACGACGAAGCTTTTCAAACCCGTCGGCATCACCTGCACGCCGAAGCCTTTGAGCTCGCGATCCCATACAAAACTCTCCCGAACCTTGACCCCAACTCTGGAAGGTTTTGGAGCGGCGAGCGCGTCGACAACACGCTTTGTGAGCTTTTCCCCAGCCATATCAATCACCTGTGGCAGGTGTGCTTAGAAGTATGCCATCATACCCCCTCCCAGAGCGGATTCCAAGCATTTGGAGGAAAGTCGTGGGATATTTGGGGATACCGGCGGCAAAATCGGCTGGCATCAACCTATTGAAAAATAGCCTTAAATCGTAGTCTAGCGAACTCCCGGATACCATGGCGAAACCCCCTCGGCCCCGTTGCCAAGGTTGGGGTCGAGGGTTCGAATCCCTTCGCCCGCTCCAGATTTTCTGAATGAAATCAGAGCGTTAAAGCGGTCCTTCGGGGCCGTTTTTTGCTTCCCCGCCCATCGGGTCGGTAGCGGGGAAGCACCGGGGAAGCAACCGGCATCATGCCGCGGGATAAGACCGGCGGCATTTGGCACGGGCGATACGGCCATTTCATGCCGCTCGGCGCGACCGGCAGGCTCAGTCACGGGTACGTCCCAGCCAAGTGGACGCATGGCACTGAGTGCCTCCGACCCTCCAGGCACGGTCATACCGATGAGATTGGGCTGCGTGACCATCACCGCTCAGAGCTCCCTGCCGCCATGCGCATTGGCAGCACCAGCCGAAGCGAGTCGGGCAGCCGCACGAACCCATGGGCCGCGTAGAAACCGGCCGCCGCCTCGTCCAGCGCGTCGACCACGACCATAGAGGAGCCGACCGTGCCGGCGCTGTGGAACGCACGCCGCAACGCATCCGCCAGCAGCACCGCCCCGAGCCGCTGCCCCTGACGCTCCTTCGCGACGGCCAGGCGACCGATCAGCGTGGCAGTCACCAGCGGGTAGCGCGGGACGTGCTTGCGCGCCGCCTCCGGCACATCGCCCTGCGAGATCGCCATGGCGCACAGCGTGTA
>CAJCJG010000072.1 GCA_903970625.1 Solirubrobacterales bacterium 70-9 | reverse complement strand
CACTCCGCGCGGCCGGGCGGGCGCGCGCGGAAAAGTTCGATGTGTCGGTGGCGGCCGACGCGCTCGATGCGCTGCGCCGCGACGTGCTGGCTGCATGGCCTCGCCGGACGGGAAACCCTATATAGCACCCAACCGCGCGCAGCATTTGGGGCGACACCGATGGCCGACATTGCTTCCAAGACCGACCAGATTCCCGTGACCGTGCTGACCGGCTATCTCGGCGCCGGCAAGACCACGCTGCTGAACCGCATCCTGACCGAGCAGCACGGCCGCAAATACGCGGTCGTCATCAACGAGTTCGGCGAACTGGGCGTGGACAACGACCTTGTCGTGGATACCGACGAGGAAGTGTTCGAGATGAACAACGGCTGTATCTGCTGCACCGTGCGCGGCGATCTGATCCGCATTGTCGGCGGGCTGATGAAGCGGCGCGACAAGTTCGACGGGATCATCGTCGAGACCACGGGGCTCGCGAACCCGGCGCCGGTGGCGCAGACCTTTTTCGTGGACGAGACGGTGCGGGCGAAGACAAGGCTCGACGCCATCGTAACGGTGGTGGACGCGAAGAATTTGCCGCAGCGGCTGCTGGACAGCGCCGAGGCGGCCGAGCAGATCGCGTTTGCCGACGTGATCGTGCTGAACAAGGTCGATCTGGTCTCGGCCGACGAACTGGCGGCGGTGGAGGCGCAAATCCGGAAAATAAACCGGTTCGCGACCATCCACCACACCACGCGTGGCAACATGCCGGTGACGGACCTGCTGGAGCAGCACGCCTTCGACCTGCAACGGGTGCTGGACCGGGTGCCCGATTTCCTCACGCACGACGAGCACGAGCACAACGAGGACATCGCCTCGATGAGCTTCGAGGTCGCCGAACCGCTGGACCCGGAAAAATTCCAGGCCTGGATCGGCGTAGTGCTGGCCGACCAGGGCGGCGACCTGCTGCGGACGAAGGGAATTCTGTCCTACAAGGGGGAAGACCGGCGGTTCGCGTTCCAGGCCGTCCACATGATGGCGGACGGCGATTTCATCGGGCCATGGAAAGCGGGCGAGCCGCGCGTGAGCCGGTTGGTGTTCATCGGCCGCAACCTGAACCGGCCGAGGTTACGGCGGGGGTTCGAGAGCACGGTGGCGAACTAACGGCTTGTTCGAGAATAAACGCTCCACTTTCGTCATTCCGGCCTTCGCCGGGGTGGCAGAGCGACTCGGTTATTTCCACACGAGCCCTAACCGGCGGCGCCGCATAGGTCGTCGTTGACCGAAGGCGCAAACCGATCGTCCGGCCAAGATTGCACAGTTTACGTGGGTGAGATAGAGCCGGACACCGGTTCGTTCTCTCGCCGGGGCCGTTGATTTAGCGGACACGCTGCTGCTATAGTGGAAATGAGAGCGGCGGGGAGAATCGGCGTGCAGGCCACGGCGGAAATCATCGACCTTCGGATGGTGCGGGAACGACGCAAGGGCGCGGTGGCGCCGCAGCAGGCCGCATCGTTGATGCCGGGGCAAGTGGCCTGGGTACCGGTCTGGTTTTTCGCGCCGGTCTGGATGTGCATGCCGGCGCCGATTGGCGTGCCCCGCGATGGGTGAAACCACCTCCGGCGCCGCGCTGGACAGTGCGCTGGAAGATGGGCCCGGCGCCGACCACGACGATCCTGGCGCCAAGGTGGCGGGCGAGCACCGGGATGCGGAGACCGAGGGGCTTTCCGCCACCGTCGGCCACAATCTGAAGCGGATTCGGGTGCGACAGGGCCTGTCGCTGGAGCGGTTGGCGCGCGTCGCGGGCGTCAGCCGGGCGATGATCAGCCAGATCGAGCTCGGCCGCAGCGTGCCGACCATCGGTTTGCTGTGGAAGCTGGCGCGGGCGCTCGGCGTCCCGTTCGCGGCGCTGATCGCCGACAGCGAGACCAGCGGAACGGTGGTATTGCAGGCCGCACGGGCCAAAACGCTGACCTCGGCCGACGGCAGTTTTACCTCCCGCGCGCTGTTTCCGTTCGATTCCGAGCGTCGGTCGGAATTCTACAAGTTGTTGCTGGCCGCCCGATCCGAGGAGGTGGCGGTGCCGCACGCTGCGGGCACGACGGAGAATATCGTCGTGGCGGCCGGCTCGGTGGAGATCGAGGTCGCCGGCAAGCGGCATGTCCTGCAAACGGACGATGCCATCGTGTTCGGGGCCGACGTGCCCCACACGTATCGCAATCGTGGCGATACGGACGCGGTAATGTATCTGGTGATGATCTACGCGGAGGCGGTGGGGTAGGCCCGCCGCCCCCTGCGCGACGATCCGGTGTCAGGCCGTCTTCATCATCGGCATGCACATCATCATCATGCCGCCGCAGGCCATCATGCAGGGCATGCCCATGGCCATCATGGCCATCATGCGCTCGCAGGCTTCGGTGAACGCCGGCATGGCCATGCCGCCCATCGGCATCATCTTGCAGACCATGCCATCGGCCGTCATCTCGCAGGTCATGCTGGCCATCATCATCGGCATCATCATCATCTGCGGCATCATCATGTTGGGCATCATGCCCGGCATCATATTGGGCATCATCATGTTCGGCATCATGCCGGGCATCATCATCTGCGGCATCATGTTGGGCATCATCGGCATTGCGGTTGCGGTGTTCATGGGGAGTGGCCTCTTCGGTTCGATGCGGCGCCCTGCGGCCGCGTGCAATCTCACGGGCGCCTGATGCCCCCAGGCCGCGCGCGCCACAAGCCGAACTCGTCGTCGTGTCGCGCTTTCCTCCAGTTTAATGGAAGCCCCGCCAACAACACCGACGGCGCCTCCGTCGTCTTGGACAAGCCTCCGTTTTACTGTGCGAGTGCTGCGTTTCGGCCGCCGGCAGCCATGCGTATGATGCCAGCCATCGCCGGTCCCCGCGGACGACACGGGCGTGGCAGGCGGAGGAAGCCGCGAGGGAGCGGCCATTGATTGGCGCGCCAATTTTGTGTACATAATTGGTGGTCACAAATCGGTGGTGTCATGTCCGACGCAGACGACAAACCTCGCATCCGCGTCGGCGTTCGGGAACTGCGGGACAATCTTTCCGGGTATTTGCGTCAGGCGCACGAGGGGGCGTCGTTCCTCGTGATGTCGCACGACGAGGTTGTCGCAGAACTCCGGCCGCCGTCGGGGGCCGAGCGTCCGCGCCGGCAGCCTGGCACGATGAAGGGCAAGATCTGGATGGCGGACGATTTCGATACGTGGCCGGAGGATATTCTGGCGACGTTTGAGGAATGAAACTGCTTCTCGATACCCACACCCTGATTTGGTGGCTCGACGATAAACCCGCGCTGAGTCGATCTATCACAGCATTGATTTCCGACCCGTCCAACGATGTCCTCGTCAGCGTCGTGTCGCTTTGGGAAATCGTGATCAAGGTGCGGGTTGGTAAATTGAGGCTCGACATCAACACGGTCGTGGCGGATATCGAGAGCCAGGGGTTTGGATCGCTCGGAATAAGGCCGGCTCACCTCGCTGCTTTAACCAATCTCCCAAAGCATCATCGTGATCCATTCGATCATTTGTTGATTGCCCAGGCGTTGGTAGAAGGTGCGACGTTTGTGTCCGACGACCATTATGTCCATCTGTATCCGATCCGATCATTGGCGTGCTCGGCCATGCCATCCGACCCTGTGTAGCCTCGCGACGCTGACGAACTCTGGCGTGAACACCTTGCCGCCGACCGTGGCGCACTGCATCAAATCGGCCCACGACCACGGAGATTGAGCATGAGCCAGACCATCTCCCCCGATCATCTGCTGGAAACACGCGGGGTCAAAGCCGATTTCGGCGCATTTGTCGTGACCGCCGCGTTCGACCGGGCGGGCAAGACCGCCGCCTTCGCGTTGGGGGACGGGACGGTTCGGCTGCTGGAGGGAGAGGACTGGAGGACGATTGCCGCGCACGACGGCGCAGCCATGGCACTGGCGCAGGATGCCGCGCCGCGCGGCTTCGTCTCCGGTGGCGACGACGGGACATTTGTGCGGATCGGCGCGGACGGCGGGACGGCGGCGCTGGCGGCGTTCGGCATGAAATGGGTGGAGCACGTCGCGAGCTTTGCCGACGGCAAGGCGGCCGTTCTGGCCTGTTCCGTGGGCAAGCAGGTGCATTTGTTCGACGGCGCCGGTGCGAAACTCAAAATGCTGACGCATCCGTCCAGCGTCACCGGCCTCGTGTTCGACGCCAAGGGCAAGCGGATTGCCGCCAGCCACTACAACGGCGCCTCGATGTGGTTCGTGGGCTCCAAGACCGACAATCCGCGCGCACTGGAATGGAAGGGCAGCCATATCGGCATCACGCTCAGCCCGGACGGCGATGCGCTGGTCACGTCCATGCAGGAGAACGCGCTGCACGGCTGGCGCCTGTCGGACGGGCAGCACATGCGGATGAGCGGGTATCCGACCAAGACGCAGGCGATGAGTTTCACCAAGGGCGGCAAGTGGCTGGCGACCTCCGGCGCGGAATCGATCGTGCTGTGGCCGTTCACCGGCGGCGGCCCGATGGGCAAGGCACCGACGGAACTGGCCGGCGGCGACACCGCGATCTGTACGTTCGTCGCGAGCCACCCGGTGCAGGAGGCGGTGGCCGGCGGGTTTTCGGACGGGCTGGTGGTGCTGGCGGACATTCCCTCCGCCCGCATTCTGCCGGTGGCGGGCACCGGGCGCGGTCCGGTCTCGGCGATGGCGTGGAGTGCCGACGGCTCGCGGCTGGCGTTCGGGACCGAGACGGGGTTTGCAGCGGTGGTCGATTTTTCCAAACGGTGAGCGGGATGCAGCGGATCACGACGCACGGACTGAACATGCCCACGCTTGGGCTGGGCACGTGGCCGATGAAGGGCGCGGCCTGCACGGATGCCGTACTCAGCGCGCTGGCGCTCGGCTACCGGCACATCGACACGGCGCAGATGTATGGCAATGAGGCGGACGTGGGAGCAGCGCTGGTGCAAACGGGTGTGGCGCGGGCGGACATCCATGTCACCTCGAAAGTCTGGCCCGACCATTTTGCGCCGGACGCGATGCGGCGGGCGCTGGAAACCGGGCTGTCGGCGCTGCGGTCGGACTATGTCGATCTGTATTTGCTGCACTGGCCCCGGCCGGACTCGGATATTCCCGGGGCGCTGGCGACGCTGGTGCGGTTGAAGGAAGAAGGATTGGCGCGGGCGATTGGCGTGTCGAACTTCAACGTCGCGCTGTTGCGGCTGGCGGTGGAGCAGGTGGGCGCGCCGATTGCGTGCAATCAGGTCGAGTATCACGCGCTGCTGGACCAGTCGAACCTGCTGGCGTACGCGCGGGCGCAGGGGGTTGCCGTAACGGCGTATGCGCCGTTGGCACGCGGGGCGCTCGGGAAGCACGCCTCATTACAGCGCGTGGCGGACAAGCACGGCGCGACAGTCGAACAGGTCGCGCTGAAATGGCTGCTGGATCAGGAGGGCGTCGCGGCCATCCCGAAGGCGGCACGGGCGGAGAGCCAGCGAACCAATTTCGCCGCGTTGGAATTGACGCTGGACGACGAGGACCGCGCGGCGATCGCGGCGTTGCCAAAGGATGTGCGGCTGGTGAAGCCGGGGTGGGCGATGGCGTGGGATTGAAGGGCGGCGTTGGCATAGGGCTGCTCAGGTTGGCCATGGCGAGCGTGGTGCTGGGCCTTGCCGGCATCCCGTTGCCCTCCTTGTCTGGAACGCTCGATGAGATCGTTAGGGATTCGTTTCCGCCGTTCGACCCGGCCTCGAAACACCCCGCACCCATTTCTTCACACGCGCCGTCGCGGACATGACGTCCGGACTGTGAGAACTGGCGCCGGCTACGGAACCATCCGCCGGCTGCCACGTTCAATAAATTGGCCACGAGGCTTACAGCCTTTTTTGGCACCATGTCGTAGGACGCCGATATCAATGACCCTCAGCATCGCGCATCTCCAGCCCATCGTCGCGCTGATCGCCGGCATCCTTATTTTGATCATGCCCCGGCTGCTCAATTACATCGTGGCGGCGTTCCTGATCGTCTCGGGCGTGATCGGCCTCGGGCTCATCCACTAAAAGACGACCGTAGAAGGCTTGCGACCTCCTCGCCGATTGCCAGCGACGCCGTGAGGCCCGGGCTTTCGATGCCGAACAGGTTGACCAGGCCGCGCACGCCGTGCCCGGCCGGCCCCTGGATCAGAAAATCCTGCTTGGCCACGCTTGGCGGCACGATTTTGGGGCGGATGCCGGCGTAGCCCGGCTGCAACGCACCGTCCGGCAGCGCCGGCCAGTATTTTCGCACGGCAGCGTAGAATACCTCGGCGCGCGCGGGATCGACGGCATAGTCCAGCGTCTCCACCCATTCCACGTCCGGCCCGAAGCGCGCCTGCCCGCCGAGATCGATGGTCAGATGCACGCCGAGGCCGCCGGCGACCGGCACCGGATAGATCAGCCGCGAAAACGGCGAGCGCCCCGGCAGGGTAAAGTAATTGCCCTTGGCATAGTACGGCGTCGGGATCCGATCCAACGGCATGCCCGCGATGGTGTGCGCGAGGGCGGGGGCCGACAGGCCGGCCGAATTCACCACCAGCCGCGCCGCCAACCGCATCGGCTCCGCCCCGCCGATGTCCAGCCAAATCCCGTCCTCCGTCACGGTGCCCCCCAGCACCGGGCTGTGAAAGACGAACACGGCGCCCGCCGCTTCGGCCTGCCCCTGCATCGCCAGCATGAAGGCGTGGCTGTCCACGATGCCGGTGGAGGGCGACAACAGCGCGGACACGCAGGACAGGTTTGGTTCCAGCGCGCGGGCGTCCGCGCCATCGAGTTTTCGCAAATCGGCCACGCCGTTGGCGGCGGCGCGCGCGCGGATCGCGTCCAGTTGCTCCGACTCTTCGCCGCTGGTGGCGACGATCAGCTTGCCGCAGCCGCGAAACGGCACGCCGTTGTCGCGGCAAAAATCATAGAGCAGGTGTTTGCCGCGCACGCACAGACGGGCCATCGCACTGTTGGCGGCGTAGTAGATGCCGGCATGGATCACCTCGCTGTTGCGGCTGGACGTGCCGGTGCCGATGGCCTCCGCCGCCTCCAGCACCAGCACCTCGCGGCCTGCCTGGGCGAGCGCCCGTGCCACGGCGATGCCGACCACGCCGGCGCCGACAATCACGCATTCGACCTGTTCCATCGCCCCTCCCGCCATCGGATGGCTAGCAGCCCACCGCCCTGGCGCCAACCGGGACGGCACGAGAAACGTCATCAAGCGGTCATGCTTCCGTACGTACACACGTCAAGAACAGGCGGCACGTTCCCGAGAAGTCAGGGAGGCACGTGGTCGTCGCGATGGATGTTGGCTCGCAATCTGCCGGAGACGCGCGACTCCGGGCCGCCGGCACGTCGCCCCGTGCCCCGGACGAAAAGTTACAGCAATTGGACATAGGTTTGCATCCGATGGCAGGGCTGCGCCGTGACGCGTAGGGACGCGGAGCGCGCGCCGCCGACTGGATGATGCAAAGCACCTCAGGCCCGGGGCATTCGTGATGACCGAATTCATTCTCCACGCTGGCCCCCACAAAACCGGCACGAGCTACCTACAGGAAGCCTTCGCGGCGACCCGTCCGCTGCTGGCGGAGCGTGGCGTGCTGTACCCGACCACCTGGGGCATGCGGGCACACCATATCCTCCACGATATGCTGCAAACGATCCCCAACCGGCTGCTGGAGGACCAGTTCGACGAAATGCGGGCTTCCGGCCAGCCGGTGGTGCTGATCTCGGTGGAGGGGCTGACGACGCTGCCGGCGGCCACGGTCGCCTACCTGCGCACGCTGATCGGGGCCGGGAATAGCGTGCGCGTGGTGTTCTATGCCCGCTCCTGGGCCGATATTCTGCCGTCGCACTGGAAGCAGGCGGTCAAGGCCGGCGAGACGCAAACGCTGGTCGAGTATCTGTATGCGCGCGGCATCAACCCGCGCGGGTCGTTCTTCGTCAATTTCGGCACAGGGCTGCGGCACTACGCGACCGTCTTCGGCGCCAGTGCCATCAGCATCGTCTCCTACGACGCCGTGCTCGCGGCCAAGCTGGATCTGTTCGAGCATTTCGCGGCGACGTTCCTGGACTGGCACGATCCGCCCCGCCTGGATCTGGGGGGTGTGAACGTATCGCCGGGGATGCTGGATACCGAGATTCTGCGGGCGCTCAACAGCATCGAGCGATCACGGCGCGGGGCGCCGCTGGGCCGGGGGGAAGCGGTGGCGATGGCCGACCGCTATCTGATGCGCGCGCCGCAGTTGGTGACGCCGCTGCTGCGGCAGGCGATGGCCGCCAACGTTGGCAAAGCTCTGGTCAACGAGGGCAGCAACCTGCTGACCTCGCTGCACATGCAACTGTTCGACGAGTTCGGGCGCGCCCTGGTGCAGCCGCATCCGCAGCCGCCGGGCGTGTTCTTTTCACCCAAGCGGGCGGAGATCCCGTACATCCATCGCGACTACATGCTGTGCCCCGGCGTGGTGGACGAGTTGTGGGAGATCCATCGCAAACTCGTGGTGCGGCCCGCGCCGATGGTGGCGCTGTCCGCCGCCTGATCGCGACGCTCAGCGCATTCCGGTCTGCGACGCGCCGAGCGCGCGCGGGTCCCGGGAGGGCCACCGGCCGGCATCCACCTGCGCCAGAAAATCGCCGACGATGCGATTGAAGCCGTCCGGGTCTTCGAGGTTGATGGCATGGCCGCAATTCGGCATCACCGACAGCGCGGCGGTCGGGATGGTCTGTTTCATCAGCAGCCCCGGCAACAGGCACGGCCAGTCCTCGTCCCCCGTTACGACCAGCGTGGGGACGGCCAAGGCCGCCATCCGGTCGGTCAGGTCGTACAACGAGGGCCGGCGCTGCTGGACCCCCAGTTGCGTGTTGATGGAGCCGAGCGGCGAGTGCTCCGCCAGATGACGGATGAATTCGGCGAAGCCGCGCGGGTCGCGCCCCTGGAACTGCACCCGGCTCGGCCCGACCGCGTAACGCTCGGCGAAGGCCGGCATGCCGTGCTGGCGGATGAACGCCACGATGGCATCGCATTCGGCGACGAAACTCTCCCGCTTCGCCGGATCGGCCCCGTAGCCGCAGCCGGCGACCGTGAGCGAGCGGGCGCGCGCGGCATGCCGAAAGCCGAAATGCAGCGTGGCAAAGCCGCCCATCGACAGGCCCACGATGTGAGCGGTGGACAGACCCACAGCGTCCATGATGGCGGCGATGTCGTCGGCCGCACGGGACTGCGAGTAGGCGGCGGGATCGTCGGGCACGTCCGACGGCGGATAGCCGCGCGCATTGAAGGCGACGCAGCGATACCGGCGGGCGAAATGCCGTAACTGCGGCTCCCAACTGCGCAGATCGCCGGCGAACTCGTGGACGAACACGACCGGCGTGCCGTGGCCGGCTTCCTCGTAGGCGAGGTTGACCCCGTCGTCGGTCGTCGCGTGCGGCATCGCCGTCAGGCGCCGACTTCGTCGCTCTCGGTCAACTGGCAGCCGTCGATCTTCCAGGTGCCGTCGGGTTCATGCTCCATCATATACAGTGCGAGCGCGGCCCGCCCGTCCGGCCCGATGAAGCGGACCTTTTGCACCGTCCGCCCGTCGATATCGACAAGGCTGCCGAACGAGGCGGACCGTGGCCGATAGACCATCGGGTAGCCGGTCTTGACCATTGCCATGAAATGGCCGGCGTCGCCGAACATGCCCTGGATGCCGGGGGAGGCGAAGGAAAACGCCGTGCCGGCGTCGTCGGCCAGAAAAGCATTCAGTTGGCCCTGTACGACATCGTGGATCGCATTGCGGTCGGCCGGCGGCAGGGCCGAGGCGGCTTCGTCGGCCTGCGCCTGCGCCCACGGGGCGGCCAGCAACAGGCACATGATGAGAACGGCCAGCGCACGCATCGCATCCTCCCGATCCGTCGATTGCGAGACATTGGGGCGGACGCCCGATGGTGCAAGCGTGGACGGCTAAAACCCCCAGGCGACGCGGTGGGCGTTGCCGCGCCGCAGCGTGCGGTGACGGGCCAGGGCCAGCAACGGAAAAAACAACCGGTAGCCGTGGTAGCGCAGATAGAACACGCGCGGGAAGCCGACAGCCGTGTACGGCGCCTCCTCCCACTCGCCATCTGCGCCCTGGGTGGCCGCGAGCCATGCGATTCCCCGCGCGACCGCCGGATGATCGTTTTCGCCGGCCGCCATCAGGCCGAGCAGCGCCCACGCCGTCTGGCTGGGGTTGCTGCGATGGTAGCGGCCGCGCGGGGCATCCGCGTAGGTCTCGTTGTCCTCGCCCCAGCCGCCGTCCTCTCGCTGCGTCGCCACGAGAAACTGCGCGGCGCGGCGCATCGCCGTATCGTCGGCGGGAAGGCCGGCCGCGTTCAGCGCACACAGCACGGACCACGTCCCATAAATATAATTTGTACCCCAGCGGCCGAACCAACTGCCGTCCGGCAACTGCTCCCGCCGCAGCCAATCGAGCGCGCGCGAGACCACCGGGTCGGTCGGGGCCATGCCGATCTGGGCGAGAAAGGACACGCAGCGCGCGGTGACGTCGGCGGTCGGCGGGTCAAGCAGCGCGCCGTGATCGGCGAACGGGATGTGGTTCAAGAACATCTTGTCGTTGTCGGCGTCGAAAGCACCCCAGCCGCCGCCTTTGCATTGCATGGCCACGATCCAGTCGCGCGCCCGCGCAATGGACTCCGCGTGCGCGGGGTCGCCCTGGCGATGCAGCAGCATGCCGACGACGGCGGTATCGTCCACGTCCGGGTAGTGCGGGTTCTCGTATTGGAACGCCCATCCGCCGGGCACCGCCGCCGGCCGCGCGCGTGCCCAGTCGCCCACCACGTCCAGCACCTGTTTGCCGCGCAGCCAATCGCATGCGTGCGCCACATCGGGACTTGCGGCGCCCTCGGCTTCCGCTATGGCATGAGCGGCGAGCCCCGTGTCCCACACGGGCGACAGGCACGGCTGGCAGTAGGCGCTGTCGTCCTCCACCACCAACAACTTGCGCACCGACGCCCAGGCGATCGCGGCGTCCGGATGGTCGGGCGGATAGCCCAGCGTGTCGAACATCATCACCGTGTTCGCCATCGCCGGATAGATCGCGCCCAGACCATCCTCGCCGTTCAGCCGCTCCGTCACGAACCGCACCGCCCATGCTTCGGCGCGGCGGCGGAGTGCGGCCGGGAACAGCGGTTCGGCAATTTGCAAGACGGCGTCGAGACCCTTGAAGAAGCGGCCCCAGCCGGAGCGGAACGGGCCGCGAATCCAGTCCCGCACTTGGTCGGGCGGCGTGCAGAACAGTTCCGGAATATGCACGCGGCGGGGATTTCGCGCGCGCGGCTTGCGGGCCATCAGGACTGAAAGCGGCACGATCACCGTGCGCGACCAGTAGCTGACCTTGTCGAGGTGGAACGGGAACCAGCGCGGCAGCAGCACCAGTTCCACCGGCATCACCGGCACCGCGCGCCATGGCACTTCGCCGAACAGCGCCAGATGTGCGCGCGCGAATACGTTGGCACGTTCCGCCCCGCCGGCCGCAAGGATCGCTTCGCGGGCGCGGACCATGTGCGGTGCCGAGGGATCGTCGCCCAGCAGCTTCAGCGCAAAGTAGGCTTTGACGCTGGCGGACATGTTGAACGCACCGTCATGGAACAGGGGCCAGCCGCCATGCGCACCCTGCGTCGCGCGCAGATAGACGCCGATCTTGCGCTCAAGCTCCGGTTCGATGCGGTCCAGGAAATGTTCGAGCAACACGTACTCGGCCGGAATCGTGGCGTCGGCTTCGAGCTCGAACACCCAGTGCCCGTCGGGCTTTTGGCGGCGCAACAGTGCCCCGCGTGCCCCGTCCACGGCTTGATCGACGATATCGAGCGGATCGGGCACAATGGCGGCTCCGGTCAGGATGCGAGCAGGATGGCGGCGGCGGTGCGGCCGGAGCGGATGGCGCCCTCGATGGTCGCGGGCAACCCGGTCGCCGTCCAGTCACCGGCCAGGACAAGATTCTTCCAAGGCGTACGGGCGGCCGGGCGTCGCGCCTCCTGCGCGGCACTGGCAACATGGGTGGCGCGGCGTTCCTTGACGATGCGCACCGGCGGCATCTCCGGCGGCAGGCCAAGTACCGCGCGCACGTCCGGCCAGACGCGGGCCGCGATCTCGTCAGCGGATAGATCGACAAGCCGGTTGGCGGCGCTGACGGTCACGGAGACGATGTTCGGCCGCACGAAAATCCACTCTGCGGTACCGCCGACGACCCCCCAAAATCCGGCGCCGCCCGGATCGGCGCGCGCGATGAAATGCACATTCAGGATCGCGGAAAACGCGTCCGGCACCTGCAATTCCGGCAACAGGCCAGCGGCGACCCAGGCAGGGACGGCAAGCACGACCGCATCGTCCGCGCCCAAAGCCGCCGTGCCGTCCGACGTTTCGAGCGCCGTCACCCGCGCGCCGTCCCGCCGCAGCGACGCGACGCGGCAGCCGGTTTGCAGCGTCACCCCGCGCGCGGACAGCCACGCTAGCGCCGGATCGACGAAGGTTTCGGACAGGCCGACGCGCGGCACACGCGGCAGGCACGCATCGCCGCCGCGCATCAGCGATTCGCGCACGACGGCATCGAGCAATCTCGCCAGCCCGACATCGGTTGGCGTGTTCAGTGCCGCGACTGCCAGCGGTTCCAACAATCGCCGATACAGCGCACCGCCGCCCAGCACGTCATGCACCGTCCGCGTCGCCCCCGCCCGCCGCAACGCGAGCAGTGCCAGGTAATCGCGCACCCGCGTTCCCGGCACGCGCCTGTTGGCGGACAACACCCACCACGGCACGCGCCCCCGATTCGGCGCGACCACCCAGCGCGTGCCATCCGCCAGATCGACGAACGGAAACAGCGGCTTGGCCGGGCCGGTCAACGAGTCCGAAGCGCCGATCTGGGACACATACGACAGAGTCGCGCGGTTGCCCGACAGGACAAGATGGTTGCCGTTGTCGATGCGCATGCCGAGGCCGCGATCGAAATAGGAACGGCAGCGCCCACCCGCCGCCGGCCCCGCCTCATAGAGCGTCACGCGCCGCCCGGCCGCCGCAAGCGACACAGCGGCCGCAAGCCCCGCCAATCCGGCGCCGACGACATGAACTCCGCCGATCACGGGTCAACCCAGCCCATGCCGCAGCGCAATCCACAGCTTTTGCCATTTCCGCAATTTCGCCGGCCTGTCCAGGCGAGTCCAGCCGCGCCGCTCCAGCCGCGCCAGCACCGCCGCGTAGGTGGCGCCCATCAATCGCGCCGGGCGCATCGCACGCCGGTCGCACCGCCGCATCGCCGCGTCGGCTTCGGCGAAGCATGCATGCGCCTGCGCCGCGACCCGCGCGCACACGAGCGGCAGTGCGGGGCTTGCCAGCGCCGCCGCCGGATCGAGCGGCACGCCGGCTTCGACCAGCCACTCGCGTGGCAAATACAGCCGCCCAAGCCCGGCATCCTCATGCACATCCCGCAAAATATTGGTCAGTTGCAGCGCGCGGCCCAGGGCGCGCGCCACCTCGTCCGCGTTGGGCGAGGCGTCGCCGAAGGCGCGCACGGACAAGCGGCCGACGGCGCCGGCAACGCGGTCGCAATACAGGTCGAGCGTTGCAAGGTCGGGAGCGACAATGGTCGTTTCCGCGTCCATCTGCATCCCGTCGATGACGGCGAGAAAATCCTCCTCGCGCAGCCGGAACGCGACAACCGCGCGGACCAGGACGCGCGTCACGGCGCTGTCGGCGCGCCCCTGATACAGATCCGCCACGCGACGGCGCCAGGCTCGCAATTCCGGTAGTTTGCGCGAAAAATCGCCGGGTTCGTCGGCGATGTCGTCCACAATGCGGCAGAACGCATAGATCGCGTACATCGCATGCCGCCGGTCGGGTGGCAGCACGCGCATGCCGCGATAGAAACTGGTGCCGGCGGCGCGCACCAGCGCCGCCACCGCGTCGAGATCGGCCTGTTTGGCGCCGAGCACGCTCACGGCAGATAGCGCAGCGCATACAACACGCTGGCCACGGCATCGGTTTTGCGCAGCTTCACCCGCGCCGCGATCGGATCGCCGCGCCGCAGCCGCGCGGCAAGACGGCGCGACAGGCCGACGATCACCGCCGTCTCCACCCGCAGCCAGCGGTCCCGCGTGCGGCGCGGCAGGAACGGTGCGGTGCGGTTCAAAATATCGCACTGGCTCAGCAACTCGTCGAACACCCGACGCAATCCGGCAGTCGCCGCCGGGCCGCGCACATCGTCGAGCGTTGCACCGTGGCGCGCCATCATGTCGCGCGGCAGATAGCAGCGGTCGAGGTCGGCAAGGTCGCGCGCACAATCCTGCACATGGTTGAGCACCTGAAGCGCCGCGCACAAGGCATCGCTCGCCTCCCACGCCTGCCGCCCTTCGCCATGCAGATCCAGCACATGGCGGCCCACCGGCATCGCCGAGTAGCGACAATAGTCCAGCAGTTCGTCCCATGAGTCGTATCGGAGCTTGGTCGCGTCGCGGCGAAAGGCGATGAGCAGATCGAGCGAATGTCTCGCCGTCACGCCCGTCTCGGCAAGGTCGGCGCGCAGCCGCGTGGCACTCGGGCTGCCGTCCGCGCGATCGCCGAGCAGCACCGCCTCCATCGTATCGAGGCGCGCAACCTTGTCCTCCGGCGAGAGTGTCGGCGAATCGGCGATGTCGTCGGCGTTGCGGGCAAAGGCGTAGAAGGCGTGAACGTGCGGCCGGACGCGCGCGGAGATCAGCGCCGACCCGACCGGGAAATTCTCGTCCCCGCGATCCTTGCCGGACCACACTTCGACATTTGCGACAGTGGCGCTCACGCCTGGGACCCCGTGTAGGAGCGCCGCTTCCAGACCACGCCGCGCCCGCGATGATGGTCGAGCGCCGAGCCGAACGTCGCCGCCATGTAGAACGCCGCCATCGCCGGCAGCAACGCGGCGCGCAGCGGCGAGAGGCGAAACCGGCGCAGCGTCGGCAGCAGCGTCGCCGCCATCAGCACCCAGGCGAAAACGCCCAGTGCCCGCGCCAAGCCGTCGCCAAACAGCGCGGCGGCGGGCGGCAGCAGGAAAAGTAGTGCCAACCCCAGGACGGTTCCCAGCAGCAGCAGCGGCGAATGGCGCAACTGCACGTAGGCCGAGCGCGCCACCATCCGCCAGATGTCGGCAACGCTCTGATACGGCCGCACCGAGCGCGCCAACGCGCTGTGCCCGAGCCAGATCTTGCCGTGGCGCTTCACCGCGCGCCCCAACGTCACGTCGTCGATCAGCGCGCCGCGAATCGCGGCAAGGCCCCCGATGCGGTCCAGGGCAGCGCGCCTGACCAGCACCGTGCCGCCCGCCGCCGCCGCGACGCGGCTGTTCGGGCCGTTCACGCGCGCGAACGGATACAGAAGCTGGAAGAAATAGACGAACGCCGGCACCAGCGCGCGTTCGGCGCGAGTCTCGCAGGCGAGTTCCACCATCTCGCTGACCAGATCGGCCCCGCTGCGCTCCGCCTGCGCCACCAGCGCGGAGAGGTGCCCCGGATCATGCACGATATCCGCGTCGGTCAGCAGCAGCCATGGCGCATCGGTGGCAGCGACACCCTGATGCACAGCCCATAATTTGCCGGCCCATCCCGGCGGACGCGGCGCACCCGACAGCACCGTCAGCCGCGCGTCGTTCAGCCCGCGCGCAATCGCGCCAGTGCCGTCGCTGCTGCCGTCGTCCACCAGCGTCACCCGGAACGCCGGAAAATCCTGCGCCAGCAGCGAGCCCAGCGACGCCGCGATCAAATCCGCCTCGTCCCGCGCCGGCACCACGACATCGACCTGCGGTGCCTGCGATGGCCGCGCACGCGGCAACACCGGGCCGGCCTGCCAGAACCGGCCGTGGAACAGGGTCAGATACACCCATGCCAGCGCCGATGCGGTCGCGAGCAGGATCATGCGGGCAGCCGCCCGGTCACGCGGAACCACGCCACCGCATCATGGACGGCCGCGCGCGCAGGGCGTGGCGCATAGCCCAGATCGGCGACGGCCTTGGCCGAAGAAAAGAACATTTTTTTGCGCGCCATCCGCAGATGGTCGCGCGTGACCAGCGGTGTCGCGCCCGAGAGGCGCGCCACGGCCTCGCATGCCAGCGCCAGCGGCCATAGCGCCGCGTTGGGCAGCCGCACCGACGGCGGCCGGCGCCCGGATTCCGCCGCCACCATCGCCAGCACGTCGCGCAGGCTCATGTTTTCGCCGCCGAGAATGTATTTTTCCCCGATGCGTCCACGCTCAAGGGCCAGCATATGGCCTTCCGCCACATCGTCCACATGCACGACGTTCAGGCCGGTATCGACATAGGCGGGCATGCGGCCGGCAGCGGCGTCGAGAATCATTTTGCCGGTCGGCGTCGGCTTGATGTCGCGGGGGCCGACCGGCGTGCTCGGGTTGACGATCACCGCTCGCAAGCCGCGCTCCCGCACCAAGTCCAGCACCGCCTGCTCGGCGCGATATTTCGAGCGTTTATAGATGCCGACGATCTTGTCCTCGCTGACCGGCGTGCGCTCGTCCGCCGCCGTCCCGTCCGCCATCAGCCCGAGGGCCGCGACGCTGGAGCAATACACGACGCGCTCGGCCCCCACGTCCAGGGCGGCCAGGAACAGCGCCCGCGTGCCCTCCACATTGGCGCGCAGCATGGCGGCCGGGTCCGGTACCCAGATGCGGTAATCGGCCGCAACATGCAGCACGAACCTGCACCCGGCGACGGCGCGCACCAGCGACTCGCGGTCGGTCAGGTCGCCTTCGACGATCTCCACCGCCAGCCCGTCGAGGTTGCGGCGGTCGCTCCCGCGCCGCGCCAAGGCGCGTACATCATAGCCGCGGGCCAAAAGCGCCCGCGCCACCGCCGCGCCGACGAAGCCGGTGCCGCCGGTCAACAATGTCCTGCCCGTTGTCATACCTGCGCAGGTATAGACCGCGCGGTGTCATCCGCCCAACCGCCCCGGATGAAGCGCAACGTGTCGGCCAGCGCCGGCGAGCACCAGCGGAACAGGCCGGCGAACCCGAGCACCAGCCCGACATGGCCGACACCCGGATAGGTCCGCACCCAGGCCGGGCCGCCCGCCGCCCGCACCCGCAAGGCCAGCGCAATCGAATTGCGCGGGTAGCAGGTTGTGTCCTTGTCGCCATGCAGCAGCAGCAGCGGCGCGTTGCGGCCATCGACGCGAGCGATCGGCTGAGTCCGCCGCAGGTCGTCGTTGGCGGAGGCGAACACCAGTTTGATGTCCGCGCCGACAATCGGCAGGAAGTCGTAGGGGCCGGCCAGCCCGACCGCGCCAGCCAAATCCGCCCGCGCCATGCCGACCGCCGCCAGATACGACGGCTCGATGGCCAACATCGCCGCCGTGTGGGCGCCGGCCGAATGGCCGACGACGAACATTTTGGCCGGATCGCCGCCGCAGGAGCCGGCCATCCGCCGCATCTGCGCCACCGCCGCCGCCCCGTCCTCGACGAACGCCGGAAATCGCACCTCAGGGTACAGCCGGTAGTCTGCCACCGCCGTCACCACGCCCGCCCGCGCCAGACTGGCCGCCACGAACCGGTAGTCGCGACGTTCCCCGTCTTGCCACGCGCCGCCATAGAGGAAGACGACCATTGGCGCCGGCCCGTTCACCTGCACCGGGCGATAAATGTCCATCGTCTGGCGCGGCGACGGCCCGTACGGGACGGTCCGCGTGACCGCGATTCCGGCCCTGGAGACGGTTGCGTTCAGCAGATCGACGGGGCGGGGAAACGGCACGAAAACGGTTACGGCAGCGCCCGGCCCCCTTCGTCGAGCCAGACATGCTCGCCAAGCCTCAGCCGCGCGAGGCGCTGCGCATAGCCGGCGCCGGCCGCTTCCCACGTCTCGCTGGTATGCGCGGCGGTCGGCGGCTCCATCCCCTCGATGGCTTCGGACAGGACCCGTCCGTCCATCGTCTCGGCCCCTTGCAGCCCCAGCAGCGCCAGCGCCGTCGGCGCGATATCAACGATGCCGGCCGGCAGATCGGAAATGCCCGGCCGGATGCGGGAGCCGCCGAGGAGAAGAACGGTGCGCAGCTCGGCCCGCGACAGGCCGCCATGCGTGCCGGCCCCGCGCTCCAGCCCGCCGTCGTAAAGGGTAGTGCCCGGCAGCCCGGCGGCGGAGGTTCGCGCGTCCGAGCGCAACGTGAACAGCACGGGCGCCGCCCGGCGATGGTCCGACAGCAGCGCGCTGCGCGGCAGCACGCCGTCCGGCAGGTCGATCAGGTCGGGCGCGAACACGCTGCCGCACCAATCCTGATGCATCAGCCAGCGCGCGACCGCCGCGATCCGGTCGGGCGCGTTGTCCGGCACCAGCACGCCGCCGCTCGTGCCCGGCAGGACCACGCACTGCGAAAACTCCCGGTTCCGTGCCAATGCTGCGCCGACCGAGACGCGGCCGGAGATCGTCGCGTGCCCGTGGTCGGAGGCGACGACGATCTGCAACCGCTCCCGCTGCGGCCCCGCCTGCCAGTCCGCGATAATCCGGCCGAACGCCGCATCCGCCCGCCGCAGCACGTCCCACTGGGCCGGCGA
>CAJCJG010000071.1 GCA_903970625.1 Solirubrobacterales bacterium 70-9 | reverse complement strand
CTGGAGCGGGCGAAGGGATTCGAACCCTCGACCCCAACCTTGGCAAGGTTGTGCTCTACCCCTGAGCTACGCCCGCATCCTAGTCCTCGCCTCGCGAAGAGCGCGCTGTTTAGTCGCGTTCCCGTGCGATTGCAAGTCGTCGCCATCCCGTATGCTCGGTCTTCGCATTTGACGGGGGAACAGTCCCCTTGCGGACAGCGACCCAGTCATCGCCTGCCGCCTGCTTCCTCCGACGGCCGGCCTGATCCGCTATTTCGCGAGGCTCACGCCCCCGAACGGTTGGCCGCCGAGGAAGTGCAGTTTGAAGCCGCGCACGGTGTCGCGCATCGTGCCGTAGCCCTTCACGTCGGCAAGGATCAGCCCGGGGATGTCGGCGTTGAACACGTCCTGCGCCTTTTCGTACAACTCGGCTCGCTGCGCCGTGTCCGTCACGATGTCGGCCTTCGCGATCAGGTCGGAAAAATCCTTGTTGCACCAGTGAGAGACGTTGTTGCCGCCGGCGATGGCGTCGCAGGTGTTCCAGACCAGCAATTCGCTCGGGTCCGGATAGTCCCAGGTGCCGCCCATCATCGTCACGTCCGCCTCGCCCGCGCGGCGGCGGCGCAGAAACTCGCCCCACTCGTAGGTCACAATGTTGGCCTTCACGCCGATCTTGGCCCAGTCCGCCTGGATCAGTTCGGCCGTGCGGCGCCCGTTCGGCATGTAGGCGCGCGTGACCGGAATCGCCCACAGATCGGTCGAGAACCCGTCCGGATACCCGGCCTCCGTCAGCAGCACCTTGGCCTTCGCGGGGTCATAGGCACGCGGTGTCAGCGTCGCGTTATGCCCCCACAGCGCCGACGGCACGATCGAGGCGGTCGGCACGCCGCTGCCCTGGAACACCGAGTCCAAAATCGCCTTCACGTCGATGGCAATGGCCAGCGCCTCGCGCACTTTCGGGTCGCTGAACGGCTTCTTGTCCACCCGGAACGCGAGTTCGCTCTCGGCCGCAATCGGCGCCTCCGGCACGACGATCCCGGCGGTGGTCCGCATCGTCGGCAGGTCGGCAGGGCTCGGGTAGCGGGCGATCTGACATTCGTTGGTGCGCAGTTTCGCGAACCGGACCGACGGGTCCTTGGTGATCGCATACACAAGCTGATCGACCTTCGCCGCCCGCTCCGGCATCCCGCCCTTGGCCCCCCAAAAATCGGCGAATTTGTGGAAACGCAACAGCGTGTCTTTCTGATATTCCTGCAACTGGAACGGCCCGGTGCCGAGCGGCTGCTGGTCGAACAGATCGGGCGTGCCCGCCTTCTGCATCGCGTCCGCATATTCCGCCGGCCAGATCGAGAAGGACTGCACCGTCAGCGCGCTGATCAGCGACGCGGACGGCACCTTCAAATCGAACGCCACGGTATCGTCGCTGACGCGGCTGACCGATTTCAGCGCGGGGCCGACGAAATCGTCGAACATCGGATACGTGCCGCCGCTGACCTTGTGGTACGGGTTGGCAGTGTCGTACATGCGCGAGAAACTGAACACCACATCGTCGGCATTCAAATCCCGCGTCGGCTTGAACTTGCTGCTCGACTGGAATTTTACCCCGTGCCGCAGCTTGAAAACATAGTGCAACCCGTCCGGCGAGATGGTCCAGGATTCGGCGAGTCCGGGGATCACTTTGGACCCGCCGATTTCCATTTCCACCAGCCGGTCGGCGATCTGCTCGCTGACATCGAAACTGGTATTGGAGTCGGTCAACGCCGAGTTCAGCGCATCCGGACTGGCTTCGGTGCAAACTACCAGCGTGTCCGCGCGCACGGCCCCGCCGTCGAGCGCCAAGGCCAAAGCGGTGGCTGCCAATAGGATCGCAGAATTTCGCATTGTTCGACCCGATGTTACCTGGGGCGATTGTCGGCGCTAGGGAGCGGGAGTCAATCCGGGTTGGTGGGGGTGGGTTCTAAGATGAGGGGCGGCGACCGTGACCGTCCACATCTCCAGACGGCCCCATAAGCGATCATGCGGATGCAGCCAATATCGGGATTTGGCGGAGAGGGTGGGATTCGAACCCACGGTACGCAGAACGTACAACGGTTTTCGAGACCGTCCCGATCGACCACTCCGGCACCTCTCCTCGCCGACGGGCGTTATAGGGACAGCTGTCTCGGCGGGCAACGCCCGAGTTTCGGGCGGGTGGACAACGACGTGCGTGGCCGGACGACGGGGCGCTCGATCCGACGGGTAGAGGTGGCGCTTCGGGCGGAGCGGCGATCCGCTCGTCGGCGGCGGCAGCTCTGCGGACGGGCGCTGGCGCGCTTGGTGCGATCCCAGCAAGGGGCTATGTGGTTGGCTCGCGCCATCGCACGCCGACAGGGGTGCAGGCTTGCAACGGAGAGGGGCGTGGTCGAGAACGGCATGGGCACGACGGAGCCATACTACCGGCCGGTTGCCGACGAAGTCGCGGTGTTCGAGGCGGCCTACCGCCATCGGCTGCCGGTGATGCTGAAGGGGCCGACCGGCTGCGGCAAGACGCGCTTCCTGGAATACATGGCATGGCGGCTCGCGCGGCCCCTGGTGACGGTGGCGGCGCACGAGGACATGACTGCGGCCGATCTGGTCGGCCGCTACCTGCTGGCGCCGGGCCAGACGGTCTGGCATGACGGGCCGCTGACGCTGGCGGTGCGCAGCGGCGCGATCTGCTACATCGACGAGATCGTCGAGGCGCGACAGGACACCACCGTCGTCATCCACCCGCTGACCGACAGCCGCCGCCTGCTGCCGCTGGAAAAGAAGAACGAGGTTGTCGCGGCCCACGCCGACTTTCAACTCGTCGTCTCCTACAACCCCGGCTATCAGAGCGCCGTCAAAGACCTCAAGGAATCCACCAAGCAGCGTTTCATCGGCATCGATTTCGGCTATCCGGCGGCGGAGATCGAGGCGGAGATCGTGGCGCGGGAAAGCGGTGCGGCCACCTCGCTCGCCGCGATGCTGGTGCGGATCGGCCAACGCTCCCGCAACCTGCGCGGACAGGGGCTGGAGGAGGGGGCCTCGACCCGGATGCTGATCCACGCCGCGCGTCTGACCTTGGCGGGCCTGGGGCTGGAGCCTGCGGCGCGCGCGGCCATCGTGCTGCCGCTGACCGACGATGCCGATCTGCGCGAGGCCCTCGGCGCCGCCGTCGCCGCCTGCGTGGGATGATGCCGGCCGACGGCACGGCCTGCGCGCGCCTGTTGGTGGCGCTGCGGCACCGCACGGGGCTGGGCGCCCTCTCCCGTGAGGCGTGGGGGGCAGTGGCGGCGCAGGGCGACGCCGCCAG
>CAJCJG010000070.1 GCA_903970625.1 Solirubrobacterales bacterium 70-9 | reverse complement strand
ATTTCCCCCGTCATTCCGGCGAAGGCGCATAGGCGCTGACATAAGACGAAACTGGTCCGCGCTCTTCTCCTCCCTCTCCGCCCCGTTGGGGCGGAGAGGGAGAAGAAAGCGCCTATGTCTGCGCCCATGCGCCTTCGCCGGGGTGACGAGTACAAATGGGCATTTCGGCTTAACCTAGCGCCTATGAGGGCCGGGGTGGGTGGTCGTGCCGCAATAAAAACTCCTTGTGTCACGCCACGACGAAGCCCACCCCAGCAAGTTCCACGCGGCGGCCCCAAAAACAAACTTTATCAAAACATGTTATTTTTTCCCTTGCCCACCCCTGCCGGTCGGGATAAGAACAGGGTGTGAACAACACCCCGCCCTTTCCCCCAGCCGAGCGTCTCGGGATCGACCTGATGGGTCTGATCCGGGCCATCGCCGCGCGAGCCGGCTGGTGGCTCCCCCGTTGGGTGATAGGGCTGATGGAGGACCAAGTCCGCTGCCTCGTCGAGGCCTTGTCGCTCCTCGCCGCCCAGGTCGCCGAGGCCAACGCCGCAGCGGCCCAACAGGCCGCCGCAGAAGCCGCCGAAATTCCGTCCGTCGCCCCGGGTTCCGGTGTCGCGGTCTGTCCCGCAAGGGGAAGATCAGCGCGGCGAGGCCAACATGGCGGCACTACCCGCCCCGCCCCGCCGCCACCGGCGCCGCCGATTCGCCATCCGGGTCGCCCACCCCGCGCGGCGCCCGCACTCTCCCCGCCCAATGGCCTCCACAAGAGGCCCGCCATTTTCGGCCTTGGTGAAGCTGCTCCCTCGGCACGCCCATTTCATTTCTATATCGTAACAACAAATGCTGCGCGCGGCTATGGCCTTATTGCAGATCGAGGCCGCCGTGTTCGATACAATTTGCAACGTGAAAGGTCGGTCGCTCCCCCGCGACCGCACGCCGTGCCCGTTGCTAGTTTGGCCGCGAACAAGACGAACGGGTTGCCGCAAGCACGATGCCGCCGGACGTATCGACCGAATCAGCCGCGCTCACGGCTGGCACCTCCGCCGCTGTCCCGACCGAGAAGGGGCTGGCCAGGCCCGGCCTCTGGCCATCCGCCGCAGTCGTCATCCTGTCCGCCGTCGTTTGCCTGCTCTGGCTCGCCTCCAGCGCAACGGAGGCAACGACGGGCGATCCGGTCGCAGCACCGGTCGCAAGCGATCTCGCACGCGTCGGTGAAGCGGACCTCGCGGCCGCACTGGCCACGATGGATGGCTCTGCCGCCTTCATGGCCCAGTTCCGCAGCCGGGCCACCGGTTGCCCGCGCCCGCTCGCCTGGGTCTCGCTGGTGCAGGCGCCAGGGCAGCCGCCGGCCAGGATCAGGCTTCGGTCCGGACCCTATTTTTCACCCGAGTTCAAACTGACCGACCGGCCGGTGCGGGTCGCCATCCCGTATCCCGCCCCGTACGAGGCAGGGCATGGCACGCTGACGGCGATGCAGGCCGGCGGGGGCGCCGTCGTCGCCCTGGTGCCGCCATGGCCCGTGACGGCGGGGGGCGGCGAGCAAACGCATCCGGTATCCTGGCGGACGGCGTCCTCATGCCGGCAGCCGAATGGCTAGGCTCGCACAATGGTTCGGGACCGTGCTCGGTCCCAGTCCGTTGATGGCCATCGCCATGACCGTTTCGACCGTCGTCGGCGTCTTGTCCGCGTTCCGGATCACGCCTTCCGTGCCCGCATGGCTGGGACTGGCCCTGGTCGCGGCGATTGTCGCGGCGGCGACCCTTTATTGCGCCACGCAAATCGTCCGGCTGTGGCCACAGGTGGCCGGCAACGCCCGCACCGGCGCCTTCTATCTCCAATCCCCTGCCCACGCGCGGGCCATGGCGGGCGACGGTGCGGGGTCCGGCATCGGCCCGCTGGACGAACTTTCCCGCATGACCGGCCTTGCGGACGTCAAGACCGAGATCGCCACCCTGATCCAGCGGCTTCGGGTCGAGGCGGCGCGGCGCGACCAAGGGCTTCCGGTGGCGCCGATATCGCTCCACATGGTCTTCGCTGGCCCGCCCGGCGTCGGCAAGACCGTCGTCGCCCGGCTATACGGGGCAATCCTGCGCGATCTCGGCGTGCTGGAGAAAGGCCACCTGATCGAAACCGACCGCGCCGGTCTGGTCGCAGGCTATGTCGGGCAGACCGCCCTCAAGACGAAGGCCAGGATTGCCGAAGCCCTCGACGGAATCCTGTTCATCGACGAGGCGTATGCGCTGGCCGCGCGCAGCGGTGGACAGGGCGACTCGTTCGGCCAGCAAGCCATCGACACGCTGCTGAAGGAAATGGAGGACAAACGGGACCGTCTGGTCGTGATCGTCGCCGGCTACCCGGAGCAGATGGCCGAGTTCGTCGCGAGCAATCCCGGCCTGCCGTCCCGCTTCGCCAAAACCCTCCGCTTCGACAGCTACGGCAGCGACGACCTGTTGCAGATCGTCCACGTCATGGCGGAGCGGGAGGGGTTGCGTCTTGGCTCGCAGTCCGACGGGGCCATTTCGGCGTTCTTCGCCACGGCAAGCGGGCGGCCCAACTTCGGCAACGCCCGCACCGCGCGCACGCTGCTGGAGCGGGCGCGGGAGGCGCAGGCGGTGCGCATCGCGCCCCATCTGGACCGTCCGGATGTCGATCTGTCCGCCCTCACGCCGGGCGATATCGCCGCTGCCATCGCGGCGATGCCGTGAGGCACCTGCTCGGCAAACTCGGCTTCATCCATCGCCGGCTGTGGCGGCGGGACGGCTTGTACCGGGCTGCGCTGCTGTTCGGGCCGGCGCCGCTGCTCGGCTGCCTGCTCGCAGTCACGGTATGGGAAGGCGTGCTGGCGGTACGCAGCGCCCCCCAGCCTCCACCGCCCTGGGCTGCGCCCCAAAGCCCTGCGTCGTGGAACACGGACGCCGCGCCCCAAACCCTGCAACCCGTCCGTCCGCTGCCCGCGACCGATGCGTCCGGTGGCCTGACGGGATACGAACCCGGCTGGCGGGCCTCGATCAACCCGATCGAGGTCGGCACCACGATGGATGTCGACGTGAAAGCGGCGCCGCTGTCCACCTTCACGCATGATGGCCCTGCCGTGGAGATGAGCCGGATTCTGGCAATGGGGCCGCCGGACTCGCTGTATGTCGGCATCGGGCGTGGCTTTCTGGCGGTCCGAACGGCCGGCATCCACGCCCTGACGCTGCGCGTCGAACGACCGGCCGGGGCGCCGGCCGATTGCCTAATGCGCCTGGGCCTCGGCCCGCGCCGCATCGTCTCGAACGTCCAACTTCAACTCGCCCGCGATTTCGACACTGTTTTCGACGCCGCGCGCTTCGACCTTAAGCCCGGACTTTACCCCATCGCCTGGGCTTTCGGATGCTGGCGAGGGCATGATGCGATTGGGCCGGGGCGCCTGACCGTGCTGGTCGGCCATCCCGATGACCAAAGCCCGCAACCGGCCCGCCCCGACGATATTGTCCGCGAAGGACCCGGCGGCTGAACGCCTTACGGCTCCTCCGGGAACGCCCACACCTTGACCAGTTCGGCCGCCGTGCCGCCGTGGTGGGCGATCAGATAGCTGGCGCCCGGCGCCAGGGTCAGGCCGGACAATTGGCTCGCCACCGGTCCGCCGTCCTGAAACCAGACGAACGGGGCGGCCAGAAGCGTGGCGAAATCCTTCTCACGCCAGTCGGCGGGGTGGCCGCGGCCCGCGTCGCGCGGCAAGCCGCTTTCGGCCACCAGATGGATCGGCGGCGACCCCGCGATCAGATTCACCGCCGGCACCGGCGGCCAGGCCCCCTGTCGTGGCTTGCGGTCGCCGATCGCCTGCAACTGGTAGCGAACGACCGCAAGCGTCGCGAGGTCGCCGGCCGCGTCGTCCGGATCGACCAGCGTGATCTGCGGCGCGTCCCCGATCAGCCCGGCGATCTCCCGGCCCACGTCGCGCAGATAGGGCGTTCGGCTGGAGCGCGGGGAATCGACATGCAGATACCGCACGGACACGATCGGCAGCAGCACCGCCAGGATCGGGGCGGCGATGCACAGCAGGCGGCCGGCCGGTTGCAGCGTCCACAGCCGGGGCGGGATCAGCGGGATCGCGGCGACCACCAGCGCCGGCCCCACCTGCACCATGAAACGCCAGAAATCCTTCGCGCTGGCCGCCTCCTCGGCGGTGTAGGCCGTGACCAGATACAGCATCAGAAGCGCGCCGATCTTGCCCAGGCCCAACACCGCGCCCATCACCGCGCCCGACCGCTGAAACGGCGTAAAGAGGTTCGGCGCGTCGGCGATCACCACCGAGACGCCGATCAGCACGGCCAGCAGCGCGAAAAAGCCGATCTTGGTGAACGCGATTTCGACCATGCTCCAGGCGGTCGCTCCCAATTCGGCCCAGTGCCAGGCATTCGGGTTCAGCAGCGTCAGCGCCTCGTCGGGGATCTGCACCACCTGATATTCGCGCCAGACCAGGGCCACCAACAGCGCGGGCGGCAGCAGCAGCAGGATCATGGTCGGCGTCACCCGCCGCCCCACCGCCCGCTCCAGCGGCACGGCGGCAACGGCCGCGATGAACACCAGCGTGAACAGGATCAGCCCGTCCTGCCGCAGTTGTGCCAGTGCGGCACAGCAGAAGCCGATGCCCGTCATCAGCAGCAGCCGCTCGTCCCGGGTCTTGCCGGTCTCGGCCGACAGCCACAGCACCACCCCCGCCGTCGCGACAGCCGTGACCGAGCCGACTGCCCCGTCGTCGTAGTTGGACAGGAACAGGCGCGGCACGAACGACGGGTTCAGCATCGTCGCCGCCAGCAGCCCGATGCCGGCCACACCCCATTCCTCGGTCGCGTCCAAATCCTTGGACAGGATTCCGCCGCCCGCGCGCGTGCGCACCTGCTCGGCGACGATGTCGGCGCACAGCGCACCCACCGCCACAAGCAGCAGCGCGTTCCAGACGATGCCGGCATTTTCCGCCACCTGCCCCAGCATCAGGGAGACGACGTAGGAAATGTACGCCATCGCATACGGCGTGCCCGGCCGCTCCGACATCAGGCTCGGGACGCTCAGGCTCGGAAAATGATCGTGACGGAACAGGTAGTCGATGTTCGGCAGCCAGTGGCTGAACTCCTCCGTCCCCGCAGGCCCGGTCGCGGCGGCGATCAGCAGAAACGGCGTCGCTAGCGCCAGCACGCGCCCCGTCGCCAGCCACGAGCCTTCCTCGAACGTGCCCTGCACCAGCAGCCCCAGGCCTGCCAGGCCAACGAAGCCCAGCGCGCAGGCGGCAATGTTCAATTGCGCCCCGAGCAATGCGCCCGCGACCACAAAGCCGACGCAGGCCATCCCCCAGCCCGCCACCAGGGCAGTCGCCGGCCGCCGCGCCCCGACGAACTGGCCGATCCCGATGCACAGCGCCGCCACCACCAGCGTCAGCAACAGCACCACGAACCGGCCGAGCGACGGCAGCAATAACGACACGGCGGATCACCCCATGCGGCACGAATCGCGCCTGCCTGCTGCGTAACCTCTGCGCCGCGTCGCAAGCAACCGGGCTGTTTGCGGGTGATGCTCGTTATGCAACGACCCTACGCCATCGCCACCCCCGGCAATGGCCCGTCGGTGTCCCAATATCCGCCCAGATTCGGCGGCGCGTAGCCCCCGCCGCCCAGCCGCGCCACCAGCGGCCGCGACAGCAGCAGCCCCGGCGGAAACGCCCGCGCCGCCCGGGGCAGCAGCGTCCACGGCACCTCCGCCCATGGCTCGTGCGAGCGCCCCGCTGGGTCCGGCGCCGGCTTGCACGTCGGCACGGCCGCGAAGCGGACGCCGAGGCCGGCCAGGCGCTCCGTCATCCACGCCAGCGCACCGTCCGACAGGCCGCTTTCGGTCGTGGGATACCCGCCGCCCACGTCGGCGTGCGCGCCCGGAAACAGCGCCTGGGAAATGCGTGCCGGATCAGGGTTCCACAGCGTCGGCGTGAAGTTGGCGCGCTGCTCGTCCACCGAGACGGCGTGCAGCCCAGTCGCCACCTTGGCGCTCAGCGCCAGATCGGCGAACTGGAACACGTCGATCTCCTGTTGCGTCGCCGTGAACTCCGGGATGCCGAGCGCGCCCACCGTGTCCCACACTGCGACAGCCGCCATCCCCGCCGCCACGCGCGCTTCCGTCGGCGGCGCTTGCAAAAAGGCGGGCAGGTCCGCCGCGATATCTTGCAACCGCCCGAACCAGTCCACGTCCGCCGGCGGCCCCTTCTGCCGCCGATAGTCGAACCAGATGGCCGCGCCAAGCCGATAGGCCATCGGCTT
>CAJCJG010000069.1 GCA_903970625.1 Solirubrobacterales bacterium 70-9 | reverse complement strand
CGGCGGGGCAACCGGCAGACGCCCCGGAAGATCTCGACCCGCCGGGACCGGGGCGCTCGCCAGCCGATTCGTTTTTGGTCTGCATGATCGAGCGCGATCTGCCGACCCTGCTGCCGCTGCTGTCCACGCTGCCGCAACCCGGCGGCGCCGCGCCCATGCCGGATCGCGCCGCGCTGCCGGAAGCGATGACGCAACGGTAATCCCGCCGACGCTTGATCTGCCGTCCCGCTTCCCTCACCCTGCCGACGACGCCTGTGGAGCGACCAATATGCTGGCCCGCACGGAATTGGACTCGGACGGATTAGGCGCGCAGGAGGCGCTGGTCTGCACCATGGTGCTGGTCGCCGCCACAGGCGGCGGCATCAGCGACCGGGAAATCGGCGTGATGGCGGGGATCGTGCAGACGCTGCCGGTGTTTTCGGATTTCACCTCGGCCCACCTGGATGCGGCGACCGAGGCGGCGATTGCGCTGCTGCGGGAAGATAACGGCCTGAAACATGCCGCACGGCTGATCCGCGACGCGCTGGAGCCGCGATTGCGCGAGACGGCCTACGCCCTGGCCTGCGACGTGGTCGCGGCGGACGGATTTGCGGCGCAGGATAGCCTGCACCTGCTCGAATTCGTCAAAGCCGAATTGCGCATCGATTCGCTGGTCGCGGCCGGCATCGAACGCGGTGCGCGGGCACGCCATCAGCGGGCGGTGGCGTAACACAAAAGCAGGAACGCCGGCCCCCCGTTGGCGGGCGGCCAGCGGCGGTGAGGGGCTGGTTTGAACATAACCTCGCCACTCCGTCACCCCGGCGAAGGCCGGGGTCCAGGCCTGCACGAAAGTTGGAGTGCGCGGCCCTGGATTCCGGCTTTCGCCGGAATGACGACGGTGGAGCGCTTATGTTCGCCCCAACCCTCACCGAATCAGGCGAGCTTGAGGTTGGTGGCGGCGGCCTTGCCGCGCTCCATCTCCACTTCGTAGCTGACCTTCTGGCCGTCGTTCAGGCCTTTCAGGCCGGCGGCCTGGACGGCGGTGATGTGGACGAAAACGTCCTTACCGCCGTCCTGCGGCATGATGAAGCCGAAGCCTTTGGTGGCGTTGAACCATTTGACGGTGCCGACAGCCATGACGACTCACTCCTGGGTTTGGTCGGGCGCGCGGAGCCCCTGTTTTGTGATGAGATGCGGCGACGTCTGCCGACGCCGCCGGGCAAAAAATTCAGCCGTGAAACGCACAAAACCAACCGTGGACCCGCTTGTCACGGGAACCCGGTTGGCTTCGTGCATATGCGTACACGGTTTTAAACCTGCGCCGATCAGCCGAACGCCGGTCTGGCAGGTGTCAGGCGAGCTTCAGATTGGTGGCGGCGGCCTTGCCGCGTTCCATCGCCACTTCGTAGCTGACCTTCTGGCCGTCGTTGAGGCCCTTCAAGCCAGCCGCCTGCACGGCCGTAATATGAACGAATACATCCTTGCCGCCGTCCTGCGGCATGATGAACCCGAAACCCTTCGTGGTGTTGAACCACTTCACAGTGCCGATAGCCATAGCTGCGTCATTCTCCGTCTTGGGCCCCCGAGCACGATCGCCGGGAGCGTCGGACAACCGGGCTTTGGACGTCTTGAAGGCACCCGAGGACGGAAGCGCAGCAAGCTAAGCCAAAAGGCGATTGCTCGGGTAGGTTGTGCAGAAAAAGGCGATAGAGTCAATCCTGTCTCGTGCCGCAAACGTGAAGTCCAAACTCGGTTGCGAATTTGGCAGCCAAGTATAACTGCACCGCAACGAAGGCTGGCGGCCGGGCGGCGCGGCGCTTGTGCCGCCGGCCCGGGTTCCGGCTTTCGCCGCGCTGGCGGACAACGCCATACGGCCTTGAATTCGCGCCCATGTCCTTTGAAGATTCCCGCCAACAACGAAAGGGTGCGGGCTGTTCGCCCGCACCCCCGATTGTCGCCACGGCAGCCGGCCCGGCGCTTGCGCGCCGAGCAGGCGTCGAGTCTCAGAAGTCCATGTCGCCCATGCCGCCGCCCGGCGGGCCGCCAGCCGGCGGACCCTTCTTCTCCGGACGCTCGGCGATCATGGCTTCGGTCGTCACGAGCAGGCCGGCGATCGAGGCCGCGTCCTGCAACGCGGTACGAACCACCTTGGTCGGGTCGATGATGCCGGCCGCCACCAGGTCCTTGAACTCGCCGGTCTGGGCGTCGTAGCCCCAGTGGTAGTTGTCGGACTCGAGCACTTTCGCCGAAATCACCGCGCCGTCGGCACCGGCGTTCTCGGCGATCTGGCGCAGCGGCGACAGCGAGGCGCGGCGGACGATCTCGATGCCGACGCGCTGGTCGTCGTTGTCGGCCTTCAGGTGGGCGAGGATCAGGCCCGCGCGCGCGAGGGCGACGCCGCCGCCCGGCACGATGCCTTCCTCGACGGCCGCACGGGTGGCGTGCAGCGCGTCGTCCACGCGATCCTTGCGCTCCTTCACTTCGACCTCGGTGGCCCCGCCGACGCGGATCACGGCGACGCCGCCCGCGAGCTTGGCCAGCCGCTCCTGCAACTTCTCGCGGTCGTAGTCCGAGGTGGTCTCCTCGATCTGCGCGCGGATCTGGTTACAGCGGCCCTTGATGTCCTCGGCCTTGCCGGCGCCTTCGACGATCGTGGTGTTCTCCTTCTCGATGATGACCTTCTTGGCCTTCCCGAGCATGGCGAGCGTCACGTTCTCAAGCTTGATGCCGAGGTCTTCGCTGATCACCTGGCCGCCGGTCAGGATCGCGAGGTCTTCCAGCATCGCCTTGCGGCGGTCGCCGAAGCCCGGCGCCTTGACGGCCGCGACCTTCAACCCGCCGCGCAGCTTGTTGACGACGAGCGTGGCCAGGGCCTCGCCCTCGACATCTTCCGCCACGATGATCAACGGACGGCCCGACTGCACGACGCTCTCCAGCAGCGGCAGCATCGGCTGCAAGCCGGACAGTTTCTTCTCATGGATCAGGATGTACGGCTGATCGAGGTCGGCGATCATCTTCTCCGCATTGGTGATGAAATACGGGGAGACGTAGCCGCGATCGAACTGCATGCCCTCGACGACATCGAGCTCGGTCTGGATGCCCTTGGCTTCCTCGACCGTGATGACGCCCTCGTTGCCAACCTTCTGCATGGCTTCCGAGATCATGTGGCCGATCTCGGATTCGCCATTGGCGCTGATCGTGCCGACCTGCGCGGTCTCGGCCGGCGTCGTGATCTTCTTCGTTTTCTTCGCGAGTTCCTCGACCAGGGCGGCGACCGCCTTGTCGATGCCGCGCTTGAGGTCCATCGGGTTCATGCCGGCCGCGACGGACTTGGCGCCCTCGCGAACGATCGACTGCGCCAGCACGGTGGCCGTGGTGGTGCCGTCGCCGGCCAGATCGTTGGTCTTCGAGGCCACTTCGCGCACCATCTGGGCGCCCATGTTCTCGAACTTGTCGGCCAGCTCGATTTCCTTGGCCACCGTCACACCGTCCTTGGTGATCCGGGGCGCGCCGAACGACTTGTCGATGACAACGTTGCGGCCCTTGGGGCCGAGAGTCACCTTCACCGCGTCGGCCAGGATGTCAACGCCGCGCAGCATGCGCTGGCGAGCGTCTCCGCCGAAACGAACGTCCTTGGCAGCCATGTTCACTCAATCCCTTTGTTGATTCGTCGTGTCGTGTCGCAGGCGTCGGAGGCTCAGGCGGCCTTCTTGACCGCAGCGCTACCTTCGATGATGCCCATGATGTCGGACTCTTTCATGATCAACAGGTCTTCGCCGTCGATCTTGACTTCGGTGCCGGACCACTTGCCGAACAGCACACGGTCGCCGGACTTCACGTCGAGCGCCACGAGCTGGCCTTGTTCGTTGCGGGCCCCGGGGCCAGCGGCGATCACCTCGCCCTCCATCGGCTTCTCTTTTGCCGTGTCGGGAATGATGATGCCGCCCGCGGTCTTTTCCTCGGCGGTGATGCGCCGGACGACCACGCGGTCGTGCAGGGGACGGAACTTCATTCGGATCGCTCCTCGGATAATGCGTCTGATGCGGCCGGCCAGCGGAACTGCCGGACGGCGGAGTGTTAGCACTCCCGATCAGGGAGTGCCAGCGATCTAGTCGCGTGCCCGGCCGCTGTCAAGCGTCGGCAGCACTCTCGCTGCACGAGTGACAACATGCTGATAATGCAGAAATTTTCGCTTGCCCCGGCGGCCGGGTCGCGTGCCATGCTGCACGAACCCGTGACGGCAAGACGGGCCAGGGAACACAGCACGCGGATACCGATTTCGCAGACACAGCATCGGAGAGCCGGGAATGCACCTCGCGACCACGACCTCGCTGCACCAGCAACTGAACGGCTACCGCCTGACGACGGCGGAGATCCTGTATCACCTTCCGGACCATCCGGCGCTGCTGCAAACCTTCGTGTGGCAGCAACTGGACATCGCACCGAAATTTCCGGTGCTGCGCAAATTCCTCGATTTCTGGGAACGCCAGATCGACGGACGGCTGCATTCGGTCAGGGTCGCCTCGGTGGGCGTCATCGGGCCGGGCGAGTGGCGCCATACCGCGCATCTGCGCCATCTCCATTGATGTCTGCACACTAAAACCCGCCGGGCTTCGGCCCGGGGCGCGAACGGACCTGTTTTGTGGGCGCCGGACCCTATATTGTCCGGCTATGCCCTTCGACGTGCGCGAATTTCCTGCGGGCGCTGAAATGGCCGACCGCAACCGGCGGTGGGTCGCCGGGTGGCTGTTCGCGCTGTGCGCGATGGTGCTGGGCATGATCGTCCTCGGCGGTACCACGCGGCTGACCGGGTCGGGATTGTCGATCATGGAATGGGCGCCGTTGATGGGCACGCTGCCGCCGCTGACCGAGGCGGAATGGCAACGGTTGTTCGATCTGTATCAGCAAATCCCCCAATACCATTTGCTGCACGAGGGCTTCGGGCTCGCCGGCTTCAAGCAGATCTTCTGGCTGGAGTGGACGCATCGGCTGTGGGGCCGTCTCATCGGAATCGTCTTTCTTGTGCCGTTGGTGGTGTTGTGGGCGCGCGGTGCCATCCCCGCCCGCCTGCGGCCCCGGCTGGTGCTTCTGTTCGTGCTGGGTGGCGCGCAGGGCGCCGTCGGCTGGTTCATGGTGTCTTCCGGCTTCTTTGCGGACGCCACCGCCGTGTCCGCCTATCGGCTCGTGATTCATCTGGCGGTGGCACTCGTGCTGTACGTCGCGCTGCTATGGACCGCGCTGTCCGTGCTGTGGCCGCTGCCGGCGCCGTTGCCCACGCGCGGGACTCGCCGGCTCGCGTGGCTGGCGGCGTGCCTGCTGGGCACGACCATCGTGGCTGGCGGCTTCGTGGCCGGCCTCCATGCCGGTCTGACCTACAATACCTTTCCGCTGATGGACGGGCGGCTGGTGCCGGACGGGTATGCCGCACTCGACCCGTTCGTCCGCAACCTGACCGAAAACGTCGCCGCCGTGCAGTTCGACCATCGGCTGCTCGCGACGCTGACCGCATTGGCGTCGGCCGCGACGGTGGTGGCAGGGTTCGCCGCCGGGGCCGCCGGGCGCCTGCGCGTGGCGCTGGCGGCGTTGGCGCTGGCGATCGCGGTGCAATATGCGCTTGGGATTGCGACGCTGTTGAATGTCGTCCCGCTGGGCCTCGCAGCGGCGCATCAGGCGACCGCGGTGCTGGCGCTCACCGCGTCCGTGGCCGTCCTGCACGCGCTGCGCAAAAGCGCGCGGTCGTGAGCCACCCCGGCGCCGACGGGATCGGCCCGGCCGGCACGGCGGTGATGGCGGCGGATGGCCGCGTGCTGCTGCATACGCCGCGCTTTGCCGTTCTCGTCGGCCACGATGGCGAAGATTTGCGGACGCGAATGCTGCCGCCGCTTCTGGCGCCACTGCTGGAGGTCCCGCTCGACCCCGCAGACCCGCCAGAGGTGATGTATGGGTCCACCCTGGACAATCATCGCATCACCATCGTGGCCGAACGGCTACCAGGCGGGCAATTCTGTCTGAGTGCTGCCGACGTGACCGGTGCTACCGCCGCCTCCGAGGCGTTGCGCAAGGCCCGCCGAGCGGCCGAGACCGCGAGCAGCGCCAAGTCCCGCGTGCTGGCCACCATCAGCCACGAACTACGCACGCCGCTGAACGCGGTGATCGGGTTTTCCGACGCCTTGGCACAGACGCAGCCCGGCAATGCGCCGATCCCGCCGGAACGGGTACGCGAATACGCCAACACGATCCGCGAGGCGGGGCTGGTGCTGCTGCGGCAGATCAACAATATCCTGGACGTGGTTCGGCTCGAATCCGGCGGCATCGAGTTGTCGCGGGACGTGATCGAGCTGCCACGGCTGGTCGAGGCGGCCGTGCGGCAGGCGGAGCCGGCGGCGCGGACAGCCCATGTGGACTTGCAGGCCGGCACGCACGATGTCGGGCGATGGCTGCGCGGCGACGAGCGGCGGCTGCGTCAGGTGCTCGCCCATCTGCTCGGCAACGCGTTGAAATTCACGCCGCACGGGGGCACCGTCTCGGTCGCCACGCGGCTGGATGACGATGGCGACCTGCTGATCGCCGTGCGTGACAACGGTGTCGGCATCGCCGACGGCGACCTCGACCGGGCTTTCGACCCGTTCGGCGAAGCCGACCCGGACGTCTCACGGCGGCCGCCCGGTGTCGGGTTCGGCCTCTATTTCTGTCGCGCGATCGTCGAGGCGCATGACGGGCATCTGACGCTTGCCAGCCGCCCCGGCGCCGGCACCGACGCGACGTTGCGCCTGCCGCGCGCACGACTGATCGAGCCGACCCACGTTCCCGGACAGCTTCAGGATCACCCATGACCGCATCGTCCCCGGCCCCCACGCCCATCGCCGACACGCCGCTCGCCGTCACGGATCGCCTGTTCTTCGAGCGCGCCGGGTCCACGCTCGACCGCGTCGCAGCCGAACGGCTGACCGCTGCGGCGCTGGCAGACTGCGACGACGGGGAATTGTTCCTGGAATACCGAGAAAGCGAGGGGATCAGCCTGGAGGACGGGCGCATCCGCACGGCGGGGTTCGATACCACGCTGGGCTTCGGTCTGCGCTCGGTGGCGGGCGAGGCCACGGGTTACGCGCACGCGGGCGAATTGTCCGAGGCGGCGCTGAAGCGGGCGGCGGCGACGGTGGGGGCGGTGTCCGCCGGGCACGCGGGCACGGCGGCGGAACCGCCGCGCAGCAGCAACGCGCGCCTGTACTCGGACGCCAACCCGCTATCGGCGATGGATTTTTCCGCGCGCACGGCGCTGCTGGCGGAAATCGACGTTTATGCCAGGGCCAAGGATTCGCGCGTCAAGCAGGTGATGGCCTCGCTGATGGGCGAGTGGCAGGCGGTGCAGATCGTCCGCGCCGATGGGCGGCGGGTGGCGGATTTGCGACCCCTCGTGCGGTTGAACGTCTCGATTGTCGTCGAACAGGACGGGCGGCGGGAGACCGGCAGCTTCGGCACCGGCGGGCGGTTCGGCTACGACCGCGTGGTCGGCGCCGATATCTGGCACGCGGCGGCGGACGAGGCGCTGCGGCAGGCCGTGCTGAATCTCGACAGCCGGCCGGCGCCGGCCGGCGAAATGCCGATCGTGCTCGGGCCGGGCTGGCCCGGCATCCTGCTGCACGAGGCGATCGGGCACGGGCTGGAAGGCGATTTCAACCGCAAGGGCAGTTCGGCGTTCGCCGGGCTGCTGGGCCAGCGCATCGCCTCGCCCGGCGTCACCGTGGTGGACGACGGCACGATGCCGGACCGGCGTGGCAGCCTGACGGTGGACGACGAGGGTACGCCGACCAGCCGCACGGTGCTGATCGAGGACGGGATTCTGCGGGAATTTCTCCAGGATCGTCTGAACGCGCGGCTGATGGGCGTACGCGCGACCGGCAACGGCCGCCGCCAATCGTACGCGCATTCGCCGATGCCGCGCATGACCAACACCGTCATGCTTGGCGGCGCACATGAGCCCGACGAGATGATCCGCTCGGTGAAACGCGGTCTGTATGCAGTCAATTTCGGCGGCGGCCAAGTGGATATCACGTCCGGAAAATTCGTGTTCTCGGCGAGCGAGGCGTACATGATCGAGGACGGGCGCGTCACCGCGCCGGTCAAGGGCGCCACGCTGATTGGCAACGGCCCCGACGCGCTGACGCGGGTGGAAATGGTCGGCAACGACATGGCGCTCGACCCCGGCATCGGCACCTGCGGCAAGAGCGGCCAGGGCGTGCCGGTCGGGGTCGGCCAGCCGACTCTGAAACTCGCTGGCCTGACGGTCGGCGGCACCGCCGCCTAACCATCCAGCCGGACTGACGGAAATGTGAGCGGCCGCGCGCGCCGGCGCGGGCCGATCGTGGCCGCTTTGGCGTCGTGGCGGCGTTGATTCAGCGTGAATAACGTGATCGATCGCGCAACATACGCGCCATTGTATGCCGACGCAAATTTCGCTGCGGCATCGACGATCAATTGCGCCAAGTCCCCCGACCGCGCACCCAGGATCAAGGAATGGCTTGTCCTTGACGACGCTAGACGGCATCAACAAAACCGCGTGTTTTAAGGGTCGGAAACGACAGCCTGGTGCCAATCGGTGGCACGGGTTGCATGAAGCGCACCAATGCTTCACGATCAGATACAATTCGTGTAAACGTGAAAAATGCGTTTAATCTTCGTATTGACGGCGTGTTAACGTCGTTAATACGACGGTATTCGAATCATCATTCAGTCTCCCCTCATCGCAATCACGGCGGGCACAGTGCTCTCGCCACTGCATCTGGGGAACTTTCGATGACGAAACTTACGCTCGCCGTGCTCGCCACCGTTGACGCCGGCAAGGTCCGCCTCGGCGGCATGAGCCCCAGCCTGTCCACTGCCGACGCCGGCAAGGTTCGCCTCGGCGGCATGAGCCCGAGCCTGTCCACCGCCGACGCCGGCAAGGTCCGCCTCGGCGGGATGCGCCCATCCTTCTAACGACGATGGGCTTTACGGCGGGCCTATTGCCCGCTTGAAATGCATGAGCATGTGCGCGCCGGACCTTCGGGTCCGGCGGCTGCGTTTCAATCGCCTTGAAGGGTGCGTCCGATGATGCTCACAGGCCCAACCACGGACGTCGCGGCAGAGGGCGCGGCCAAGCGGCCGCGGGTGATCTTCCACCGGCTGATTCCGCAGGCGCGGATGCCGCAGCGGGCCGACCGCTCGGCCGCCGGGACACTGCCGACGCGTGCGTTCCGCTATTGCGAACCGGTGGTGACGGCCTCGGCGTTCGGCTTCTACGTGTTCCCGCCGTTCGACTTCAGCCTGATGTGGGACGGCCACGACATCTCCTGGACTTTTAAGGACGCGGGCGCCTGGCTGCCCCTGAAGACCGCGCAATTCCCGGACTTCGCGGGCTATTTCGACGAGCGGGCGCCGGAGGAGATCAAGGGATTCGCGCCCCCGTTCCTCGGTGCGTTCCAGGAACCTGGGCTGGTGCAGATGTGGAGCGGGCTGGTGGCCCGCACGGCGCCCGGCTGGAGCCTTCTGGTGCGCCCCTGCGCCAACCTGCCGCAGAGGGGCGGCTACGAGTTGTACGAGGGCGTGATCGAGACCGACCGCTGGTTCGGCCCGCTGATCACCAATCTGCGCCTGACCAAAACCGGGGTCCCCATCGAGTTTCGCGCCGACTATCCGCTGTTGCAGGTGCAGCCGCTGCCGCGTGAGATTCTCGAAGATGCCGGCCAGAACGACTACGAGATCGTACCCCGCCTCGACCAGTTCTCGCCGGAGGATTGGGACGATTATTACGACACGGTGGTCCGGCCGAACGTGATGGAGAACCGGCCGCGCGGCCAGTACGCAACCGCCGCGCGCAAGCGGCGCAAGGGCGAGGACGGTGCCAGCTTGGGAGGGGGCGAACCGGCTGCATAACCCTTCGCCATGCCGCCGGAGGAGACGCTTCGGGTCGCCTCGCTGCTGAGTCTGGCCGGCGGATTTCTCGACGCCTTCACCTGGATCGCCCATGGCGGCGTGTTTGCCAACGCCCAGACCGGCAACGTCGTGTTGCTCGGCGTCTTTGCCGCGACGGGCCAGTGGCGCGCGGCATTCCATCATGTGCCACCCATCGTCGCGTTCCTGCTGGGCGTGTTCGTGGCGCATCGGCTGCGGCGCCATGCCACCCGTCGCGGCGCGCAGCGGGCGGCCTTGTTCAGCCTTGCGGTCGAGATCGCGCTGCTGCTGGCGGTCGCGGCGTTGCCGGATGGGTTCGCCGACCTGCCGATCGTGCTCGGCATCGCCTTCGTCGCCGCGTTGCAAAGTTCCAGCTTCGCCCGCGTCGAGGGTGCCGCCTACAGTTCGGTGATGACCACCGGCAATCTGCGCCGCGCGGCGGAGGCGCTGTTCACAGGGATCGGCCCGCCCCGCGATCCGGCGGCGCTGCGGCAAGGGCGGGTGTTCGCGGCCATCTGCGCCACGTTCTGCCTCGGCGCCGCCCTGGGTGCATTCGTCACCGCACGGTACGCCAATGCGGCCGTCCTGGTGCCGGCGTGCGTGCTGGGTGTCGCGTTGGTGCTGTGTCTGCTGGGCGGCCGGCGCTAGAGCATGACCGGATCATGTCTGGTCATATCCTGCGTGCCTGACGTATTCGGCGCACTCCGCTGGGCTGAATTGGTTCAGGAGTGATCCGATGCGGTTCCAGACGGCGGCGATGGA
>CAJCJG010000068.1 GCA_903970625.1 Solirubrobacterales bacterium 70-9 | reverse complement strand
CGCTGCGCCTGAAGGCGCCGCGCGCCGCCGAAGAAGAGGACGACCGTCCGCGCCGCCCCGGTGGCCTGCCCGGCGCCGCCCCCCGCAAGCCGCAGGTGGCCGCGCCGAAAAAGGTCGATGACCGCCGCCGTGCCGGCAAGATCGACGTGCTCGCGGCCATTGAGGGCGAGGACGACCGGGTTCGCAGCCTCGCGTCCATGCGGCGCCAGCGCGAACGCGAGCGCCGTCAGGCGGAACTGGAACTGCTTCGTAGCGATCAGGTGAAGGTAGTGCGTGAAGTTATCCTGCCCGACAACATCACGGTGCAGGAACTTGCCAACCGCATGGCCGCCCGTACTCCGGATGTGATCAAGGCCCTGATGCGGATGGGCGTGATGGCGACCGTCACGCAGAGCCTGGACCCTGACACCGCCGAATTGCTGGTGCAGGAATTCGGGCACAAGGTGAAGCGCGTTTCCGAGGACGATGTCGAACTCGGCCTGGTCGGCGCCACCGACGTGGACACCGAATTGCTGCCCCGTCCGCCGGTTGTCACCGTCATGGGCCATGTCGATCACGGCAAGACCAGCCTGCTCGACGCGCTGCGCGCCACCGACGTCGCCAAGGGCGAGGCCGGCGGCATCACCCAGCATATCGGCGCCTATCAGGTGGAGTTGGAGACCGGCGAGAAGATCACCTTCATCGACACGCCGGGCCATGAGGCGTTCACGGCGATGCGCTCGCGCGGCGCCAGCGTGACCGACATCGTCATCCTGGTGGTCGCGGCCGACGACGGCGTGATGCCGCAGACAATCGAGGCGATCCAGCACGCCAAGGCCGCGAAGGCGCCGATCATCGTGGCCATCAACAAGATGGACAAGCCGGACGCCAATCCGGACCGCGTGCGGCAGGAATTGCTCAGCTACGAGATCGTCGTCGAGGAAATGGGTGGCGAGACGCAGGACGTGGAAGTCTCGGCGATCAAGCGCACGGGTCTCGACAAGTTGCAGGAAGCGATCCTGCTGCAAGCCGAAATCCTCGATCTGCGCGCCAATCCGGACCGGCCGGCCGAAGGCTCGGTCATCGAAAGCCGGCTGGATCGCGGGCGGGGGCCGGTGGCAACCGTGCTGGTGCAGCGCGGCACCTTGAACCAGGGCGACATCGTCGTGGCCGGTGCCGAGTGGGGCCGCGTGCGCGCGATGCTGGACGACAAGGCACGGCAACTGAAATCGGCAGGCCCCTCCGAGCCGGTGGAGATTTTGGGCCTCGCCGGCGTGCCGGTGGCGGGCGAGCCGTTCGTGGTGGTGGAAAACGAAAGCCGCGCCCGCGAGATCAGCGAGTTCCGCCAGCGCAAGATTCGCGACAAGAACGCGGGCGTGGCCACCGCCGCGCGCGGCACGCTCGACCAGATGCTGGCCCGCATCCAGGCGGGCGAGCAGAAAGAGGTCGCCGTTCTGGTCAAGGCCGACGTGCAGGGCAGCGCCGAGGCGATCATGGCGACCGTGCAAAAGCAGGCGCACGAGGAAGTGCGGGTGCGGGTGTTGCTGGCCGCCGTCGGCCAGATCACCGAATCCGACATCCAGTTGGCCAAGGCCTCGAACGCGGTCATCGTCGCCTTCAACGTCCGCGCCACCAGCCAAGCGCGCGAACTCGCCCAGCGCGAGAACGTGGATATCCGCTACTACTCGATCATCTACGACGTGGCCGACGACATCGAAAAACTGGTGCGCGGCAAGGTGGCCCCAAAAGCCCGCGAAAAATTCCTGGGCTACGCAGAAATCCGCAAAGTGTTCGACATCACCAAGACCGGCAAGGTCGCGGGCTGCATGATCACCGAAGGCGTCGTCAAGCGGGGTGCGGGCGTGCGGTTGCTGCGCGAAGGCGTGGTGATCCATACCGGCGAACTGACGCAGTTGAAACGCTTCAAGGACGACGTTCGCGAAGTGGCGCGCGGCTACGAGTGCGGCCTGTCCTTCGCCAACTTCAATGATCTGAAGGAAGGCGACGTGGTCGAGTGCTACGAGATCGAGATGATCCCCGGCTGAGATGCCCGCTTCGGCCAAATCGTCGGCAAAGCCGGCCAGTCAGCGGCAACTGCGCGTGGCGGAAGAAATCCGCCATGTGCTGGCCGGCGTGTTCCTGCGCGGCGAAATCCGCGACCCGGCGCTAACCGGCATCCTGATCACGGTCACGGAAGTCCGGGTCAGTCCCGACCTGAAACACGCCACCGCCTTCGTCACGCGGCTCGGCCGCTCCGACGTGGCCGACAAGCTGCCCGCTCTGCGCCACGCCGCCCCCTTCCTGCGCCGCGAACTCGCGCGCGAGCTACGCCTGCGGTATGCGCCGCAGGTCACGTTCCAGGCCGACACCAGCATCGACTACGCCATGCACATCAGCCAGGTGCTACACTCGGACGCGGTGAAGCGAGATTTGGAGTAGCTCGGTCGGACCCGCCGCGCAGCGACGGAGCGCGTGGACGATGACGAAAACTGTGACGAAAAGAAACGCGACGCCGCGATTGCCATTTTTATCGCAATGAGGGAACAACATGTCATTCTGACATGAGAGGTTCCGTGGCGATGGGAAACCCCGTAACGACGAACCGAATGGCCGCGCAACCGACGCTCCGGCGTATCGCTGGCATGCTCGCCACATGCGCGATGGCCGCCTCGCTCCAGTGTTGCGCCAATCCGCCGAGCGACTGGGCTGCCAAGGAGTGGAGCTCGGCGATGATTTCGTACAATATCGAGCCGGTTTATCCGCCGACCGAGGATGTTCATGTCGGCGATATCTTTGCCGTCGGCAAGCATGCCGAAAACCAGCTAAAAGACTCGCCTCTGTTCACCTCGGCGAAATACGACAGCGTTCCGCAGCAGGCACTGCTGGACAGATACTACGGCGCCAATCCTGTGTTTCCCGACTATGTGCCGGACATCAAGCAGGACGGCTCGCCCGTCGCACAGCAGGCGGCGACCTTGCCGGGCGGCCTGTTTGCGCCGGCCGTCACCCCGACCAAGCTGGCGTTGGAGGCGTTGCCCGGTTTCACGCTCAGCAATACCCAGCATGTCTCGTTCGCGGCCTCCATTCCGGGGCAGGCGGTTAGCGCCTTGTTCGGCGGCGCGGTCAATCTGGAGAATGCCTCCGAAATTCGCATCGACGCGGCAGAGACATACGGCATTCCGGCGGCGTGGGCGCTCGGCGAACTCGACGGCTATTGCGCGCGGCAGCCTGACAAATGCTCCTATGCCACGGTGCGCCGGGTGGTCTGCTCGGTGGCGCATCAGAAGGTCGTCGGCGCCAAGTTGTATTTCGTCGCCAAGGTCTTCATGGCGCGCAAAATCACCTACTCGTACGACAAATCCTCTGCGCTCGGCGCCCTCGGCTCGATCGTCGCTAAGGCCCGCACCAATGCCCTGGCGGCGACCCCACCGACCCTAGCCACGCCGCCGACTCCGACGCCCGCGAGCGATTCCGCCAAGGCCAGCGCCGACGCGGAGGCGACCAAGGCGCAAGATCTTCTAAAGTCGGTCAACGACAGCGTGAGCAGCCTTTCGGCCTCCACGCCGGGCGCCACCTTCTCTATCGGCTCCGCGAGCGATCAGGGCATCAGCCTGATCCAGACCTTCGAGCGGCCGGTGGTCATCGGCTATCGCGCCGTCAAAACCGACCTGATCAAGAGCGGCAGCCCAATCCTGGATGCAAACGGCCAACCGTGGCTCGATGCCAACAAACAGCCGATCTACTTCCAGCCATGTGCGGGGGACGGCGGCACGATCTGAACCTCATCCTTTTGTTCCCGATCTTTCCTCGGGGCGACGGCCGGGGGTGAGGGCGCGCGACCGCTCCGTCGCCCTTGCCCCCCGCCCGCGCTTGCGCTACCTCCCCGCGCTCACGGTCGCCGGATGCGGGCGTGGTGGAATTGGTAGACACGCCAGATTTAGGTTCTGGTGGCGCAAGCCGTGGGGGTTCAAGTCCCTCCGCCCGCACCACTCGGCCATGATCGCCGGCATGATGGTACACTAAGGAACGCTCCCAAGATGCAAGTCACCGAGACGCTCTCCGACGGGTTGAAGCGCGGCTATATGGTCGTCGTCCCCGCCGCCGATATCGAGGGTCGTCGCGCCAAGCGGCTGGCGGAACTGGCGAAAACCATGCAGATACCGGGATTTCGTCCCGGCAAGGTGCCGACGGCCGTGGTCAAACAACGCTACGGCGGCGCGGTGACGGCCGAGGTGCTGGAAGAGAGCGTCAACGACGCCACCCAACAGGTGCTCACGGATCGCGGCCTGCGCTCGGCCGGCCAGCCGAAAGTGGAACTGGTCTCCGGCGTCGGCGACGCCAAGGATCTGGAGTTCACCGTCGAACTGGAGCTGTTGCCGGAGATCGCGCTGCCCGATTTCGCCGGCATCGAACTGACGCGCCTGAAAGCCGAACCGCTGCCGGAGACGATCGACAAAGCCCTGGAAGAAATCGCTCGCCGCCAGCGCACGCTGGAAGATGTGGAAGACGCCCGCCCCGCCGCCACGGGCGACGTACTGACGGTCGATTTTCTGGGAAAGATCGACGGCGAGGCGTTTGCCGGCGGGGCTGCGACGGATGCCGACGTGGAAGTCGGCGGCGGCGGCTTCATCCCGGGCTTCACGGAACAGATCGAAGGCATGTCGGCGGGCGAAACCCGCCAGATTTCGGTCAATTTCCCGGAGGATTACGGTGCCAAGGAACTCGCCGGCAAAGCCGCGACGTTCGACATCGTGGCCAAGAAGCTAAAGCGCGTCGTGCTGCCCCCGATCGATGAACAGCTCGCCGAAAAGCTGGGATTCGATGGGGGATTGGACGAGGTCAAGAAGGCGATCACCGGCCAGGTGCAGCGCGAATACGACAATCTCTCGCGCCAGCGCATCAAGCGCGCCCTGCTGGACGCGCTCGCCGACCGCGCCAGCTTCCCGGTGCCGGAGAGCATGGTGGAGGCCGAATTTAGCCAAATTTGGCAAAGGCTTGAAGCCGACCGCAAGGATGGCAAGCTAGACGACGACGACAAGGGCAAGGACGACGACACGCTGAAAGCCGAATATCGTGCCATCGCGGAACGTCGCGTGCGGCTCGGCCTGCTGCTGTCGGAGATCGGCCGGACCAACAATCTGACCGTCACCAACGACGAGTTGACCCGTGCCATGCGCGCCGAAGCCGGCCGCTACCCGGGGCAGGAGCGGGAGGTGATGGAGTTCTTCCGCAAGAATCCGCAGGCGGTGGACGGGCTGCGTGGCCCGATTTTCGAGGAAAAGGTCATCGATTTCGTGCTCGAACTGGCCAACATCACCGATCGGGTGGTCACGCCCGAGGAACTGGCGCGCGAGCCGGACCTGCCCGCAGCCATTTCCGCTCCGCTGGAGGCCGGTCAGACGGCGGGGGACGAGGGCTGACGCTGGAATATGCCGTACCGTCCCCAATGTTGATGGACGGAAAGGCGCTGCGGCCGCATGCTGCGGCCGGCAAACGAGAAGGTTGAGGGAATGAGGGATCGCGACCCCGTCGAGGTTTACGGCAACGCGCTGGTGCCGATGGTGGTCGAGCAGTCGGCCCGTGGCGAACGCGCCTACGACATCTATTCGCGGCTGCTGAAGGAACGGATCATCTTCCTGACGGGGCCGGTCTACGATCAGGTCAGCGCCCTGATCTGTGCCCAGTTGTTGTTCCTGGAAAGCGAGAATCCGAACAAGGACATCGCGTTCTACATCAACAGTCCCGGTGGAGTGGTGTCGGCCGGCCTCGCGATCTACGACACGATGCAGTACATCCGCAGCCCGCTGAGCACGGTGTGCATTGGCCAGGCTGCCTCCATGGGCAGCCTGCTGCTGTGCGCCGGGGCCAAGGGCAAGCGTTTCGCGTTGCCGAATGCGAGGATTATGGTCCACCAGCCCTCCGGCGGCGCGCAAGGGCAGGCGGCCGACATCGAAATTCAAGCACGCGAGATTCTGCTGCTGCGCCACCGGCTGAACGAGATCTACGTGACCCACACCGGCCAGTCGCTTGACGCCATCGAACGCAAGCTGGAGCGCGACAGCTATATGTCCGCCGAGGAAGCCCGAGATTTCGGGCTGGTGGACGAAGTGGTGGTGTCGCGGCCGACCGCGAGCGATGCCGATCTGAAGGCGTAAGGCGCGTATCTGCGCCCACGCGGCGGCAGGGACCCGCCGTTGCAATGCTCCGTTGACACCCACATGTCACATTGCCGTGGCGAGGCGGCAGCAGGGTCCGGCACTGATCCAAAATGGTTGGCGCGGGCCTTGCTTGCCGTCAGGGTAAGGCGGTGCGGTCCACCTTGGTGGGGGCCGTTTGGTGTCGGGGTGGTTCTTGTCGCCGTGCGCGGGCGGGGGTTAGACTTCCCATCGTAGTTCCCCGGCGATCCGGGGCAGGAGTGCTCATGAGCAAGTCCGGCGACTCTAAGAATACCCTCTACTGCTCGTTCTGCGGCAAGTCGCAGCATGAGGTTCGCAAGCTGATCGCCGGCCCGACCGTCTTCATCTGCGATGAATGCGTCGAACTTTGCATGGATATCATCCGCGAGGAACACAAGACGCATCTTGTGAAGTCCCGCGACGGGGTGCCGACCCCGAAGGAGATCTGCAAGGTCCTGGACGACTACGTCATCGGGCAGAGCCACGCCAAAAAGGTGCTCAGTGTCGCGGTTCACAACCATTACAAACGGTTGGCCCACGGGGCAAAGAACAACGACGTCGAGATCGCCAAGTCGAACATCTTGTTGCTCGGCCCGACCGGCTCGGGCAAGACGCTGCTGGCCCAGACCTTGGCCCGGATCCTCGACGTGCCGTTCACGATGGCCGATGCCACCACGCTGACCGAAGCCGGCTATGTCGGCGAGGACGTCGAGAACATCATTCTGAAGCTGCTGCAATCGGCCGACTACAATGTCGAACGGGCGCAGCGCGGCATCGTCTATATCGACGAGGTCGATAAGATCAGCCGCAAATCCGACAATCCGTCGATCACGCGAGATGTGAGCGGCGAGGGCGTGCAGCAGGCCCTGTTGAAGATCATGGAAGGCACCGTCGCCTCCGTGCCGCCGCAGGGCGGGCGCAAGCATCCGCAGCAGGAGTTCTTGCAGGTCGATACCACCAACATCCTGTTCATCTGCGGCGGGGCGTTCGCGGGGCTGGAAAAGATCATCTCCGCGCGCGGCAAGGGGGCCGGCATCGGCTTCGGCTCGGAAGTGCGCAGCCAGGACGAGCGGCGGATGGGCGCCATTTTGCGCGAGGTGGAACCGGAGGATTTGCTGCGCTTCGGCCTGATTCCGGAATTCATCGGCCGTCTGCCGGTAGTGGCGACGCTGGAGGATCTGGACGAGGCGGCGCTGATGGAGATCCTGACCAAGCCGAAAAATGCGTTGGTCAAACAATATGGCCGGCTGTTCGAAATGGAGGGCGTTAAGCTGAGCTTCACCGATGAGGCGCTCAGTTCGGTTTCCAAGCGGGCGATCCAGCGCAAGACAGGCGCGCGCGGGTTGCGCTCCATCATGGAGCAAATCCTGCTCAGTACGATGTTCGATCTGCCCAGCCTGGATGGGGTGGAGGAAGTGGTGATCAATCGCGAAGTGGCCGAAAGTCGCGCGACGCCGCTGTATCTGTATGGAAAGGAGCGCGCCGAGAGCAGTGCGTGAGCACTGACGTGGCGCGGCGCCACCACCCCGGCGGCGCCGGCCGGATGTTCAAGGTCTTGCGGCGCCACCGGGGGGTGCCGATATCGGGACAGACTTGAGCGGCGAGTGCCGAACTGCCGCCGAGCGGCGTCTCCCGTGCCTGACAGGGCGGAGGACGCGCAGACTGTCCAGTAGGAGGTCATCACATGCCTGAATCCCATAAGCCCTCCGCAGAGGGCCCCCCCGAACCATCCAGGCGCGAGAACAAGAGCGGTCCTGTGAAGGCCGAACTGCTGCCAGTTCTGCCGTTGCGCGACATCGTCGTGTTTCCGCACATGATCGTGCCGCTGTTCGTCGGCCGCGAGAAAAGTGTGCGCGCACTGGAAGCGGTGATGAAGGACGACAAGCAGATCCTGCTGGTTGCCCAGAAGAACGCGGCTCAGGACGATCCTTCGCAGGACGACATCTACCGCATCGGCACCGTGTCCACGATCCTGCAACTGCTGAAGCTGCCGGACGGTACGGTGAAGGTGCTCGTCGAAGGCGGCCGGCGGGCGAGCATTGCCGGCTTCAAGGAGACGGACGCCTATTTCGAGGCGTATGTCGAGCCATTGCCGGACAAGGATGGCGAGGCGAAGGAGCTGGAGGCGCTCGGCCGTACCGTGATCGGGCAGTTCGAGCAGTACATTAAGCTCAACAAGAAGATTGCGCCGGAAGTGTTGGTGTCGCTGAACCAGATCGAGGAGCCGAGCAAGCTCGCCGACACGGTCGCGGCCCACCTGAACCTCAAGATCGCCGAGAAGCAGGAACTGCTGGAGACCGCGCGCGTGAGCGAGCGGCTGGAGCGGGTGTTCGGACACATGGAGTCCGAAATCGGCGTCATGCAGGTGGAAAAGCGCATCCGCAACCGCGTCAAGCGGCAGATGGAGAAGACGCAGCGCGAGTACTATCTGAACGAGCAACTGAAGGCGATCCAGAAGGAACTCGGCGAGGGCGAGGACGGCAAGGACGAGACCGCCGAACTCGAAGCCAAGATCAAGAAGACGCGCTTCACCAAGGAAGCCCGCGAGAAGTCGCTGGCCGAACTGAAGAAGCTCAAGACCATGAGCCCGATGAGCGCCGAGGCGACGGTGGTGCGCAACTATCTGGACTGGATGCTGAGCATCCCCTGGAAGAAGCGCAGCAAAGTTAAGAACGACGTGATTGCGGCCGAGAAGGTCCTCAACGACGACCATTACGGCATGGACAAGGTCAAGGAGCGAATCCTCGAATACCTGGCGGTTCAGTCGCGCACAGTGAAGATGCGCGGGCCGATCCTGTGCCTCGTCGGGCCGCCGGGCGTGGGCAAGACCTCGCTGGGCAAGTCCATTGCCAAGGCGACGGGACGGAACTTCGTGCGCATGTCGCTGGGCGGCGTCCGCGACGAGGCGGAGGTGCGCGGCCACCGGCGGACCTATATCGGCTCGATGCCGGGCAAGGTCATCCAGGGCATGAAGAAGGCGAAAACCTCCAACCCGCTGTTCCTGCTCGACGAGATCGACAAGCTGGGCGCCGACTGGCGCGGCGACCCGTCCTCGGCGCTGCTGGAGGTGCTAGATCCGGAGCAGAACGCGACGTTCAACGACCATTATCTGGAGGTCGATTACGACCTGTCGGACGTGATGTTCGTGACTACCGCGAACAGCCTGCGGATGCCGGGGCCGCTGATGGACCGCATGGAGATCATTCGCATCCCCGGCTACACCGAGGATGAGAAGGTCGAGATCGCACGGCGCCATCTGATCGCCAAGCAGACCGAGGCGCACAGCCTGAAGCCCGCGGAATGGTCGATCACAGAGGACGCGCTTCGCGACCTGATCCGGTATTATACCCGGGAGGCCGGGGTGCGGAACCTGGAGCGCGAGATCGCCAACCTCGCCCGCAAGGCGGTGAAGGAGATCGTCACCAGCAAGATCAAGAAGGTCGCGATCACGCGGAAAAATCTGGAGAAATATGCGGGCGTCCAGAAATTCCGCTATGGCGAGACCGAGAGCGAGGACATGGTCGGCGTTGTGACCGGCCTTGCCTGGACGGAGGTTGGCGGTGAGATACTGACGATCGAATCGGTGATGGTGCCCGGTAAGGGCGGCGTGAAGATCACCGGCAAACTCGGCGATGTGATGCAGGAGAGCGTGTCGGCGGCGCTTAGCTATGTCCGCAGCCGGGCGATCAGCTTCGGCATCAAGCCCACTTTGTTCGAAAAGCGGGACATCCACGTCCATGTGCCGGAGGGGGCCACCCCGAAGGATGGGCCGTCGGCTGGCATCGCCATGGCGACCAGTATCGTCAGTGTGCTGACCGGCATTCCGGTGCGGCGCGACGTGGCGATGACGGGCGAGATCACGCTGCGCGGCCGGGTGCTGCCGATCGGCGGCTTGAAGGAGAAGCTGCTGGCGGCGTTGCGCTCCGGGATCACGACCGTGTTCATCCCGAAGGACAACGAGAAGGATCTCGCCGAGATCCCGGACAGCGTGAAGAAGCACCTGAAGCTGATGCCGGTGGCGCACGTGGACGACGTGATTGCACAGGCGCTGGCGCGCAAGCCGGAAGCCATCGAGTGGGTCGAGCCGCCTGACACACCGGTTGTGGCCTCCCCAGATTCGGCGCAGCCGGCCTCCTTGCCGCACTAAGGGCAGCTGCTCGGACCCGCCCGGCCGACATGTGACCGCAGAGGCTCTTGTCCTCTGCGGTTTCATTTTGTATGCGGCTCGCGGTGAAGAGCAGGATCGCAACACCGTTGCATGATCCCGCCGCAACGCACTGTGGCTTTCGTTGACGTGCCGGAAAACCGGCCTTTAGTGTCGGCGGAAGAGCGCGCGCGGCCGACTCGGCCGATCGTGGGAGACGCCGGATAACTCCAGAGGGGATATTATTGTCGTGAATAAAAACGATCTGATTTCGGCCGTTGCCGACCAAGCCGATCTGCCGAAGGCGAAAACCGCCGAATTGGTCGATGCCGTGTTCACCGCCATCGAAGCGGCGCTAAAGCGCAAGGAAGAAGTGCGTCTTGTCGGCTTCGGCAGCTTCGCCACTGCCACCCGCAAGGCCTCAACCGGGCGCAACCCGCGCACCGGCGAGGAGATCAAGATCGCGGCTTCCACGTCCGTCCGCTTCAAGCCGGGCAAGGCGTTGAAGGACGCGGTGAACTGAAAAACGGTGGCGACTGGTCCCCGGCGCTCCGCTAAGCCGGGGACGCCAACGGGGCGGTAGGGGGCGGTTAGCTCAGCGGTAGAGCGTCTCGTTTACACCGAGAGGGTCGGCGGTTCGAACCCGTCACCGCCCACCATCCGGGGCAACCGGCGTGGCTGCTGCGGGGCCCGCCTGCCTGCGGGGCGATTTTGCCGGTTGACCCCACGAAAACCCCGGTCTAATCCCTGCGCCCTGTCGCTGCGGGTGTAGCTCAGTTGGTTAGAGCGCCGGCCTGTCACGCCGGAGGTCGCGGGTTCGAGCCCCGTCACTCGCGCCAGCAGCGGTAGTTTCCTGCGATTTTCTTCTTTAAGGACGAGTGGGCGGAAAAGGGCTTCCTCCGTTCGCCTCCCCCTATGGCAGACCGCGCAGGTTGGGGCTAAGGTCCGCTCGCTGCGATGCGGCAAAGCTGGTAACCGCGCTTTGCCGTCGACCGGAAAGGAACAGGGCTCATGGCGCCATTGCTCGCCAACTATTTCCCGATCCTGGTCTTCCTCGTCATCGCGGGCGTGATCGCGGTGGCGATGGTGGGGGCCTCGTTGATTGTGGCCCGACAAAAGCCGTATCCGGAAAAAGTGTCTGCCTACGAGTGCGGGTTCGAGGCGTTCGGCGACGCCCGCCACCGGTTCGATGTGCGGTTCTATCTGGTCGCGATCCTGTTCATCATTTTCGACCTCGAAGTCGCCTTCCTGTTCCCCTGGGCCGTCAGCCTAGCCAGCATCGGCGTGTTCGGGTTCTTATCGATGCTCGGCTTCCTTGCGGTGTTGACGGTCGGGTTCATCTACGAGTGGAACAAGGGCGCGCTGGAATGGGAGTGACGCCGCGATGAGCGTGACCACTGGCGGCGCAACGCCGGTTGCCTGGAACCGGAACGCAATCGGTCCTGGCGCCGAGCAGGATGCGGTCATCAAGGGCATCACCGGAGAGATCGAGGGCAAGGGCTTCGTTGTGGCGCAGGTTGACCGGCTGGTGAACTGGGCGCGTACCGGCAGCCTGTGGCCGATGACCTTCGGCTTGGCGTGCTGCGCAGTGGAGATGATCCACGCCTACATGCCGCGCTACGATCTGGACCGCTTCGGTACCATCCCCCGTGCCTCTCCGCGCCAGAGCGATGTGATGATCGTGGCGGGAACGCTGACCAACAAAATGGCGCCTGCGCTGCGCAAGGTTTACGACCAGATGCCGGAGCCGCGCTGGGTGATCAGCATGGGAAGCTGCGCCAACGGCGGCGGCTACTACCACTACTCCTACGCCGTGGTGCGCGGCTGCGATCGTGTGGTGCCGGTGGACATCTATGTCCCCGGCTGCCCGCCGACCGCAGAGGCGCTGGTGTACGGCATTCTGCAATTGCAAAAGAAAATCCGCCGCACCGGGACGATCCTTCGTGGCTGAAGACGTGGCCGAAGCCGAACCGGTCGTGGCGCCGACGCTGGCGGAGCAGATTGCCACAATCCCCGGCGTCACGTCCGTGACGGTTCAGAAAGGCGAGATCGTCGCGCTGGCCGAGGCGGCTGCCATCGTCGAAGTGGCCACCGTGTTGCGCGACGATCCTCGCTTCGCGTTCGAGCAGATGATGGATCTGGCGGGCGTTGACTGGCCTGAGCGGACGCGTCGCTTCGAAATCGTCTATAATCTGCTCTCGGTCACATTGAACCAGCGCGTGCGGGTCATCATCAGCACCGACGAGACGACACCGGTGCCGTCCGTCCATGGCGTCTGGCCCGTCGCGACTTGGTGGGAGCGCGAGGCCTGGGACTTGTTCGGCATCGCGTTCTCCGGCCAGCCCGACCTCCGCCGCATCCTGACCGACTACGGGTTCCAGGGCCATCCGCTACGCAAGGATTTCCCGCTAACCGGCTATGTCGAGGTTCGCTACGACGAGGATCGCAAGCAGGTGATCTACGAGCCGGTGCGGCTGACGCAGGATTTCCGCAGTTTCGATTTCCTGTCGCCGTGGGAAGCGATGACGACTCTACCCGGTGACGAGAAAGCCTACGCAGCCCGCGAAGCCGCCCGCAAGGAGGCCAAGCCGTGAGTGAGACCGAGATCACTGCGCCGAACACCAAAATCGTCGAGATCGACAGCCACGCGATCAATTTTGGCCCGCAGCATCCGGCCGCGCATGGCGTGCTGCGCCTGATCCTGGAGATGGACGGCGAGGTCGTGGACCGCGCCGATCCGCATATCGGCCTGCTGCATCGCGGCACCGAGAAGCTGATCGAATACAAGAGCTATATCCAGGCGGTGCCGTATTTCGATCGGCTGGATTACGTCAGCCCGATGACGCAGGAGCATGCGTTCGCGCTCGCGACCGAGAAGTTGCTGGGCATCGAGGTGCCGGAGCGCGGCAAATGGATTCGCACGCTGTTCAGCGAAATCACCCGCGTGCTGAACCATCTGCTGAATGTCACGACGTACGCGCTCGATGTCGGCGCGCTGACGCCGTCTCTGTGGGGCTTCGAGGAACGCGAAAAGCTGATGGAGTTCCATGAGGCCGCGTCGGGTGCGCGGTTGCATGCGAATTACTTTCGGCCGGGCGGCGTCTCGAAGGATATGCCGGCCGGGCTTGAGGAAAAGATTGCCGAGTGGGCCGAGACGTTTCCGAAATTCATCGACGATGTCGAGACGCTGCTGACCGGGAATCGCATTTGGAAGCAGCGCACCGTCGATATCGGCGTGATGAGCGCCGAAGAAGCGATGGCCTGGGGCTTCTCCGGCCCGTGCATTCGGGCGAGCGGCGTGCCGTGGGATTTGCGCAAGTCGCAGCCATACGAGATGTACGACCGGCTGGACTTCGACATTCCCGTCGGCCGCAACGGCGATTGCTACGACCGCTACCTCGTTCGCATCGCGGAAATGCGCGAGAGCGTGAAAATGATCAAGCAGTGTCTGGCAGCGATGAAGCCGGGGCCTGTGAAAGTGCAGGACCGCAAATTCAGCCCGCCGACGCGCGGCGAGATGAAGCACTCGATGGAGGCGCTGATCCATCACTTCAAGCTCTTTACCGAGGGGTTTCACGTCCCTGCGGGCGCGACCTACACGGTGGTGGAGGCGCCGAAGGGCGAGTTTGGCGTGTACCTGGTGGCGGATGGCACGAATCGACCGTACCGCTGCAAGATTCGCGCGACTGGATTTGCGCATTTGCAGGCAATCGAATTGATGTCCAAGCGGCACATGCTGGCCGATGCGGTGGCGATCATCGGATCGCTCGACATCGTGTTTGGCGAGATCGACAGGTAGCACATGGCCGAGCACCACGCAGGAGAGGACGGCTTCGTGCAGCCCGCGCACTTCGCGTTCGATGCGGAGAGCGAGGCCGCGATTGCGCCGATCCTGGCGAAGTATCCGCCGAGTCGGCAGGCCAGCGCGGTGATTCCGCTGCTGTACGTCGTGCAGAAACAGATGCAGCGGACAGCCGACAGCCGCTGGGTGCCGCGCGCGGCGATGGACACGGTGGCAGTACGGCTTGGCATGCCGCCGATCCGCGTTTACGAAGTCGCGACCTTCTACTTCATGTTCAACACCAAGCCGGTCGGCAAATTTCATCTGCAACTCTGCACGACAACGCCGTGCTGGCTGCGCGGTTCCGACGATATGGTCGCCGCGTGCAAGTCTGCGACGGGGATTGCACATTTTGGCGAGACGAGTGCCGATGGACTGTTCACGATGACCGAGGTGGAGTGCGTCGGCGCCTGCGTGAACGCGCCGATCCTGCAAGTGAACGACGATTTCTACGAGGACATGGACGCCAAGCTGACGATGGATTTGATCGCGGCGCTGAAACGCGGCGAGATTCCGCCAAGAGGCTCGATGATCGGCCGGCAAACCTCCGCACCGGTCGGCGGCCCGACGACGTTGACAACGCTCGACTCCCCTCCCGCGGAGTGATCCGATGCTGAGCGACAAGGACCGCATCTTCACCAACCTGTACGGGCAGCACGATTTTGGCCTGAATGGCGCGCGGGCGCGCGGCGACTGGGACGGCACGGCCGCGATTTTGGCACGCGGGCCGGAAGCGATCGTCGAAGAAATGAAGGCCAGCGGCCTGCGCGGGCGCGGCGGCGCGGGCTTTCCGACCGGCATGAAATGGTCGTTTATGCCCAAGCAGGAGAGCGAACGGCCGCACTACCTCGTGGTGAATGCCGACGAAAGCGAGCCCGGCACGTGCAAGGATCGTGACATCCTGCGCCACGATCCGCACAAGCTGGTAGAAGGCTGTTTGATCGCCTCCTTCGCGATGCGGGCGCACGCCTGCTACATCTACATCCGCGGCGAATTCTACAACGAGGCCGTCAATCTTCAGATCGCCATCGACGAAGCGTACGAAGCAGGGCTGATCGGCGACAATGCGTGCGGTAGCGGCTGGAAATTCGATCTGTATCTGCATCGCGGCGCCGGCGCCTACATCTGCGGCGAGGAAACCGCGCTGCTGGAGAGCCTGGAAGGCAAGAAGGGCATGCCGCGGCTGAAGCCGCCATTCCCGGCGGCCGTCGGCCTGTATGGCTGCCCGACGACGGTGAACAATGTCGAAAGCATCGCGGTGGCTCCGACGATTCTGCGGCGCGGCGCCGCTTGGTTTTCGGCGCTCGGGCGGCCGAAGAATTCTGGCACCAAACTGTTTTGCATCTCCGGCCATGTGAACAAGCCGTGCAATGTCGAGGAGGAACTCGGCATCCCGCTGCGCGAGTTGATCGACACCTATGCCGGCGGCGTGCGCGGCGGGTGGGACAATCTGCTGGCGGTGATTCCCGGCGGCGCCTCGGTCCCGTTGCTGCCGAAAGCAACGTGCGACACGATCCTGATGGATTTCGACAGTCTGCGCGACGTGAAAAGCGGCCTGGGCACGGCTGCGGTAATCGTGATGGACAAGTCCACCGACGTCATCAAGGCCATTGCCCGCCTCTCGCAATTCTACAAACACGAAAGCTGCGGCCAGTGTACGCCGTGTCGCGAGGGCACCGGCTGGATGATGCGGGTGATGAACCGCATGGTGCAGGGCCGTGCAGAACCGGAGGAAATCGACACGCTGGAGCAGGTGACGCGGCAGGTAGAAGGCCACACGATCTGCGCCCTCGGCGACGCGGCGGCATGGCCGATCCAGGGCCTGATCCGGCATTTCCGGCCGGTCATGCTGGAACGGATCGCGCACTACAAGGCCGGGCGCTCCTCCCCGCCGATGAAGATCGCAGCGGAGTAGGACGATGCCGAAAGTCACGGTTGACGGCATCGTCGTCGAAGTCCCGACCGGCACCAACGTGCTGCAAGCCTGTGAGGCGGCGGGCAAGGAAATCCCGCGTTTCTGCTACCACGAACGCTTGTCGGTTGCCGGCAATTGCCGCATGTGTCTTGTGGAGATCGAGAAGGCGCCCCCAAAACCGTTCGCGTCCTGCGCTTATCCGGTGGCCGACGGGATGGTGGTCCATACCGACAGCCAGATGGTGCGCAAGGCGCGCCGTGGCGTCATGGAATTTCTGCTGATCAACCATCCGCTCGATTGCCCGATCTGCGACCAGGGCGGCGAATGCGACCTCCAGGACCAGGCGATGGCCTACGGCTTCGACCGCAGCCGCTATCACGAAAACAAGCGCGCGGTGCCGGACAAAGAGCTGGGGCCGCTTGTCAAGACGTCGATGAACCGCTGCATCCATTGCACGCGCTGCATCCGCTTCGCGACGGAAGTCGCGGGCGTCGAGCAGCTGGGTGCGACCGGCCGCGGCGAGAGCATGGAAGTCACGACCTATGTCGAGGAAGCGCTGCAGACGGAGCTCGCCGGCAACTTGGTCGATCTCTGTCCCGTCGGCGCGCTGACCGCCAAGCCGTATGCCTTCGAGGCCCGTTCCTGGGAGATGCGCAAGACCGAGTCGGTCGACGTGTTCGACGCGCTGGGCGCCAACATCCGCATCGACACGCGCGGGGGTCAGGTAATGCGGGTCCTGCCGCGCCTCAACGACGACGTGAACGAGGAGTGGATTTCCGACAAGTCGCGCCATGCGATCGATGGCCTGCGTCATCAGCGTCTCGATCGTCCGTACGTGCGCGTGAAGGGGAAACTGGTCGAGGCGACCTGGGACGACGCCTTCGCCGCGATCGCCGCCAAGCTGAAGCCGATCGACGGCAAGAAAGTCGCCGCGATCGTCGGCGACCAGTGCGACGCCGAATCGATGGTCGCGCTCAAGGATCTGATGGCCGGCCTCGGCTCGCCGAACATCGACTGCCGCCAGGATGGTGCCAAGCTCGATGCCTCCGCACGGGGCGGTTATATTTTCAATCCCGGCGTGAAGGGCATCGATCAGGCCGACGTCGTGCTTTTGGTCGGCACGAACCCGCGTTGGGAATCGCCTGTCCTGAATGCGCGGTTGCGCAAGCGCTACCTGTCGGGCCGCTGCACGATCGGCAGCGTCGGTCCCGCCGTCGATCTCACCTATCCCGTCGAGCGCTTGGGAGCGGGGCCCGCGACCCTGGCCGAGATTGCGGCCGGCAAGGGCTCTTTCGCCGAGAAGCTCAAGGCGGCGAAGAACCCGCTGGTCATCGTGGGCATGGGCGCGCTCGCCCGCGAGGAC
>CAJCJG010000067.1 GCA_903970625.1 Solirubrobacterales bacterium 70-9 | reverse complement strand
TTGTTTTCCGAGCTCGGCCGGCTGCGCCTGGTCAAGCAGGCACGGGCCGAGGCGGGCCAGCCCACCATTCTGGCCGTCGCCGGCTGCGTGGCGCAGGCGGAGGGCGCGGAGATCCTCGCCCGCGCGCCCTATGTGGATATCGTGCTCGGCCCGCAAACCTACCACCGCCTGCCTGAGATGGTCGCCCAGGCCAGCCGCGCGGCGGGCGCCGTGATCGAGACCGATTTTCCGGCCGAGGACAAATTCGATCATCTGCCGGAGGCGTCGGCTCCCCAGGGGCCGACGGCGTTCCTGACGATTCAGGAGGGGTGCGACAAATTCTGCTCGTTCTGCGTCGTTCCCTACACGCGCGGCGCCGAACAGTCGCGCCCACAGGCCGCCGTTTTGGCCGAGGCGCGGCGGCTGGTGGCGCTGGGCGCCCGCGAACTGACGCTGCTGGGCCAGAACGTCAATGCGTGGCATGGCGACGGGCCGGACGGCCCCTCGACGCTCGGGCGGCTCGCGCGGGCACTGGCGGAGATCCCGGGGCTGGCCCGCATCCGCTACACCACGTCCCACCCGCGCGACATGGACGACGATTTGATCGCGGCGCACCGCGACGTGCCGCAATTGATGCCGTTCTTGCATCTGCCGGTCCAGTCCGGCTCCGACCGGGTTCTTGCGGCCATGAACAGGCGCCATACCGCCGCCGACTATCTGGCACTGATCGACAAATTGCGCGCCGCACGGCCCGACATCGCGCTGTCGTCGGACTTCATCGTCGGCCACCCCGGCGAAACGGAGGCCGATTTCGCGGCGACGATGGACCTGATCCGCCGGGTCGGCTTCGCCCAGGCATTCAGTTTCAAATACTCCCAGCGTCCGGGCACCCCGGCCGCCGGCGCGCCCGGCCAGGTGCCGGAAGCGGAAAAAGATCGCCGGCTTCAGGAACTGCAAGCCCTGCTGCGCGATCAACAAGCCGCGTTCAACGCCGACTGCGTCGGGCGGACCGTCGATATCCTGTTCACCGGCCACGGCCGGCGACCGGGACAAGTCTCCGGCCGCACGCCCTGGCTTCAACCCGTCCACCCCGAAGGTCCGGCGAGCCTGATCGGCCACATCGCCCGCGTGAAAATCACCGCCGCCAACCCCAACTCATTGAGTGCGACCCTGCTGACGCAACCCATGGAACAGGAGCGAACCTCCGCTTGAGCGACATCGCCGCGACCCCGGCTGACCGCCTTTCCCCCCCGCTTCCCGCAAACCCGGCCGCCAAGGCCGTCACGCTCCATTTCGCCGACAACATGCTGCTGCCGCTGTTGCTCGGCGACCACGACCGCCATCTGGTGCGGCTGGAACAGGGGCTTGGCGTGCGTTTGTCCTGCCGTGGCAACCGCGTGGCCATCGCCGGCGAGCCTGCAAGGGTCGAAGCGGCGCAACTGGCATTGACCGGGTTGTGGCGACGGCTGGAACGGGGCGAGGCGATTGGGCAGGGGGACGTGGACGCGGCCATTCGCCTGTCGGACTTCGACGACCCGCGCCTGCCGCTGTCCGACGCGCCGGCGATCCGGACCAAGCGTGGGGCCGTCGGCCCGCGCAGCCCTGGGCAGGCGGCTTACATGGAAGCGCTGGCTCGCGCTGAAATGACTTTCGGACTCGGGCCGGCCGGGACGGGAAAAACCTATCTCGCGGTGGCGCAGGCCGTGGCCATGCTGCAAGCCGGCAAGGTGGACAGAATCGTCCTGTCACGCCCGGCGGTCGAGGCCGGCGAACGTTTGGGGTTCCTGCCCGGCGACCTGAAGGAGAAGGTCGATCCCTATTTGCGCCCGCTCTACGACGCGCTCGGCGACATGATGCCGGCCGAGCAGGTGGTGCGGCGGATGGGCACCGGCGAGATCGAGGTGGCGCCGCTGGCGTTCATGCGCGGCCGTACGCTGGCGCATGCGTTCGTCATTCTCGACGAGGCACAAAATACCACGCCCGTGCAGATGAAGATGTTTTTGACGCGCATGGGCGAAGGCACACGCATGGCGATCAACGGCGACCTGACGCAGGTAGATTTGCCGGCCGGCGCCCGCTCCGGCCTGCGCGATGCGCTCGACACGCTGGAGGGGGTGGCGGGCATCGCCGTCTGCCGGTTCGACAAGCGCGACGTGGTGCGCCACCCGCTGGTCGCGCGGATCGTCGATGCCTACGACCAGCGCGCCGCCGCCGAACGCGACACGCGCCGCAGCCGTGCGCCGGCCGACGGGGCGCATGTAGCGGCCAAATAGATGGGGTCCGGGCACAGTCGGTTCCCCGCGCGAGCGGGGATCCCCATTATCGTGGCGGAAGCCGGCTGGCGCCGGCTGATCCGCCGGCCGGAGGCGATGGCCGCGCGGGCGGCGCGGGCCGCCGGGACGTTCGCGACGCTGGTGCTGGCGTCCGACGCCGAGGTCAAGCGGCTGAACGCTCGGCACCGTGGCCGCAACAGGCCAACCAACGTGCTGACATTCGACCCTGCGGCACCCGGCCTGCCCGGCGAGATCGTGCTGGCGCTCGGCACCGTGCGGCGGGAGGCGGCGTCGGAGGGCAAGCGGGCGGCGCACCATTTCGCGCATCTGGTCGTGCATGGCGCCCTTCACCTGCAAGGCCACGACCACCACCATCCGGGCGACGCCAGACGGATGGAAATGGCGGAAACCCGCATCCTGCGGCGCATCGGCCTGCCGAACCCGTGGCGGCGGGCATGAGCGGCTCGCCGCGCAGCCGGTTCCGCGCCGGCCTCGCCTCGCTGATCGGCCGGCGCGCGCCGGAACCGAGCGTGCGCGAGTCGATTGCCGAACTCGTGCAGGAGGCAGCCGAAGCCGCCAACCTTCCCGGTCAGCCGCCGGAACTGGACCGGCAGGAGCGGGCGCTGATCGCCAATGTGCTGCGCCTGCGCGGCATCACCGCCGACGACGTGATGGTGCCGCGCGCCGATATCGTGGCCATGCGCGCGGACGTAACGCTCGATCAGGCGGTCGCCCTGCTGCGCCGCGAAGGCCATTCCCGCCTGCCGGTCTATCGCGACCAGCTCGACGACGTGGCCGGCATGATCCACATCAAGGATGTGTTCGCCTATGTCGGGCGCCCGGATGCGTTCAAGCTCGAAAGCATCCTGCGCAAGCCATTGCTGGTGGCGCCGCAGGTGCCGGTGCTGGATCTGCTGCTGCAAATGCGGCAGGCGCGGGTGCATCTGGCGCTGGTGGTGGACGAGTACGGCGGCATCGACGGGCTGGTGACGATCGAGGATCTGGTGGAGACGATCGTCGGTGATATTTCCGACGAGCACGACGAGGTGGCCGGCCCCATGGTGATCGAGCGCGGCGACGGCGCGCTCGACATCGACGCGCTGCTGCCGGTGGAGGAGTTCGAGGCCCGCGTCGGCCCGGTGCTGACCGAGGACGAGCGGGAAGCGGATATCGACACGGTCGGCGGACTGGTTTTCACCCTCGCCGGCCGGGTCCCGGCGCGCGGCGAGGTTCTAAGTCATCCGTCCGGATGGGAGTTTCGCGTCCTGGAAGCCGATGCAAGGCGCCTGCGGCGCCTGCGCGTCCGGCGTTCGCCGACGCCTGCGCAGGCCGGGACGAAGACGCCGTGATCTGCGCCTCGCCGATACGGCCTCGGATCAAGTCCTGCCGTGGCGAAGCTGCGTCAAGGGCAGCAGGCACCTCGTCATCCGTCATCGTGCCAGTCGGTCGTCGGTCCGGTTCGTCGCTCATTCCCCCACCGCCGCTCCCGCCGGCCGCCTCGGATCGTTCGCGCCGACCAGCTTCTTCCCCGGCCCCGCCACGATCAGTTCAGCCGCCCCCCACGGCGGCTGCTTGCTGATCGTGTAGCCCATCCAGCGCAGCAGATCGGCCGTCTCGTAGGTCAGCGCGGCATCCTCGGCGAACAGCACGTCCGGCAGCCATTGCAGATGCAGGCGGGGGGCGGCGACCGCGTCGGCCGGGGTCATGCCGTGGTCGATGATGTTGAGCAGGGTTTCCAGCACGATGGTGATGATGCGGGAGCCGCCTGGGGAGCCGTCCACCATCGCCACATGCCCGTCCCGCAGCACGATGGTCGGCGCCATCGATGACAACGGGCGCTTGCCGGGGGCGATGGCGTTGGCTTCGCCTTGGACCAGCCCGAACATGTTGGGTACACCGGGCTTCAGGGTAAAATCGTCCATTTCGTCGTTCAGCAGGAAGCCGGCACCCGGCGCCATCACGCCGGCGCCGAAGCCGCCGTTGATCGTGTAGGTGACGGCAACCGCATTGCCGGCCGCGTCCATCACCGAATAATGCGTCGTCTCCGGCTTTTCGTGCGGGGCAGTGCCGGGGGCGAGATCGCTGGAGGGTGTCGCCCGTTCGCCAATTCTTTCGCGGATCGCGGCGGCGTGGTCCTGAGACAGCAGATACTCCAGCGGGTTTGTCACGAACGCCGGGTCGCCGAGCAGCGTGTTGCGATCGAGATAGGCGTGGCGCATCGCCTCGGCCATCACATGCACCGACGAGGGGGTGTGGAAGCCCATCCCATGCAGATCGTAGCCGGACAGCACATTCAGAATTTCGCACAGCGTGACGCCGCCGGAGGAGGGCGGCGAGGCGGAGACGATGTCGTAGCCGCGATAGGTGCAGCGAACCGGAGACGTTTCGGTGACGCGATACGCGGAAAAATCGGCGGCGGTCAGGAAACCGCCGGCGGCGCGGGAGGCCGCTTCGATGGCTGCGGGGATGCGGCCGTGATAGAAGGCGTCCAGACCGTTCACGGCGATGGCCGCAAGTGTGTCGGCCAGGGCCGGCTGGGTCAGCTTGTCGCCGGGGCGGAGTCTGCTGCCGTCGGGGCGATGGAAGATACTGGCGGCCTGCGGGTCGGCGTTCAGGGCGCCCGCGTCCAAAATGTCGGTGTCGGCTTTGGTGAGGACAAAACCGTCGCGGGCGAGGCGGATGGCGGGGGCCATCACGGTCGCGCGCGGCAGCGTGCCGTAGCGGGCGAGCGCCGTGTCGAGGCCCAGAACGGTCCCCGGCACCGCGACCGACCGCCAGCCGGCGACGCTCGCGCCTCGGATGACGTTGCCGGACGGGTCCAGATACATGTCGGCCGTGGCGGCGGCCGGAGCCGTTTCGCGGAAATTCAGAAAAATGTCGCGGCCGTCGGCGAGATGGGCGGTCATAAAACCGCCGCCGCCGATGTTGCCGCAGCAGGGATCGACGACGGCCTCCGCGTAGCCGATGGCCACCGCCGCGTCGATGGCGTTGCCGCGAGCGCGCAGGATTTCAGCCCCCGCCTCGGAGGCGAGATGGTGCGCGGTCACAACCATGAACGTGTCGGATTCCACCGCCGCCGCGAACGCATGCGACGCGAACAGCAGGATAGCAGGCAGAAGAAATCGGATCAGGCGCGCACCTGTGTCGCGCCGACCATGTCGCCGGCGCGGACGATGGCGGCGAGCCGATCCTCGTCCCAATCCTGGGTGCCCGCCGGGCGCAGCGGCAAAACCATCCAGCGATAGTCGGCGGTACTGTCGATCACGCGGATGCGGGTCGAGTCCGGCAGCACGGTGCCGAATTCCGCGAGCAGGGCGCGCGGCGCGCGCACGGCGCGGGCGCGGTAAGCGGCGGATTTGAACCAAAACGGCGGGTAGCCCAGCACGGCGCGCGGGTAGCAGGAGCACAACGTGCAGACGATCAGGGCGTGAGTATCCGGCGTACATTCCATCACACCGAGCGGCGGTGCGCCGCGCATGACAATGCCGAGCGATTCGGCCGCGCGCGTGCCGTCTCGCAGCATCAGCGCGCGGTATTCCGGGTCCAGCCACGCTCGCGCCACCATGCGGGCGCCCAGGGCGGGCGAGGCGGCGTCGGTGACGGCGATGCGGTCGGCAATGTTCTCGGGCGAGGCGATGCCCTTGGCTGCCAACAGTTTTTTCAGGGCAGCAAGGAGGTGCTCGCTGTCGATGTCGAGAAGGGCACTCATGCGGCCTCCAGCCACGGGCCGTACAGTTCGGCGATAATCTCGTCGCCCTCATGCGGTTCCGGCCAGATGGCGGACGACGCGAAACTCACATGATACAGCGGCAGCAGGGCGGCCGCGCGGGCGAAGGCGAGGTCTTCGGGGTTCGGGAAGTCGCCGAGATGGCGGACGATGGTGCCGGTCTCACCGCGCAGGAAGTGGGGCGTGCGGAGATGGCACGGCCCGCGCGTCTCCGGCCAGTCGTCCCGGACTTTTATCCGCGTGCCCGGCGCGAGGATCATGGCTTGAGGGCTTCGCCCAGTTCGGCCTCCGAAAAAACGCCTTTTTCCAGCAAGTTATCCATGATCGAGACGATCCAGCGCTCGTAATAGCCGAGCCGGAAATAGTCGGCCTCCGGCAGTGCCTCGATACCACGGCGCAGCTCATCCACCGACATGATCTGCTTCATGCCGAGGATTTGGCGGATCGCGTCCACCTCGCGGTCGAACTCCGTCAGCGTGTGCGGCGAGGGATCGACCGGTTCGCAGATCAATCGCGACACCCCGCCGATGTCGTGCATCGCGCGTGGGCCGGCTTCAGGGAGCGGGATATCGGCCATAGCCGCAGGATAGGTCGCACCAGCCTGGGCGCCAAGCCTCAGACGGTGGCGGGGGCCTTCGGACGAACGCCCAGGATGTGGGCGATGGCGTACACGAGGTCCGGCCGGTTCAGCGTGTAGAAATGGAACTCGTCGATCCCGTTGGCCTGCAACAGCCGCACCTGCTCGGCCGCGACGACGGTTGCGACCATGCGGCGGGTTTCGGCATCGTCGTCCAGGCCCTCGAACATGCGGCCGAGGAAGGCGGGCACGCTGGTGCCGCAGGCGGCCGAAAATTTGGCGACCTGCGCGAAGTTGGAGACCGGCAGCAGGCCGGGGACGATGGGCGCGGTGATGCCGGCGGCCAGCGCCCGGTCGAGGAAGCGGAGATAGGTCGTGGTGTCGAAAAAATATTGTGTGATCGCGCGGGTGGCGCCGGCATCCAGCTTGCGCTTCAGATTGTCGAGGTCGGCGGCGGGGCTGGCGGCGGTGGGATGGGTCTCCGGATAGGCCGCGACCGAAATTTCGAAATCGGCGACGCGGCGCAGGCCCGCGACCAGATCGGCGGCGTAGGCGTAGCCGCCGGGATGCGGGACGTAATCCACCCCGCCGGGCATGTCGCCGCGCAGGGCGACGATGTGGCGCACGCCGGCCGCCCAGTAGCGGCGCGCCACCTCGTCCACTTCCTCGCGCGTGGCCCCCACGCAGGTCAGATGGGCAGCGGGCGGCAGCGTCGTCTCGGCCGCCAGCCGGGCAACCAGCGCGTGGGTGCGCCCCTGCGTGGTGCCCCCGGCGCCGTAGGTCACGGAGACGAAGCGGGGGGCCAATGGCGCCAGGCGCTTGATGCAGGCCCAGAACTGCGCTTCCAGCCCCTCCGTCTTGGGCGGGAAGAACTCGAACGACAGCGCCGGCGGCGCGGCGGCGGCCGACTGGTCCGGCAGGCCGCTGACGCGGGGCGATGTGAGCCAGCGTTCCAGCGGCGCCAGGGTGGAGGCGTGCAGCGCGTCGGCGTGAATCATCGGGCGGCTCCCAGCTTGCCCAGAGTTATAAACATATCTTTATGTGCCCATGCAAGAGCTGCCTCCTCCGTGCCTCCCCTCCTTGCGGAGGATCACGCATCGAACATGTCGCCCTCGCAGCCCTAACAAAGTATCAGGGTCGTGCCTTAATGCTGCCGGGCGAGATTGGCAGGCCATAGCGGGTTCGGGGTGCGGATGGACGTGATGACAAGGCTGGTCCTGCTAGGTGCCACCGGGATGATGCTCGCGGGCGTCGCCGGATGCGCTACACCCCCACCGGCGAGCGACCCGGACGCGGTGGCGGATTTCAACCAGACCAACGACCCGCTGGAGCCGACCAACCGCGTGTTCTACGCCGTCAACAACGGCATCGATGCGGTGCTGCTGAAGCCGGTGGCGCTGGCCTACACCTGGGTCGTGCCCCCGGTCGTTCGCACCGGCGTCCACAACGCGCTGACCAATCTGAACAGCCCGGTGCTGCTCGCCAACGACATGATGCAGGGCAAGCCGCGCCGCGCCGGCGACACGCTGATGCGGTTCGTCATCAACTCCACCGTCGGCGTGGCCGGCGTGTTCGACGTCGCGACCGGCTGGGGCTACCCGTACCACCCGTCAAATTTCGGTGAGACGATGGCGCTGTGGGGCGTGCCGGAGGGACCCTATCTCTTCCTCCCCATCCTCGGCCCCGGCAATCCGCGCGACAGCAGCGGTTACGGCGTGGACGTGGCGCTCGATCCGCTGAGTTGGGTGCGTGGCGCGGCGATCACCGACGCCAATTATGGCCGCTACGGCCTGACCCTGGTGGACGTGCGGGCCAGCCTGTTCGACTCGCTGGACAAGGCGACGGCGGAGGCGCTGGACCCGTATGCGACCGTGCGCAGCCTGTATCGCCAGCATCGCGAGGCCGAAATCGCGGCGGCCAAGGCCGATAACCGCGCGACCACGCCGGACTGGTATCCGAGCAAGCCCGCCCAGTGACAATTCCCCCGAGAGACCCAATACCGCCGATGGACATGCTGACCCGACGTACCCTGCTCACCGCCTCGTTCGCCGCCGCGGCCGTGCTTGGCCTCGGGCTGCTGCCACGGATGGCCGCCGCGCAAACCCCGCAACAGGCGACCGCGTTCGTCGATCAGGCCGGCAAGGACCTGATAGCCGTCGTCAACGGCGCGGGGGCGACGGCAGACAAGCAGGCCAAGCTGAAGCAGATCGTGGACAAGGTGGTGGATGTGGACGAGGTGGGCCGCTTCTGCCTCGGCCGCTTCTGGCGCACCGCGACACCGCCGCAGCAGCAGCAATATCTGGACCTGTTTCATCAGGTGCTGCTGAAGAACATCGCCGGCAAGCTGGGCGACTTCCAGGGCGTGACGTTCACGATCGGCCGCGCCACGCCGCGCGACGGCGGCACCGTCGGCGTCGCCACCGTGGTCACGCGCCCGAACGTGGCGCCGGCCAATGTCGAATGGGTGGTCAGCGCCAGCAGCGGCAGCCCGCGCATCGTCGATGTGATCGCCGAGGGCACCAGCCTGCGCCTGACCCAGCGCAGCGACTATGCATCGTTCTTGTCGCACAATGGCGACAGCGTGACCGCATTGATGGACGCGATGCGCAAACAACTGGCGCAACCCGGTTAGCCGGGCGCCATGCAAGGAAGTTTCGTAGCGCTGCCGGTCCTGGTCGCCGCCGCCGCCGTTGTGTTTATCCTGCTGCGGTCTTTCCGTATCGCTAACGAATGGCAGCGCGCCGTGGTGCTGCGCCTCGGCCGTTTCCAGCGCCTCGGCGGCCCCGGCCTGTACCTCGTCTTCCCGCTGATCGAGCAGGTGACGGTGGTGATCGACAACCGCATCCAGACCACCAGCATCACCGCCGAGCAGGCGCTGACGCGGGACACGATTTCGGTGGGCGTCGATGCCATCGTGTTCTGGCAAGTGACGGACGCGCGCGCCGCCGCCATCAACATCACCAATTTCCGCGAGGCCATCGAACGGGTGGCGCAGACCACGCTGCGGGAGATGATCGGCTCGACCGAGTTGCAGCATCTGCTGTCGGACCGGCAGACGGCCGACGAGAAAATGCGATCTTCGATCAGCGCGAAAACCGTCACCTGGGGCGTGACCGCCGTCAGCGTCGAAATCCGCGACGTGGCGATCCCGAAGGAATTGCAGGACGCGATGAGCCGGCAGGCGCAGGCGGTGCGGGAGAAGGACGCGCGGGTCACGCTCGCGTCCGCCGAGCAGGAAATCGCGCGGCAGGTGCTGGAAGCCGCAAAACTCTACGACACCAACCCCACGGCGCTGCGGTTGCGGCAGATGAACCTGTTATACGAAATGAACAAGGATCGCGGCGCCACGGTGCTGATCCCGACCGACATGGTATCCAGCCTCGGCAACGTCGTGGCGCTGACCCAGGTAGCGCCGACCAAGGCCGGCTGACGCCCTTTCGCGCTCCTATCATCCCGGCTATCCAGGCGCTGCATTTCGCCAGCACGCAGGAAACCGATGAGCCTCTGGTCCGATTTCCATCAGCATCGCGGCCGACTGATCCACAAATGGGACCAGTATTTCCCGGCCTACGAGCGGCACTTCGCCCGCTTCCGCAATCAGGCCGTCACGATCATCGAAATCGGCGTCGGCGACGGCGGTTCGCTGCAAATGTGGCGGCGGTTTTTCGGGCCGTACGCGCGCATCGTCGGCATCGACAGCAACGTCAAGGCGAAGGCTTACGAGGAGCATCTGACGGCGATCCGCGTCGGCGACCAGACCGACCGGGCGTTCCTCGACGGTGTGCTGGCGGAGTTCGGGCCGGCGCAGATCGTCATCGACGACGGCAGCCACATCATGGCGCACCTCCACCAGACCTTCGCGCAATTGTACTATCATCCCGGCTTCGATTCGACAGGGGTGTACGTGGTCGAGGATCTGCACACGGCCTACTGGCCGGAATTCGGCGGCGGCTACCGGCGCGAGGGCAGTTTTATCGAGACCGCGAAGGCGCAGATCGACGAGCTGCACGCGCAATACGCGCGCGGCGCGTTCCAGCCAACGGCGTTCACCGCCGCCACGCTCTCGATGCACATCTACGACAGCATGATCGTCTATGAGCGCGGGCGGCGGGTGCCGAACCAGTCGATGATGGCCGACAGCAGCGGCGTGCGCGGCGTGCGGCTGATGTTCAGGCCGGGAACCCCGGGCGCGGCCGACTGAGGCTTTCGTAAACCAGCATCCGGCGCCCCTCGCGGTCGAAGGCGTCGCATTGCCCCATGCCGACGGCGCCAAGCACGGTGCGACTGGCGAAATTGTCCTCGCGCGCGACGGCGACGATGCGGCGCAGGCCCGCGCGTTCATGGCCGAAGCGCAGCGCGCCGCCGGCTGCTTCGGCGGCGAACCCGTGGCCCTGTTCCCCCGCCACCAGCGCGAACCGCAGCGCCATGCCGCGCCCGTCAGGCCGCTCCAGAATGCCGACGACGCCGCGAAAATGCAGCGCCTCGCGGTCGCGCACCGTCCACATGCCAACGCCGTGGCGGCCCCAGAACGCGATGTCGGCCGCCAGTTCCTCGGCCGTCTGCGTGGCCGAGCGGACGCCCCCGAGCATCACCGCGAACACGCGCGGATCGGCCTTCAGCCGTTGCAGATCGGCCAGATCGCCGCCCCACACCGGTTGCAGCAGCAGTCGCCCGGTTTGCACGGACCATGTGGGGTTCATCGGAGTTTCTGTCCGGCAATTTTTGGTCCGATATGATCCCGCACACTCCCGTCACCCCCGCGAAGGCGGGGGTCCACGCGCCCCCAAATCGTCGCGAACGACCACCGACACCACCGATGCACGCGCGTGGATTCCCGCCTTCGCGGGAATGACGGAAAGTGCCTACCGGCTAAGCGGTCGGTACTTGATCCGGTGCGGCTCGGTCGAATCGCTGCCCAGCCGTCGTCGCTTGTCCTCTTCGTAGGCCTGGAAATTGCCCTCGAACCATTCGACGTGGCTGTCGCCCTCGAACGCCAGGATGTGCGTGGCCAAGCGGTCCAGAAACCAGCGGTCGTGGCTGATGATGACGGCGCAGCCGGCGAACTCGGCCAACGCTTCTTCCAGCGCCCGCAGCGTGTCCACGTCCAGATCGTTGGTCGGCTCGTCGAGCAGGATGACGTTGCTTTCGCTTTTCAACATCTTGGCCAGATGCACCCGGTTGCGCTCGCCGCCGGACAGGATGCCGACCTTCTTCTGCTGGTCGGAGCCTTTGAAATTGAACGCGCCGACATAGGCGCGCGAGGCGACGGTGCGCTTGCCGAGATGGATCACGTCTGTCCCGCCGCTGATCTCCTCCCACACCGTCTTGGTCGCATCGAGACTGTCGCGGCTCTGATCGACGTAGCCCATGTGAACCGTCTCGCCGATGCGCAGTTCGCCCGCGTCCGGCGTGTCCTGGCCGGTGAACATGCGGAACAGCGTGGTCTTGCCGGCGCCGTTCGGGCCGATCACGCCGACGATGCCGCCCGGCGGCAGCTTGAAATTCAGATCGTCGATCAGCAGCCGGTTGCCGTACGCCTTGCGCAACCCTTCGGCCTCGATCACCAGCCCGCCGAGGCGCGGGCCGGGCGGAATGACGATTTCCGCGACGCCGGACACCTGATCTTGGCTGCGCTGCAACAACTCCTCGTATTTCTGGATGCGCGCCTTGTTCTTGGTCTGGCGCGCGCGCGGTGTGGACTGAATCCATTCCTGCTCGGCCGACAGCGCCCGCATCCGCGCCGTCTCCTCCTTCTCCTCCTGCTGCAACCGCTTGCGCTTCTGGTCGAGCCAGGACGAGTAATTGCCCTCGAACGGGTAGCCACGCCCGCGCTCGATTTCCAGAATCCAGTTGGTCACGTTCTCCAGAAAATAGCGGTCGTGGGTGATCACCAGCACGGTGCCGGCAAACTCGCGCAGCGTCTTTTCCAGCCACGCCACGCTTTCGGCGTCCAGATGGTTGGTCGGCTCGTCCAGCAGCAGCATGTCCGGCTTTTCCAGCAGCAGCCGGCACAGCGCCACGCGCCGCCGCTCGCCGCCCGACAGGTTCGTCACCGGGCTGTCCGGCGGCGGGCAGCGCAGCGCGTCGAGCGCGATTTCGATGCGCCGGTCAAGTTCCCAGCCGTCCTCGTGGTCGATCTTTTCCTGCAACTCCGCCTGTTCGGCGAGCAGCGTGTTCATCTGCTCGTCGTCCATGGGCTCGGCGAACAGGTTGGAAATCTCGTTGAACCGGTCGAGCGCGGCGGACAGTTCCCCGAACGCGATCCGCACGTTGCCGGCCACCGTCTTGTCCGGGTCCAGGTGCGGTTCCTGCGCCAGATAGCCGACGCGCACGCCCTCGGCCGCCCACGCCTCGCCGCCGTAATCGGTCTCGATCCCAGCCATGATTTTGAGCAGCGTCGATTTGCCGGCGCCGTTGACGCCGAGCACGCCGATTTTGACGCCGGGCAGGAAGGACAGCGTGATGCCCTTAAAAACCTCGCGACCGCCGGGGAAGGCTTTGGTCAGGTTCTTCATCACATAGACGTATTGATAGCTCGGCATGACAACCCGCAACGGATGGAGGATTTTGGCGCGAGAACGCTCTGTGCAGATGTTCTACGGGCCGGCGGTGGTCAGCGCAATTGCGGGGGCCGAGAGCCCGGGTGCGTGCGGGCGTCCTGCGAATTGACATTGGCAGACTGCCAATTATAAATTGGCAATTACGCAACCAGTAATTGCCTTATTGCATGATCTATCAGCCCCCTCCGCTCACCGGCGCCGACGACAGCGTGATGGATTTGATTGCCCGCCAACGGGATCGGTTGCGATCCTTTACCCAACACAATCCCAAACGGTGGTTCGGATCACTGAGGCGTACGACGTTTGCGCGGGCCGTTCAGGGGTCCAACAGCATCGAGGGATACAACGCAAGCATCGACGACGCCGTTGCGGTCGTGGACGACGAAGCACCCTTGGACGAAAGGACGGAAACATGGCACGCCATCAAGGGTTATCGCGATGCGTTGACCTACGTCATGCAGGCCTGTCAGGACGAATATTTTGAATTCGGCAAGCAGTTTCTCAAAAGTATGCATTTTATGATGCTGAGCTTCGACATGAGCAAGCGGCCGGGTCAGTGGAGGCAGGGGCCGATTTTCATCGTCGATACGCGATCCGGGGAGACTGTTTACGAGGCGCCCGATGTCGAGTTGGTCGATGGCCTGTGCCAGGAACTCGTCGAAAGCCTCAGCGCTCAAAACGAAGTCCCACCCATCGTGCGAGCCGCCATGGCGCATCTCAATTTAACCATGATCCATCCGTTCAAGGATGGAAATGGCAGAATGTCCCGCGCGTTACAGACGTTGGTTTTATCGAAGGACGGACTCCTGCATCCCGTGTTTTCCAGCATCGAGGAATGGCTGGGGCGGAACACGCAGGAATATTACGATATCCTCGGCCTGACCGGACAAGGAACGTGGAACCCTCGGCGCGATGCTGGACCTTGGGTGCGGTTCTGTTTGAAGGCTCACTATCAGCAGGCCGCCACTCTCATCCGCCGGAACGAGGAATACGAAAAGCTTTTCGATGGCATCCTGGCAATCGTCCAACGCGACAAACTGCCCGATCGGGCTGCGGTTCCCCTGTTCGATGCGGCATTGGGGCTGCGACTGACAAATCAGAGATATCGCCGCGAGACCGAACTGACCGAATTTGGAGCGTCTCGCGACCTTAAACGGCTGTCCGAAGCGGGCTTGTTGGAGCCGAAGGGGGAAAAGCGCGGTCGCACCTATCTTGCTGCCAAGCCGCTCACGGACCTTCGGCTATCCGTGCGCGTCCGTGTGCCGCTCTCCGATCCGTACGACCTGGTCGCCAAGCGGCAGCAAGCCCGTCAGGAACCGCTCTTGCCAGGCCTGTGAGGGGAAACCTGCGCCCCATCGGTTTTCGAACGGCTGGTGCATTTTTCTCCCGAACCGAGTCTTTTTTGCTTGCCCCGACGCAGACATTCATACTAACTTTATGGTGTGAAAAACACCCCCTCTCTCTCCCCGGCAGATCGGTTCAACGCCTTCCTGTTGATGCTGATCCAGGCCATCGTCGCCCAGTCCGGGGGAAAACTCCCGGCGCCGCTGGTCGCGATGATCGAGGCGCAGTTCCGGCGCATGGGCGAAGATTTCGCCCGCCTCGC
>CAJCJG010000066.1 GCA_903970625.1 Solirubrobacterales bacterium 70-9 | reverse complement strand
ACCTGCGAGGCGGCGGTGCCGCCGAACAGCAGCAGCGGGCCGGGTGCGATGTCGATCACCGCGCGCGTGGTGCCGGCGAGCGACACGGCGCCCGCGCCGGTCACGACCAGTTCGTTCGGTCCCGGCGGCGTCTTGAGCGGGCCGATGCCGTCGTAGGTGAAGGGGGTGATGGTGCCATCCGACACCTCGTCGGAAACAACGTCCAGAATCCGTTGAGCCAACTCGGCGTTTTGGGCAGTTCCAATCGTAATTGAAATCGTTTTATCGCCGGCGCCCAGAACTGTCACATTCGGCATGTAGTGCTGCTCCTGCGGCTCTTGACTCTGATGAATTCAGCCGTATCGGTCGCCACATACGATTGCAACTCATGAAATGTCGGTTGGATTATGAAATGTCAGACACTTCATAAAGTGTGATGAATCGTTTTGTGTTGCCGATTATATCCGATCGATAGGCGTCGATCGTCACCGGAAGCACATGACGCGGGCGGGTCGTCCGGCGCTACACTGGGCCGCACAGCGGGGGCACGGCCATGCAGGCGGGGGCGGCGGAAGCGGCGCGGCGGCGGTTGGAGCGGCGGATCGATCAGGCGCTGGGGGACGTACGCGCCGACCTCGTGATCCGCAACGCACGGACCCTGAATCTCGTCACCGGCGCGCTCGACGCGGGCGACATCGCGATCTGCGACGATACCATCGTCGGCACGCAGGACAGCTACCGGGGCACGACCGAGATCGACGCGCACGGGCGGATCGTGGTGCCGGGCTTCATCGACAGCCATGTGCATTGCGAAAGCACGCTTGTGCTGCCTGGGGAATTCGACCGCTGTGTGCTGCCGCGCGGCACCACCACGGCCATTTGCGACCCCCACGAAATCGCCAACGTGCTCGGCGACGAAGGATTGCGCTATTTTCTCGACAGCGCGCTGACCACCGTCATGGATTTGCGGGTGCAGCTTTCGTCCTGCGTGCCGGCGACGGCGTTGGAGACGTCGGGCGCGCGGCTCGATGCAGTCGATCTGGTGCGGCACCGGGGGCATCCGAAGGTGATCGGGCTGGCGGAATTCATGAACGTGCCCGGCGTGCTCGGCAAAGATCCCGACTGCCTCGACAAGCTGGCGGCGTTCGAAGACGGACATATCGACGGCCACTCGCCGCTGCTGCGCGGCAAGAAGTTGAATGCGTATCTTGCGTGCGGCGTGCGCAATTGCCACGAGACCACGTCGCTCGCCGAGGGGCGCGAGAAGATTTCCAAGGGCATGCAGGTGCTGATCCGCGAGGGCACCGTCTCGAAAGACATCGAGGCGCTGGCTGGCCTGATCGAACCGTTCGCCTCGCCGTTCCTGGGGCTTTGCACCGACGACCGCAATCCGCTCGACATCGCCGAACAAGGCCACATGGATTTTCTGGTGCGGCGGGCGATTCAACTGGGCGCGCCGGTCGCCTCCGTCTATCGCGCCGCGAGCTGGTCGGCCGCGCGCGGCTTCGGCCTGCGGGATCGCGGGCTGGTGGCGCCGGGATATCTGGCCGATTTGCTGCTGCTCGACGATCTGGAGACGTGCGCGGTGGCGACGGTGATCCGGCGCGGGCGCGTGGTGACGGCGGAGAGTTTTGCCGGACGGGTGCTGCCGGCCGCGCCGGGGCGAAATTCCATCCGGCTGGCGCCCGTCTCGGCCGATGTGTTCGCGGCCCCCGGCAGCGGCCCGGGCACGCCGGTGATCGGCATTGTGCCTGGAAAAATCATCACGCCGCGCGAATATGCCGAACTGCCGTATCGCGACGGGCTGCGCCACGCCGACCCGTCGCGCGATCTGCTGAAAGTGTGCGTGCTGGAACGGCACGGGCGCAACGGCAATGTCGGACGGGCGTTTGTCCGCGGCTTCGGCATCCGCGAGGGCGCGCTGGCCTCCTCGGTCGGGCACGATAGCCACAATTTATGCGTGGTGGGCAGCAACGATGCCGACATGGCGGTGGCGGCGAACCGGCTGATCGCGCTCGGCGGCGGCTTCGTCGCGGTGCGCGGCGGGGCGGTGCTGGCGGAGATGGGGCTGCCGGTCGCGGGGCTGATGAGTTTCGATCCGTTCGAGACCGTGGCCCGCCAGTTGGAGACTTTGCGCGCCGCCGTGCAAAGCATGGGCTGCCCGCTGTCCGAGCCGTTTCTGCAACTGGCGTTTCTCGCGCTGCCGGTGATCCCGCATTTGAAGATCACCGATATGGGGCTGGTCGATGTGGACCGGTTCGAACTGGTTCGCGATTAGCCGGCGATGCCGCGATGCTTGCATGGGCAGCGCCAGGCACGGTATAGCCGCCGCCCGCTCGGCGGACGCCGGCGGCGGGATTTGGGGGCGCGGGTTTGCTGATGCCGGAAGGGGTTACGAACGTATCTGGCGCCGCCGACGCCCTGATGGGAAGCGCGCATCTGGCGTTCAATCGCGGCGACTGGGTGGACGCGGAACGGCTGTCGGCCGAGCTGAGACAGGTCAAGGCGGACAAACCGCATGGCTACGTGATCGGCGCGAAGGCCGCCCACATGCTGGGGCGCCGTGCCGAGGCCGAGGCGTTGTTCCGGGATGCGCTCGCCCGCTTCCCGAACGACAACTGGGTGCATCAGGACTGGCTGTGGATGCTCCAGGAACAGTCGCGCTGGCCGGAATCGGCAGAGGCCGCCGCTGCGGTCCTGCAACGCGTCAAAGTCGATACGCCGTTTTACCGGCTCGCGTTCCGGGTCAGGTTCCGCGCCATCAAGGTGATGGATGAGTCGGCGCTCAGCGATGAAACCGTGCTGGAGGCGATCCGGCTCCTGGAGCCGGCTGCGCGGGGGCTGCCGGACATCGTGGATGTCTGCCTGCGTCGGCGGGATTTCGGGCTGGCGAAGCTGGTCTGGGAACAGATTGCGGATTTGACCTGGCTCGATCCGGCGCAGGTTTCGATGGCCGCCGCCAAACTGTTCCACGTCTTTCACGAGAACCCGGGCGCCGACCTGTTTGTGGCTTGGGTGTTCAAGACGCGCGCGCGCGACCCGAAGATTTTCTGGTCGATCTGGGTCGTGCGGTATCTGATGAACTCAACCGATGTGCCCGCGAACGTTCGGCCGCGGCTGGGCGCGGTCTATGCCACGCTGGATCGCACCAAGCTGGATTTGTTTCTGCGCGCCGCCATGGGTTCGTATTTTGGCGATGTGCTGAGCGAGCACGATTACGCGGCGTTGATGATCGAACTGCTGCCGCGGTGGGCCGCTGCCGATATCGAGGAAAACCCGCTCAACAATCTGTTCTACTTCGCTGACGAAGATTCGGCCGTCTACGATGGTGGGCCGACCCGCATCGCGCGCATCCGCTCGGCGTTCAAGGCGGTCGTCGGATATTTTGTGGCCGGTCGTTTCTCGCTGCCAGAACATGCGGCCGAATTGTTCTATCTTTTGCTGACCGCCGATCTGATGAAAAGCGACGCCTACGAGCGCATCTTCTGGTACATTGAGGCGCATTTCTCCGCACTGGCGGACAGCCCGCGCGAGAGCGCGGCCGGGGCGCTGCGCGCGATCGTTGCGCGCAGGCGTGTCGGCGCGATGCCGCCGATACTGACCCGCAAACCGAAAGTGTGCGTCGAACTGTCGGCCCAGGTGCGCGGCTACAAACGAGCGTTCGCCACCTGGCACCGCCTTGGCTTGGAAACCTGCGAGACCGTCTATGTCGCGCATCTCTGGAACAAGGTGGGACGCCGCGTTCCCTGGGCGCCGCATTCCGCCGGGCGCACCTTCTCCGGCCATTTCCTGCCCGCCTATGTGCGCACGCTGGGCGAACAGGGGTTCGAATATATCCGGGTGCAATACCCATCGTTGCTGGCGGCGGTGACATCCTCGGACGCGCTGGACGAGGACGATATTCGGCAGCTCTACAACCCGGTTGCGCTGGAGATCGAGGACAGCAACCAGCCGCGCTTCCTGGGCCAGCGGCCGAGCGTGCAGATGTATTATTCCTGGTGGCGTTCGCACGAACTGGCGCTGCAACACGCGGGCGATGCTGATATCTATATCCGCATCCGGCCGGACCTGTATTTCGAGGATAATGTCGGAATCGACTGGGCGGATTTCGCCCGCCGC
>CAJCJG010000065.1 GCA_903970625.1 Solirubrobacterales bacterium 70-9 | reverse complement strand
TGGAGGACGGCAAGCAGGCGTTGGAGGTGTGGAACGGGATCGAACTGCTATGCACGGACTGGCGTGCGGCCGAGGATCGGGTGGCGCAGATGGATGCGGCCATCGGCGGGTTCGAGGCGGCTGCCGCGCCGCTGGCGAACCTCGCCCCCGATCTGCGCGACCCGCATGCGCTGGTGCGCGCGCTTGCGGAACGGCTGGCGCAGACCCGCGCCGCCGCCGCCGAGCGGGCGCGAATCGGCAGGGAGCGCGCGCAGACGCAACAGCGCCTCTCGGCCGCGAAGGACGCGCGCGACAAGGCGGCAGCCACACTCTCCGGCCTGCGCGCGCTGGCGGGCGCCGACGACGATGCGCAGTTGCAGGCTGCGATTGCCCGCGCCGCCGCGCACGCGGCGCTGACCAAAACCATCGCCGAGCGCGACGCCGAGTTTTTGCGGGAGGACCGGCCGCTGCCCGCTCTCGCGGCCGAAGCCGAGGGCGTCGATCTCGACACGCTGCCGGCGCGGCTTGATCGCATCGAGCAGCGGCTGCGGGAGATCGCCGACGAAAATGCGGCGTTCGCCGGGCAACTGACAGAACTGCGCACGGCACTGGCCGACATGGAGCGGGGGCACGACGCGGCCGGCGCCGCGCAGGCGATGGCGAATGCGCTGGCCGACATGAAGGACATCGCCGAGCGATACCGGCGCCTCCGCCTCGCCCACACACTGCTGCGGGCCGGGATCGACCGGTTTCGCCGCCAGCAACAGGGGCCGCTGCTGGCGCGCGCCGGCGCCCTGTTCGCGCGGCTGACGGAGGACCGCTACCACCGCCTGAGCGTGGACGAGGCGGACGATGGCACGTTGACCCTGGTCGCGGTGCGGCCGGACAATTCCGAATGCCCGGCCGACCGGCTCAGCGAGGGCACGCGCGACCAGCTTTATCTGGCGCTGCGGCTCGCCGCCATCGAGGGCCACGCGCTGCGCGCCGACCCGCTGCCGTTCATCGCCGACGATCTATTGGTCAATTTCGACGACCGCCGTGCCCGCGCGGCGCTGCGCGTGCTGGCGGAGTTCGGGCAGACGACGCAGACGATCCTGTTCACCCACCACGCGCATATCGCGGAGATGGCGGACCCGGCCACGGCATCCCTCCAGCGGCTAGAGAGCGCAGCCGTCGCCGGATAATGTTTTGAAATCGTAACAAAATGGGCATGCCAGGGCGCGGGCTCTTTGGGCCGGAAATTTTGGGGGTCCAGTGGCGGTGTTTAGGTCGTCTCTCGTTTTGGGAGGAGGTTGGGTTCGGAGTGTTTGGGGCTCCCGTTTCCGGGCGGAGTGACCCCTCTCCGCTGTCCTCTCCCACAGGGGGAGAGGGAGTTTTTGGGCCATGTTGGGCGAGAGCCCGGTCCGGCGCTCTTGGCGGGACGAGACTTCCCCTTTCTCCACTTGGGCGGCGAGGCGGGCGAAATCTTCGCCCATGCGCCGAAAATGCGCCTCGATCATCGCGACCAGCGGCGCCGGGAGTTTTCCCCCGGACTGGGCGACAATGGCCTGGATCAGCATCAACAGAAATGCGTTGAATCGATCTGCCGGGGAGAGGATGGGGGTGTTTTTCACCCCATCATGTTAATCTGGATGACGGTGGCTGGGCAAGGGAGATCTGACATATTTCGGTTATTTTTTCTCCAGCCGCCGGGAAGATGAAGGAAGCAGGGTTATCCGCAGATGACGCAGATGGATAACATCGCTTGCGTCAAACGCTGCGCCCACGGCTACGGATAGATCGAAACGACGCGGCTGCCGAACATCTCCGTCGCTTTCACGTTATGGCGTGGTCCGAGCCGGCCCGAACAGGCTCGTTCGAACTCGCCGTGCCAGCCGTACCCGACGAAGAACAGCTTGTGAGAGCAGTAGAGAAACGGTTTCACGCGCGGAACATACCGGGCGTAGAACAGGTTCACCGCCTCCGTCACGCCGGGCCAATGAGGCTGCATGTAATCGTCGAGGATGATCACGCCACCGGACCCGAGGCAATCCTGTGCGGTCAATAGGTCGGTGCAGGTATGCTCGGCGGTGTGACAGCCATCGACCGAGAACAAACGGAAGGGCCCCCTGCTCTCGTGCAGTTTGGTCTTGTCGGCGGGCGTCAAAGCGATGCTGTCGGCCTTGATGAAGGCGTAGTCCCGCTCGGTCGGACCAAAGCGGCGGATGTTGTCCTGCAAGCGGTCGAGACTGCCGATGCCGGCACCATCGAGGTTCCTGGCCTGATCGTCGAACACGTCGATGGCCGTGACCTTTTCGCCGGCATCGGCGAGATGGGCCAGTGCGATCAGCAACTTGCCGTGATAGACGCCTATTTCGCCGATCTGTCCGGTAATTCCGGCATCGCGCTGGATCGAATCGATCATCCGCAGACATTCGAGCAACCTTGTATCGACCCATCCCTCGACCAGAGGAAACCCCTCGGACCAATAAGCCTCCAGGCTTTCCATAACTGTGTTCCTTTATTGCTCGAAATTGCGCCAGGGTAGCCCAATGGGCTGTTCTGCGCCACCATGACGACTTCGGCGTCGAAGTCGATCTCCAGTGTCGGGGGCATAGGCGCGCAGGTGGGGGACCATATCGGTTTGTACTCGTTACGCGCGCGAGGACGTGTCGGCGCTGCGGAATCGCTTGGGAATAAGCGGTCCCCTCTCGTCATTCCGTCGAAGGCCGGATTCCCGTGTCCGCCCGCTCCGTCTTTCGCGCGGCCCCGGACCCCGGCCTTCGCCGGGGCGACGAGGCGATTCGATTGTTTCCAAACGAAGCCTCACTTGGGGGCCAAGACGACCTGCGCGGAGTTTTCGGAGAGCGTCGCTCGATGAGCGGGCCGACGGACGATCCGATCGGTTATCGGCAGTGGGTGGCGCAGTACGATAGCCCGAGCGCGGCGGAGTTGGCGCGAATCCCGCCGATGTCCGGCCCGAGAATCTCCATCGCGATGGCGGTTGGCGACACCACCGCCGAAGCTGCGACGCAAACCGCAGCAAGCCTGTGCCGCCAAATCTATACCGGGTGGGAGTTGCTGCTGAGCCACCGGTTGTTCTCCAGTTGGCCACGCGAGACCCTGGCGGAGCTTGCGGCGGCGGACCCACGGATTCGCCTGCTGGACGTGCCGTCCGCCGGCGGGCTGCTCAACACGGCGCTGGCCGCGCGCTCCGGCCTGCTGGTCTGTATCCTCGACCCTGGCGACCTGCTCCCGCCCACCGCCCTGTACGAGGTCGTGGCAGCGTTTGCCGCACATCCCGACACACAGTTGCTCTACAGCGACGAGGATTCGTGCGACGACGGCGGACGGCGCGACCCGCACTTCAAGCCCGATTTCTCGCCCGACCCCCTGCTCGCAGGCAACAGCATCGGGCAGCTTGCCGTCTATCGCGCCGAGTTGCTGGACCGACTCGGCGACGTGCGCACCGACCTGGAACCGTTTTCGTTGTACGATCTGGTTCTGCGCACCTGTGCCGTGGCCGCACCGGGCAGCATCCTGCATCTGCCGGCGGTCTTGTGCCACCGGGCCACGCGATGGGCGGACTGGCCGGCGCCGGCCGCGACCCCGCCCCGCACCGCGCCCGGGCTGTTGGCCATCGCGGATGCGAGGTGGCCGCGCCCGCGCTTCGCCCTCCCCGAACCCGTCCCGCTCGTCAGCGTGATCGTCCCGACGCGCGACCAGCCGGAACTGCTGGGGGCATGCGTCGCGGGCCTCCTGGAACGCACCGACTACCCGGCCATCGAGCTGTTGGTGGTCGATAACGGGAGCCAGGACCCCGCTGCCCTGGAAACCCTGTCTCGACTGGCCGCCCTCCCTGGCGTCCGGGTGCTGTCGCGTCCCGGGCCCTTCAACTTTGCTGCGCTGAACAACGCGACCGCCGCCGAGGCGACGGGCGATGTGCTGTTGCTGCTGAACGACGACACCGAAATGCTGCACGCCGATTGGTTGCGAGAATTGGTGTCGCACGCCGTGCGGCCCGACGTGGGTGCCGTTGGCGCGCGGCTGCTCTACCCGGACGGCACGCTGCAACATGGCGGGATTCTGTTGGGACCGGGCGGGGCGGCCACCCATGTCGGGCGCGGCGCGCAGCGGGAGTCGGCCGGCTACGACGGCCAGCTTGCCGTCGTGCGCGATCTGTCGGCCGTGACGGGGGCGTGCCTGGCCATCCGACGAGAGGTATTCCACGCCGTCGGCGGCATGGACGAGCGTTTGGCCGTGACCTGGAACGATGTCGATTTGTGCTTGCGAGTCCGCGCGGCAGGTCTGCGGGTGGTGTGGACACCGTATGCCGTTCTGCGGCATCGTGAGGGCAGTACCCGTGGCACCGAAGCATCCGACCCAGCGAAGCTGGCTCGCTTCCTGCGAGAGCAGGCTTTGATGCGGGATATCTGGGGTAACGCCATGGAGGTGGATCCGTTCCTGAACCCCAACCTTCTGGCCAGCGAGGATGGGGCGCTCGTGCCGACACGCCCGCGGGTCCGCCGACCCTGGCACTGAACGCCAGTTGCGCGAGGCGTCAGAAGCAGCCATGACGAGTGCCGTGACCTATGGCCACCCCGCCATCGCCCAAGGCGCTTTTCCCGGCCTCCCCAATTTTACTCCGGGTGGCCCCTCCGTGATGATGGACCTGCGGCCGTGCTACGAGGGCTTCGCAGGCATCCCGCAAGAAATGCGGCTGCTGTTCGCCATGTTCTCGGGCTTCCCGCTCCGCCGCTTCGGTGGTCTGGCGTCCGGGATCCATTACACCTCACGCAGGACGAAACCGCGCACGCCCTTCGAGGCCGTGATGGTCCAGACCCAGGTGCTGATCAGCCAGGAGATCAAGCGCACGCACTGGAAGCCCGGCTTCAACGCCATGCCGGGCTTCATCAAGCGGAGGATTTTCCGGCCTTATCTCGTGCTGACCGAGATGTTCCGGCGCGAAAAACTGGATCTGAAAATCGACCCGGACATGTTCGCCGACTATCTCTGGATGAAGCTGTTCGATCGTACTTTGGCCTCTCGCGACCGTGGCTTTTTGGGCCGAGCCGAGTATTTCGCCACCGAACTCGGGCACGAGTACGCGCGCGCACTGAGCCTGTTTCCCAGGATCTTTCAGCGGCGGATCGACAGCCAGGACTGGGATGTCTTTTTTGCCGGTTCGGTCTCGCCCTACAAACTGTCCCGCAGCACCGCGACCATGATCCGCTACTACGACACTCTGCCGCTCACCAGCCCGCATACCGTCGGCGAACCATGGCCGCATGCGCTCAGCCACGGACGGATGCTCCAGCGGAACATGGCGGACGGCGCGAGCTTCTATTGCGATTCCGAGCCCGTGCGAGAGGACCTGCTGCGCTTGTTCCCGGACGCCGAGAAGCGCGTGCATACCATTCCCGTCGTGCTGGCGCCGGAATACCGCCCGGACGTGCGGCCGCAGCACGAGCTTCGCGCCGTCCTCCAGCGCCGCGCCAGCGCCGTCACCGAAACCAAGCCATCGGAGCGGGGGGAGGTGCCACGGTTGCTGATGGCCGTCTCGACGCTGGAGCCGCGCAAGAACTACTTGAAGCTGTTCCGCGCATTCGAAATCGCCACGCGCATGGCGAAGCAGCCGATGCAGCTCCTGATCGTGGCCAATCCGGGATGGCGGTCGGACACCGAACTCGCGGAGCTGAAAAAGCTGGTGCGCGAGGGCACCTACCATGTGAACGGCGTACCGCTGCGCGAGTTGCGGATGTTGTATTCCATGGCGCATTGCGTGGTGGCGCCGAGCCGCGCCGAAGGCTTCGACTATTCGGGGGCCGAAGCAATGGCGTGCGGCACGCCGGTGTTGGCCTCGGACATTCCCGTCCATCGCTGGGTCTATGGCGACGCAGCCGAGTATTTCGATCCCTACGACGAGGAAGCGCTCGCTCGGTTGCTGGCCCGCACGGTGGATCTGCCGCGCGACGAGGGCAAGCTCGCCGATATGCGCGAACGGGGCCTCCGCCGCGCGGCACTCTACAGCCCCGATGCCCTGGCGCCGCGGTGGGAGGAAGCGGTTCTCAACATCGCCGCGCGCCGAGCCGCATCTACCGCTTCATTGCGCTGAACACAGCAACATAGCCGCCCGGAACATCCGGGATCAGCCGCTCGTGCAGCGTCACGTGAAAGCCGAGCCGGTCCAGCAGAGGGATCAGGTCGCGGCCGAACGTGCGGAATGCCAAGGCGCCTTCCTTGCGCAGCGGGTCGCCATGATATTCCGGCGGCAGCAGATGGCGGATACCCTCCGCCGTCAGTTCGGCACGCACCACCGTCGTCTCGGCGTGGCGATTGAAGGGCACGGTGAAGACGTGCCGCCCACCTTGTTTCAGCACGCGATGGGTTTCGCGAAAGGCCCGTTCGGCATCGGGCACATGCTCGAACACGTCCTGGCTGATCAGCAGATCGAACTCGTCGTCGCGGAAGGTGAGGTTTTGCAGATCCTGGCACATGACACCGTTGTCGGCGAAATCGCCGGGCGGCACGTCGTCGAAATACTCCGAGCAGGTGAAAAGCAGGCACGCCCGCAATTGCTCCGCCACCGGGCCGACGAAGCCAAACTCGTGAATGCGCATGTGCGACATGTAAGGGATCGCCGCGCGCAGGCAGTTGGCGCCGCTGCCACGATGCGGGGCCAGCAACACGTCGGCCAGTGCCTCGGTGCGGTTGAGGGCGTAACACGCGCTACAGGCGAACAATTCGCTCCAGTTGCCGCGCTGCGAATCGGTGAAATTGCTCTTGCCGAAGGACATCTTGCCGCACACGCGGCACATGTCCATTCCCAGCACCTGCAACATGACCTCGCGCGCCCCATCCTCCGAGAAGCGGCGGCGGATCACGTCCAGTCCGGCGGCGGACATCGCCGAACAGAGATCGGGATCGTGCAGCAGCCGCAGCACGGCGGCCGCCAAGGCATCCGGCGTTTCGCCCAGCAGGACTTCGACACCGTCGGCCAGGGCGATGCCCTCGTTGCCGACGGCGGTGGTCACGACCGGGATGCCGGCCTCCAGGCTGCCGACGATCTTCCCTTTCACACCGGCACCGTAGCGCAAGGGGCTGACCGAAACGCGCGCCCGCCCGAAATAGGGTGCCAGATCGGGGACATAGCCCGTGACCTCCACCCGCTCGCCGGCCAATGCGCTCACCTCCTCGGTCGGGCTGTCGCCAACCAGCATGAGCCGCGCATCCGGCGCCTCGGCCCACACCAGCGGCATGATATCGCGTGCCAGCCGAAGGGCCGCGTCCACATTCGGCGCGTGCTTGAAACCGCCGACGAACAGGACGTCGCGCCGCGCGGCGAACGCGTCGCGGGTCGGGCCGACACTGGTGGGGCTGGGATACAGATAGGGGGGTATCAGGCGCACCTGCGCGCCCGGCACCTCCCTGTCGAGGACTTTGACCTCCTCGGCGCTGGGAGTCATGATGCAATCGACCTTGCGGAAGATTGTCAGTTCCAGTTTCTTCAGGCGATTGGATTCCGCGAGCGCCCAGAGATTGCCCTCCACCTGATAGCGCCGCATTTCTCGCACGTAGTGCAGATCGTGCAGGTAATACAGGATCCTGGCATCGGTCGTCGCGCGGATCAGGTCCAGCAGGCTGGCTGAAACATCGGGGCGCGCGGTCCATACCGCCGTGAGATGGCGGCCATAGGCGGCCAACCACTGCGCCAAGCCGGTGGGTGCGTAAAGGACCTCGACCCCGAGATCTTGCAGAGTGGCGGTGTAGGGTTGCCGCGCAATGAGATCCGCCGGGCAGAAGACGACGCGCAAGCCGAGATTCCGCAGTAGCTTGATATACTGGAAGATGGTGAGCCCGCCGGCGTGTCGGTCGTATTCCGGCACTTTGTCGTCGATCATCAGGATCGTGCCGACATCGCCGGGGGCTTGCCGCGCGAGGAATGGGCCCGCGTCCGCCTCGTACCGCGTCTCCAACTCGGCCGCCCACTTGACGCAGAACCGGGCATGATTCTCGGCCGATTGCCGGTCGCGCGTGTCCGCACTGTACGACGTACCGCGAAGATGCGTCACCTCGCTGCGAGGCTGGTAGAGGACCTTGAAGCCGGCCTTGCGGACAGCGAAGGCAAGGTCGAACTCCTCGTAAAACGCCGGAGCGTACCGCTCGTCGAAGCCGCCCAGCGACTGGAACACGTCTCGCCGCACCAGGAAGGCGGCGCCGACCACGACATCCACCTCACGCACGTAGTTGTATTCTGGCTGGCGCGGATCGTCGCCGTGCCCGACGGGATAGCCCCAGCCGTCTCGGAAAATGGCGCCCCCGGCCTCTTGGACGGTGCCGTCGGCGTTCAGCAATTTGCAGCCGACCATCCCCACCGTCGGGTCCTTGCGCACCAGGCGAAGCAGCGGATCCAGCCAGTCGGGGCCGACCAACGTGTCATTGTTGAGAAAGACGATGTGCCAGCCTCGGGCCAACGTGCGCGCCTGATTGCAGTTGCGCAGAAAGCCGAGATTCTCGGCATTGGCGACAACCCGCAGGCCGGGGATATCGGTAAGGCAAGACGCCACGGGATTGGCGGGGTCGTCGTCGAGGACGATCACTTCGTAGCCGACCCAGTCGCCGGAATGCGCGGCCACGGTGTGCAGACAGCGCAGCGTGTCGAAGCAATTGCCGTAAACGGGAATCACGATGCTGGCTTCCGGGTCGTCGCGGGTGGCCATGGCCAGCGGACGATCAGGGCGAAGGCCGGCGATGCGCCGCTGCAACGGCGTGCAATCGTGTCCGCGCCCCGCGCCGACGCGCAGATAGTAGGCGAGCGGGTTCATTCCGCTCGCAGCGACTTCCGGATAGGTGGCGACATACCACGCGGTATCGAACAGCGGGTGGGGATGATGGCCCTTCGCCGCGCCGATGCGAATGAAGTGCTGCAAGGCGTCGAGGCCGGATTCCCGCGCATCGCGGTATTGCGAGAGATATCCGGACGGATGAAACAATCTGTTGGGTGGCACGCCCGCGACCGCACCCACGCGCAAATAGTGCAAAAGAGCCGCGCCCCCCTGGCCGGCATCGGGGTTCTGTGCTGCATACCATGCCGTCTCGAACAAGGGGTGCGGGTCATTGCCTCTCGTCGCACCTTCGGCGACGTAGTGCGCCAGGGGCGTGAGACCTGTTGCGACGGTCTGCATATACGAGGCCGTGTACCAACGGCCGTCGAAGAGCGGGTTAGGAGCATATCCAAGGGCCGCGCCGGCGAAGACGTAGTGCCGCACGGCATCGGTGCCCGGCGCCAGGTCCGGGTGCTGCGCGAGGTAGTAGGCCGCGTCGAACAGCGGCGACTCCCGCAGGAGCGCCACTTGGTCGCGGATTCGGCGTCGTGCTTCCAGTTGACGACGCACCTGCATCGTCAGGATCGACCAACCCAGCCGCCGGAGGCGGCGCAACGCCGAATGAACCCATGGCACGCGCCTTCCAAGGGCGCGCAACGGTGCCATCGCCCGCCACATCGGAGAGCGCAAAATGCTGTCGAGCCGTGCCGCCCGAGCCGCCACATCCGCCCGCGCGGCGGCGAGGGCGAAGTCGCGCGCCTGCACCGCTTCGTGCAACCGCGCCTCTTCGCCCGCCAGCCATGCCTCGCGGGCGCGTAGCCTCGCCACCTCGCCATTGAGTTGCCCGACCTCGCCATGCAGCTTGGCAAGCTGGGCGCGCGCCAGGTCGTGGTCGTGCAGTGCGGCCTGCAATGTGTCCCGTTCGGCTTGCAACCGCATCTCGCGCTGGACCGCCTCGGTGTGCTGGGTTTCCAGACGTTCGAGCCGTACGAATTCCTCGCGGCGACGTTCTTCTTCCTGTGCTGCAAGCTCTGCCAGCTCCGTGGAAAGCCGCTCCCCGACGGCTGTCAGGGCGGCCACGCGCTCGCGCAATTGCTGTTCGTGTTCGGCTTGAGCCGCCAACTTGGCAGCCAATTGTTCGGCTGCCTTGGCCGCGGCGGCGATATCCTCCAGACGATCGCGCAGCCGGCTGGCGCCCCGGGAAGATACGCCCGCATCCAGGGCAACCAGACCGTGGCGCGCGATATCCATTTCAACGACTTTGATGAAAGCGTCGGGGCGTACCGGCAATGGTGCGGCCACCAGCAGCGGCCACAGCACCGGGATTCGCACGGACGGTGCGATCTCCGCCTCGTAATGCGCCTGCGCTGCCGCGAGGTTCGGCTGAAACTCACAAGGAATGGCGATCGAGGCGGCAAAATCCTGCCACTTGAAGGGAAGGTCGATGTCGCCACTGTCCCAGAAGGCAAACGGCCGGCCATACGCGGCGGCCACGACGGCGGCGTGCAGCGAGCCACAGAGCACGAACTCGGAGGCGACGATGTGGTCGATGAACTCGCCAACCGCAGTCAGGTCGTTGGGGACGTTGGGCCGCAATGCAGCCGAGCAGCCGGTGGCGGCTATGAGGTCGGCGTCGCCGCGGCCGTCGTGGAAATGCGGTATGAGCAGGGTGGCTCCGGTGCGGCGGCGCGGGATGTCGCCCGGATGCAAGGCCGGCAACAGCAAGCCGGGGTCTCCGATGGGCACGGTGTTGCCAAGCCGGAGGGCGGAACGGGTCAGCGGGCCGCGCACTGCCAGAATCTCGGCCGCGCTGCGCCGCTCGGGGCTCAGTCCATTCTCCGTGCGCAGCCCACAGCCCCAGAAAATCGGACCAGCCCCCTCCAGCGGCCCGCCGTCAGGCAACTGCGGCGGCGGCTCCACGAACCAGTCGTCGATGCAACTGCCGACAAGGCGAAGGTCGCGGCCGGAGCTAGGCAGGGGCAAGAACAGGTATCGAAGGAAATACGCCGACAGGAAGTCCCCGAAATTCTGCGTGCCCCTTCCCTGGAGCCAGTAGCGGAGGTCGTCTGCCATGAAGGTTCCGGGCGCTTGCGTGAGAGTTGAGAAGGACGTGCGAGGCGCGCGAGCGCGCCCCCTGTGCCGCCCCACAACCGTCACCGTTCCGAAGGCGGGGTCACGGCGCGGACCAAATCGACCATCACCGATCCGGGCGATGGAAAGGTGCTTTGTCGAATTTCCGAGTCAACAGAAAGATTTGGGCGAGGTCAACGATGCCGCGCCCTGCGCTCGCGCGCGAGGTGATGTCGAGGCTGTCTGGGTGGGACGCCCAAGGGCATCCCACCCAGACAGAAGATCGTCTCAGCCGACCACGTCCACCAGGACCAGTTCGGCGTCTTCGGTCGCCACGATCTCGATGTCCGTCTCGCCGCTGACGGTCGCGCCGTCGCGGGTGTTGACCGGGACGCCGTTGACCGTCACCGAACCCGTCGCCGGCACCAGATAGGCGACGCGGCCGGGGCGCAGCGGCTGGCGGACGGATTGACCCTTCTGCAACGTGCCGGCCAGCACCGCCGCGTCCGCATACAGCGGCAGGGCCGAGCCGTCGGCGCCGGGCCGGCCGTCGGCCAGGGCCGTCAGCGTGGTGGCGCCGCCCTTCGGAAAGCTGCGCGAGCCCCAGCCGGGTTTCACCCCGCGCTGGGCGGGCTGAATCCAGATCTGGAAGATGCGCGTGGGTTGGCTTTCCATGTTGTATTCGCCGTGGACGATCCCGGTGCCGGCATGCATCACCTGCACGTCCCCCGCCTCCGTCCGGCCCTTGTTGCCGAGGCTGTCCTGATGGGTGATCGCGCCTTGGCGGACATAGGTGACGATCTCCATGTCGCGATGCGGATGCGGGTCGAACCCCGTGCCCGGTGCGATCTCGTCGTCGTTCCACACCCGCAGGCCGCCCACGCCCATGCGCTTGGGGTCGTGGTAGTGGCCGAAGCTGAAATGGTGCTTGGCGTTCAGCCACTCGTTGCGAAAGCCGCCCAGAGACTCGAAAGGTTGGACCTGAATCATCTGCCTCTCCTATATCGTTCGACATCGAACGGTCAGGCGGTGAAGTGGGTGTCGCCCTCCGAGCCGACAAGGTGCGGCACTTCATCGTCGTGCGCGGCAGCAATGCCGAGCTTGCGAAGCAATGCGCCCAGTTGCCGCAATTCCCCGTCGTCGAGTGCCGACATGACGCGGGCGATGTCCTTGGCGTGGCGCGGGAACAGATTTTCGATCAGCGCGCGGCCCGCACTGGTCAGTTCCACCCGCACCTGCCGCCGGTCGGCGTCGGCACGGACCCGACGGACCAGGCCGCGCCCCTCCAGCTTGTCCACCACGTCCGTCATGTTGCCGGCGCTGGTCAGAACCTTCCGCCCCAGTTCGCGGTGCGTCATCGGACCCTTGTGCAGTACGCCCTCCAGCACGCCCACCTGCGTCAGCGTCAGCCCCTCGGCGCCCACCAGCGCCTCGATGCGGCCACTGACCGACCGGTAGGCGCGCATCAGCTTGACGTAGGTGCCGATAGCCTCGACGACCGCGTCGTCGGCCACGCCGAACATGGTCAGCGGTTCATCAACACGGGCAGCGTGGCATGCTCCAGCACGTACCGGGTGACGCCGCCGAGGAGCAATTGGCGCAGCCGGCTGTGCGAATAGGCGCCCATGGCCAGCAAATCGGCACCAAATTCTCCGGCCGCGTGCAGCAGGCCGGCACCGACATCCTTGTCCACCGGCTTGAACGTGGCGATTTCGGCTTCGATGTCGTGCAGCGCCAGGTAGGCGGCGAGGTCCGCCGCGGCCGGGCCGCGCCGCTGATAGTCGTCGGCCGCCAGGATGCGGACTGCGTCGGCCCGCGCCAGCCAAGGCAGCGCCGCCGTGACAGCGGCGGCCGACTCGGCCGTGCCGTTCCAGGCGAGCGCGATCCTCCGCCCGAACGGGGCGGGCGCTGCGGGCGGTGCCACCAGCACCGGGCGGCCGGAATCGAACAGCACCGCGTTCAGCGCCTCGGACGACGAGGTGTCCTCGGATTCGGTGTGCGGCACCACCGTCAGGTCGGCCAGCCGCGCTTGCTGCGCGACCAGATCCTCCTCCCGTCCCGCGATGGCCGCAAAGCTCGCGGACGGCGCGCGGGCGTCGCCCCTGTGCGGCATCGGGTCGCCCACTGCGACGCCGGCGCTGGCCATCGCCGCCTCGAACATCGTCCTCGCCGCCCGGGCGCGCGCCTGCCCCTCGGCCTCGGTTGCGGTCATCATGTCTTCGATCATCGCGCCGGACAGTCCCTCGCCGGCCAGCGGCGCCACGTCGCGGCTATCGACCCGCACATGCAGCACCAACAGGTGAGCGTCCCAAGTGCGGGCGATTTGCAGCGCCGTCGCCAAAGCCGCGTCCCCGGCCGCAGCGCCGGGCAGCGGCAGCAGCAGTTTCCGGATTGTCATGGCTAACCCTCGCACTACGGGAAGCATTCTTAACACATTGGGCGGCGTTCGCCCTGCGCACAATGCCTGCCCGCTTCAATCCTACGGAAACAGTTTGCCGGCCAACCAGGTGCCGCCCTCGCGGGTGAAAACCGTGCGGTCGTGCAACCTGAACTCGGCCGCCTGCCAGAATTCCATGCGGGCGGGGAGAACGCGATAGCCGGACCAGTGCGGCGGCCGGGCAATATCATCACCGGGAAACTCCCGCTCCGCGTCGGCCAGCCGCTGTTCCAGGACCGCGCGCGAGGGCAAAGCCTGCGATTGCAGCGAGGCCCAGGCGCCGAGCCGGGAGATTCGTGGGCGGCTGGCGTAGTACGCATCCGCTTCCGCCTCGGTCACGGATTCGACGGCACCCTCGATCCGAACTTGCCGTTGCAGCGTTTTCCAGTGGAACAGCAATGCGGCGCGTGGGTTGCCCGCGAGTTCGCCGCCCTTGCGGCTCAACGTGTTAGTGTAAAACACGAATCCTCGTGCGTCATGCCCCTTGAGGAGCACGATGCGGGCCGAGGGCGCGCCGTCCGGGGTGCTGGTGGCGAGCGTCATCGCGTTCGGGTCGTTCGGTTCCGACTGCGCGGCCTGGGCGAACCAGATGTCGAACAGGGCGAATGGGTCGGTGGCTTCGGGCGGCGGCATCGCGTGCTCCTGCGTTCCGAATGTATTTGGACTGGGGGCGCAAGACCGCCAAGATGCTGCCCGCTCTTGCCGTCGGGCACGGGCCTATGTCACCCATGGGTATCGGCCAAGCGACTCAGGACCAAAATAGATGCCCGACGGCCATCCCGCGACTCTCCCTGCCAGGGGCACCCTGCTGGCCGGCAAGCGCGGCCTCATCATGGGGGTCGCCAACGACCGCTCCCTCGCCTGGGGCATCGCCGCCGCCTGCGCGGCGCAAGGGGCGGACCTCGCGTTCACCTTCCAGGGCGACGCGCTGGAAAAGCGCGTCCGGCCGCTGGCCGCCAGCGTCGGATCGGACCTGCTCGCCCCGTGCGATGTGGCCGACGACGCGAGCATCGACGCGGCCTTCGACGCGGTGGCGGCACGCTGGGACCGGATCGACTTCCTTGTCCACGCCATTGGCTACGCCGACAAGCAGTATCTGCGCGGCCGCTACGTGGACACGCCGCGCGCGGCGTTCCTGCAAGCGATGGACATTTCCTGCTACAGCTTTGCCGCCGTTACCCGCCGCGCCGTGACGATGATGCCGCCGGGCGGGTCGGTGCTGACGCTGACCTACCTCGGCGCCGAAAAAGTCGTGCCGCATTACAACGTCATGGGCGTGGCCAAAGCGGCGCTGGAAGCCTCCGTCCGCTACCTCGCGGCCGATCTCGGCAAGGCGCAAATCCGCGTCAACGCGATCAGCGCCGGGCCGATCCGGACGCTGGCAGCAGCCGGCGGCATCGGCGATTTCCGCTACATCATGCGCTGGAACCAGTACAACGCGCCGCTCGGCCGCAACGTGACCATCGAGGATGTCGGGGGCGCCGGCGTCTATCTGCTCTCGGATCTTGCCGGCGGCGTGACCGGCGAGGTGCATCACGTCGATTGCGGCTACCACATCGTCGGCATGAAGAACCCGGACGCGCCGGACATTTCCGTCACCGACTGATGTCGCACAACAGCTTCGGCCACCTGTTTCGCGTGACGACCTGGGGCGAGAGTCACGGCCCGGCGCTCGGCTGCGTGGTGGACGGCTGCCCGCCGCGCATTCCGCTGACGGAGACGGACATCCAGCCTTGGCTCGACCGGCGGCGGCCCGGCCAGTCGAAATTCACCACCCAGCGGCAGGAGCCGGATGCGGTGCGTATCCTGTCCGGCGTGTTCGAGGGGCTGACGACGGGCACGCCGATCGCGCTGCACATCGACAATGTCGATCAGCGTTCGAAGGATTACGGCGACATCGCGGAAAAATTCCGGCCGGGCCATGCCGACCTGACCTACGATCTGAAATACGGCATCCGCGACTACCGGGGCGGCGGGCGCAGTTCGGCGCGGGAGACGGCTGCGCGGGTCGCGGCGGGCGCGGTGGCCCGCAAAATCCTCGGCGACGTGAAAATTCGCGGCGCGCTGGTGCAACTCGGCCCGCACCGCATCGACCGCGACCGGTGGGACTGGAAAGCAGTTGCCGAAAACCCGCTTTTTTGCCCGGACCCGAGCGCCGTCGAGGCATGGGAAGCGTATCTGGCCGATATCCGAAAGCGCGGTTCCTCGTGCGGCGCCGTGATCGAGATTGTCGCCGACGGTGTGCCGCCCGGCCTCGGCGCTCCGATCTACGCCAAGCTGGATGCCGACCTTGCCGGCGCGCTGATGGGCATTAACGCGGTCAAAGGCGTCGAAATCGGCGAGGGGTTCGCCGCCGCAGCGCTGACCGGCGAGGACAACGCCGACGAGATGCACATGCGCGATGGCGTCGTCGCGTTCGGCACCAACCATGCCGGCGGCATTCTGGGCGGCATCTCCACCGGGCAGCCGGTGGTGGCGCGCTTTGCCGTCAAGCCCACCAGTTCGATCCTGACGCCGCGCGCCTCGGTGGACCGGCAGGGACACGAGGTCGAGGTGTCCACCAAGGGCCGCCACGATCCTTGCGTCGGCATCCGCGCGGTGCCGGTGGGCGAGGCGATGGTGGCGTGCGTGCTGGCCGACCATCTGTTGCGCCACCGCGCCCAGAACCCTGACGCGCCGACGCAGGCGCGCATCCCGCGAAACTGAGTGTCGCCAGAGCAACTTGCCGCGTTGCGGCATGGGTGATCTAATCGTGATCGAGGTAGCTTCCCGATACGTAAAATGTGACCTCGGTCACATTTTGTCGGGTCGGAGGCGCTAGCCTCGTTCGAGCTTTGGACGCACCCCATGACCCCCGCTCCTTCCGGCACGGCGACGGCAAAAGCGTTCATCAAACTGGCAGGCACCCGCGCCTGGACACGGCGAATGGCGCAATTCGCCCAGATCGCCGCCGCCGGCCCGCATGTGCGGCGCGCGGTGGTGCTGCGCCACGGGCTGGAATTGTCGCTCGACCGCGTGTCGCGCGGCATCGACCGGGCGCTTGGCGCCGGCGAGCAGCGAGTGCTGGAACTGGCGCGGGAGACCGTCAAAACCTACGGCAGCCTGCCGCCAGCCGGGCGGGAGCGGCTGCGGACCATGCTGCATGCCTGTCTGTCGGACGACGGCACGCTGATCCCGCTGTTCCATCTGATGCGGACGGCCGCCCTGCAACGCGCGCGCGGCTTTGCCGTCACGCTCGCGGGGCTGGCCGAGGGCGCGCCATACGATCTGCTGTTGGAGCGCGACGGCGTGCAGGCCGAGGTCGCGTGCGACGTGGTCTCGGCCGAAGACGGGCGGGGTGTGCATCGCGGCGCCTGGGTGCGGCTGATGGACCGCGTCGATCCGGACTTGCAGAGTTGGCTGGCCAACCACCCCGGCCGCTATTTGCTGAAACTGACGCTGCCGCAGGGGCTGCGGGCCGGCGAGGCCGACCAGGATTTGCTGTCGGCCCTGCACGACCGCATCCGCACGATGCTGGCGGGCCAGAGCCGCGCCGACCACGACGAGGCAGCCGTGCTGCGGCTCGACCCGCTGATGCTGGCGGGCGCGCAGGCGGGCGAACTCGGCCTGCTCTCGTCCCTGCGCCGCGAATTCGGGCACGAAGCGCATCTGGCCGTTACCGAGGCCGGCGGCGGCGTGTTCGTGATGGCGGCACGGGCGGGCCGGGAGAACGAGGTGGCGGTCGCCATCCGCCGCCGCATGGCCGCGATCGCCCCCGCGCGCCTGACCGGCACGCGCCCCGGTATCCTGGCGATGTTCGTCGAGGACACCGACCGCGCCGAATGGCGCCATCTGCGCGAGCGGCTGGAGTTGGAGGGCGAGGCGCGCCAATTCCTGACCTTCCCGGAAGCCCGCTCGGTCGTCGCCGTCACCTGCGCCTCGCGCCTGGAACTGCTGGGAGCGACGCCGCCGGATGCGGTGCCGGAGGGGGAGCTGCGCTTTCGCAACCCGTCCCACCCGTCCGCCAAGGCGGCGGCGCTGGCGCCGGCTGTGTTGTCATCGATGTGACGCACACCGCCATCGGGTTGCCATCTTTGCCCGGCTGAGTGGAGGGCATCGAAGGCGGCACGAGGCAACGACGATGACCGATTCCGACTACGCGAAACTGATCGACGAACTGGATCATCTGCTGAACGATTACGATGCGCCGATGAAACCGGACCGCGTATGGTCGCTGCTGGCGGAGGTCTCGCGACACGATCTGGAAGCGCCGCCTCAGCCGGAGGAATGACCGCTCCGGGTGGCCGCGATCAAGAACTCTCGGTTGCCTTCCGGTCCGGTGATCGGGCTTTCGGCGATGCCCAAGACGCGCCAGCCCGGCAGGGCGCTCCACCAGTCGCGGATGCGCTCGCAGACGGCCTCATGCACCGCCGGGTCGCGCACCACGCCGCCTTTGCCGACCAGGGCCGGACCCGCCTCGAACTGCGGCTTTATTAGCGCCGCCGCCCAGGCGCCGGGATCGCACAGCGCCAGCGGTGCCGGTAGCAGGGTCGCCAGCCCGATGAAACTCGCGTCGCACACCAGCACCTGAACCGGCTCGCCGATGGTCGCCGCCGTCAAATGGCGGGCGTTGAGGCGCTCGTGGACGACGACGCGGGGGTCGCTTCGCAGTTTCCAGGCGAGTTGGCCATGCCCCACGTCCACCGCATGCACGCGCGCGGCGCCGTGCGTCAGCAGCACGTCGGTGAAACCGCCGGTCGAGGCGCCGATATCCAGGCACGTCTTACCGGCCGGCGACAGGCCGAAGGTTTCCAGCGCGTGCGCCAGTTTCACGCCGCCGCGCGAGACCCAGGGGTGGTCCTGGCCGCGCACCTCCAGCGCCGCATCCTCGGCGACCGGTTGGCCCGCCTTTTCGACGCGGCGGGTACCGGAGAACACTTTTCCCGCGAGAATCAAAGCCTGCGCCTTCGCCCGGCTTTCGACGAGGCCGAGATCGACCAGTCGCTGGTCGGCGCGGGGCCGGGCGGCCATTGGTCAGGCCGCCGCCACGGCGCCCCCCAAAGCCTGTGTTGCGGCGGCGGCGATGTGGGGGGCGTCGAGGCCGGCGGCGGTCAGTTGGCGGGGTTGGGACTCGTGGTCGATGAAGCGGTCGGGCAGCACCATCGGC